>CAZLXK010000008.1:0-27736 GCA_964563305.1 uncultured Treponema sp.
GAAAATGCTATAAAACCAGGAGTTCCACTTTCTGTAATTGATGAAGTTGCCAGAAATTTTATTCGAGAAGCGGGTTACGGTCAATATTTTACGCATCGCTTAGGACATTTTATTGGTCAAACTGCTCACGAAGCCGGCGAAGTAAGTAAATTGTCAAAACTTATTGCAACTGAAGGAATGATTTTTTCTATTGAGCCAGGAATTTATATTCAAGGAAAAGGCGGCGTTAGAATAGAAGATTTGGTTCTTGTTACGAAAGATGGTTGTGAAGTTTTAAATCACGTTGATAAGAAATGGCACGTTGTTGGATTGTAAATTAAAAAATCATCTTTAAAAATCAACTTTTCTTGATATAAATCAATTTTCAAACACAAATTAAAACAATTTTTTTTAAATTATTTTTAAGATTCTTCTATTATAGACAAGTTCTCAAGCAAAAAGAGCAAATTTTTAAGCAAAAATTCAAAATTTTTTCGTGGACATCTCAAAAATTTAGATATAACATAATATTTAATTTATAACTTCTATGTTATTAGAAGTTGCAACATCTATAGGAGGATATTTAGATGAAAAAAATTGTTGCTATTACAAGTGCAGTTATGGTTGCTGCATTAGCACTTACAGGATGTTCAAAAAAATCAAATTCAACAGCATCAAGTGCAAAAAATCTTATTACTATTGGTTATGCACAAGTTGGTGCGGAATCAGATTGGCGTCTTGCAAACACAGAATCTTTTAAGAAAACATTTACAGAAGAAAATGGCTACAAATTGATTTTTGACGATGCTCAGCAGAAACAAGAAAATCAAATAAAAGCAATGCGCAATTTTATTCAGCAAGATGTTGATTATATTGTTGTTGCACCAGTTGTTGAAACAGGTTGGGAAACAGTTTTGACAGAAGCAAAAAACGCTGGAATTCCAGTTATTCTTTCTGACCGCCAAATGAAAGTTTCTGATGATTCACTTTATCTTTGTTGGGTTGGTGGAAACTTCCTTAAAGAAGGTCGCGATTCTGTAAAATGGCTTGAATCTTATCTTGAAAAAATTGGTCGCTCTAATGAACAAATCAACATTGTAGATCTTCAAGGAACAATTGGTGCTTCTGCTCAAATTGGTCGTACTCAGGGAATTGAAGAAGGCGTTGCTGCTCACAGTAACTGGACAATGGTTGCTCAGCAATCTGGAGATTTTACTCAAGACGGCGGACAAAAAGTTATGGAAGCAATTCTTAAATCAGTAGGTCCAGATAATATTGATGTTGTATTTGCAGAAAATGACAATATGGCTTGGGGAGCGATTGACTCTATCAAGGCAGCAGGAAAAGTTCCTGGAAAAGATATTATCATCATTTGTTTTGATGCAGTTCGTGAAACATTCAACAGAATGATTGCTGGAGAAATTAACTGTGCTTGTGAATGTAACCCACTTCATGGTCCACGTGTAGCAGAAATCATCCAAACTCTTCAAAATGGTGGAACAGTTGATAAAATTCAATATGTAAACGAAGGCGTATTTGATCAAGAAAACGCTGCAGAAATGTTACCAACACGTGCATACTAATTTTTTAACAGTTTCTTAAACAAAAAGTATCACGTAATTGAACCGAGGTTTGAGAAATAATTCTCTGCTTCGGTTTTTTTTTGGTTATGTTAAATAAAAATTCAAAAGTTTCACAAAGAAGAGGTTTTGTTATATGAAGAATGATGATGTTCTTCTCAAAATGAAAAATATCACAATGACATTTCCTGGCGTAAAAGCGTTAACCAATGTGGAATTTACGCTGAATAAAGGCGAAATTCACGCGTTAATGGGCGAAAATGGTGCTGGAAAAAGTACATTAATAAAAGTTCTGACCGGAGTTCACCAAAGAGATTCTGGACAGATTTTTCTTGAAGGAAAAGAAATAAATAACCGTTCGCCTGGAGAAGCTCAGATAAACGGAATTAGCACAGTTTTCCAAGAAGTAAACCTTTGTCCAAATATTTCTGTGGCAGAAAATATCTTTGCAGGACACGAACCTAAACTTGGACATTTTTCAATCGACTGGAAAAAAATGAATAATACTGCAAAAGATGTTTTAGCAAATGTTGGCTTAAAAGACATTGATGTTACTAGAAGTCTTGGCGATTATTCTGTTGCAATTCAACAAATGGTTGCGATTGCACGTGCAGTAAATTTCAACTGTAAAGTTTTAATTCTTGATGAACCAACAAGTTCTCTTGATGACAAAGAAGTTGAAGATCTTTTTAAAGTTATGACTAAACTTAAAGAACAAGGAACTGGAATTATTTTCGTAACGCACTTCCTTGAACAAGTTTATGAAATTTGCGATAAAATCACAGTTCTTAGAAACGGCGAATATCAAGGAACATTTACTGTTGATGAACTTCCACGTCTTAAACTTGTACAAACTATGCTTGGACACGAAGTTGCTGAACTTGATTCTTTACATAGCAATAATGAAATCGAAAACAAAACTGATGTGCCTACAATTATAAAGGCGGTTGGTTTAACACATAAAGGCACAATAAAACCGTTTAATCTTACAATTAAAAAAGGCGAAGTTGTTGGTTTGTCTGGGCTGCTTGGTTCTGGACGTTCAGAATTAGCGAGAGTTCTTTATGGTGCAGACAGAGCAGACGGCGGAACTTTGGAATTTAATGGCAAAGTTTCAAATGCAAAATCGCCACTTGATTCTATTAGACAAGGAATGGCTTTTTTGCCAGAAGACAGAAAAGCTGAAAGTATTATTGCTGATCTTTCAATCCGCGAAAATATGATGATTGCTTTACAAGCGAAAACTGGAATTTTTAAACTGCTTCCTATGTCAAAGCAAATTGAACTTACAAACAAATACATTAAGGCTTTAAACATCAAAACTCCTTCTGCAGAAACTCCAATAAAATCACTTTCGGGCGGAAATCAACAAAAAGTAATTATTGGACGTTGGCTTATTACTAATCCAGATTTTTTAATTCTTGATGAACCAACTCGGGGAATTGATGTTGGAACAAAAACGGAAATTCAAAAACTTGTTATTCAACTTGCGAGCGAAGGAATGACGGTTATGTTTATTAGTTCAGAAATTGAAGAAATGCTCCGTACTGTAAACAAACTTTGTATTCTTCGTGATGGCAAAAAAGTTGATGAACTAAAAAATGACAATTTAACACAAGAACAAGTAATGGCTGCAATCGCAGGAGGTGAATCAAATGAGTAAAACACAATCTTCTTCAACAAAGAAAAATTCTTCTGCAAAGAAGACAAGTGCATCTAATGCAAAAAAAACTACAGCCACAAAATCATCTTCAGCAAAAATTTCTGTAAAAAATTCTAGCGAAACTTCAAGTAAAGCAACTAACGCAAAATCATCTGAAATCAAAAAATCAGAAAATTTAGAAAAAAAAGAACTTAACGCAAAAAAAACTGAAACTAAATCTTCTGAAAAATCAATCCAATCAGAAAATAATTTGCAAAATGCTGAAGTAAAAAATGTTCAAAGTAAATCGGCACAAATTCAAACTGACGAAAAATCAGAAAAAAATGGCAAAAGTTTCAAAGAATTTTTTACTAAACTTATGAAAAATCCTTTGGCACTTCCAATTTGTGCGTTAATTGTTGTTGTAATTTTGAGTGCAATCGTTACAAAAGTAAAATACAACACTAACTTTTTCAGAATCGAAATCAACAAGGAAACTGGCGTTCTTTATGGTTCAATTATTGATATTTTAAATCGTTCAAGCGAACTTGTAATTCTTGCAGTTGGAATGACGCTTGTTGCAGCTTCTTCTCGCGGAACTGACATTTCGGTTGGTTCTGTTATGGCAATTACTGGAGCGATAATAATTCGATGTTTGGGAGAAAGTCCAGATTCTTACGCAATGCCTTTAGCTTGTGCAATTATTATTGGTTTGCTCGGAAGTATTGCTTGTGGTGCGTTTAACGGATTTCTTGTTGCGAATTTAAATATTCAGCCAATGGTTGCAACTTTGATTTTGTATACGGCCGGACGTGGAATTGCTCAGTTAATATCTTCTCGCCCAATTATTTCAAATGGCGAAGTAAGCGGTTATGCAACTGGAGTTATTCTTTACATCAGAAAAGAATCTTATCGCTGGATTGGAGGATTTTTGCCTCATTGTATTGTTCCTACTCCAATTTTTATTGCGATTTTATTTGTTCTTTTGATTTGTCTTTTCCTAAGATTTACTGCATTTTCAACTTATGTTCAAACTGTCGGCATAAATCCAAAAGCTGGTCGTTTGGTTGGAATAAATTCTGTTTTTGTTATGTTTATGTGTTACGTGATTTGTGGACTTAGTTCTGGAGTTGCAGGATTAATTGCTTCGAGTCGTATTTATTCAAGCGATGCAAATAATATCGGCTTAAATATGGAACTTGATGCAATTTTAGCAGTTGCTCTTGGCGGAAACAATTTGGGTGGCGGTAAGTTCAAAATTTCTGGTTCAATAATTGGTGCAATTACGATTCAAGCACTTTCTACAAGTTTGTACACAATTGGAGTTCCAGCAACACAACTTCCAGTTTACAAAGCAATCGTTGTTATTCTTATCGTTTTGTTCCAATCTCCTGTTTTTAAGGCTGGTTTGGCACGAGCAAAAGCGAAACGTTTGGCTAAAAAATCAATCGCTGTTCAAGCAGTTCAAGCATAAGAGGTAAAAAATGGAAAATACAAATACTTCATTAACAAATAAAATAAAACAGAAAAAGCATATTGATTCCAGCAAATATCTTCTTATTATTACAATCGCACTTTTTGTTGTAATGTATATTGTTGGAATAATTGCTTACAGTCGAGTTGGATTTTCTAAGCCACAAACATTCTTTAATATGTTGATTGATAATGCGGGACTTTTGATTGCTGCATCTGGAATGACGGTTATAATGATTACTGGCGGAATTGATATTTCTGTAGGTTCGGTTGTTTGCTTGATTTGTATGATTTTGTCTTACGGAATGGAAAAAATGGGAATGCCAGCCGGAGTTGCAATTTTAATTTGTCTTTTGTTCGGAGTGATTTACGGAGCGTTCCAAGGTTGGTGCGTTTCTTATATGGAACTTCAGCCATTCATTGTAACATTAGCGGGACTTTTCTTTTGTCGCGGAGTTGCTGCAATGATTAGCACAGAACAAATTGCAATCACAAAAAATCAATGGTTTCTTGCTCTTTCAAAAAAAGACATAATTATTCCGTTCTTAAAAAATGGCATAAACCGAATGACAGGACAACCGATTAAAGTTTACATTCATCCTTCTGTTATTATTGCTTTAATTACAATTATTGCGATTTGGTTTGTTTTAAAATATACAAGATTCGGAAGAAATTTATTTGCAATCGGAGGAAATGAACAATCAGCGTTACTTATGGGAATAAATGTAAAACGCACAAAATTTATTGCTTACATTCTTGAAGGATTTTTAGCATCTTTGGCGGGAATTGTTTGGTGCTTAAACACAACTGCGGGCTTTGTTGATCAAGCGAAAGGTTTTGAAATGGAAGCAATTTCTTCGGCAGTTATTGGTGGCACAATGCTCACTGGCGGCGTTGGAACTGTAATTGGAACTTTCTTTGGCGTTTTAATAAAAGCAACTATAGAAACTCTTATTCGCTGTCAAGGAACACTTTCTTCTTGGTGGAACAAAATTGTTCTTTCAACAATTCTCTGCTTCTTTATTGTACTTCAAAGCGTATTTGTAATTGTAAAAAACAAAAAATCTAAATAAGGAAAAATTTAGTAAAAATTTAAAATCGACTTTTCTAAAAATCTTTCATTGTATAAAATAAAATGATTTCTAAATGTCAGATTTTGGAAATTTAAACATTCAACAAAGAAATAATTTCTTCGGGGATAAAATTTGCCGTCATCACAAAAGTGGTGACGGTTTTTTTTAATTTTAAACTGCTAATTCATAAAATCCGCAAGAAAAATCAAAAATCATCTTCTATAAATAAACCACATCATCGCCGGAATGCTTACAAAAAAAATTTTACTAAAAAAGTAAATGAAATTTTTAGAAAAACTCATATTATCTTCAGTTTTAATCACAAAAGTAAAAATTACAGAAATCAGCAAAGTAATTAAAAGAGGAATAAAAATTGAAACAGAAAATCTTTTTATAAACTTTTTGATTTTTTTAATTTTAAGTTCTTTTTCTTGACGTTTCTGAAATTCATAAGCCTTTTTTACGTTTTCAGAATTATAAGAATTTGCATAAGGATTTGTGTTAAGAAAAAATCCATTTTCTAAATTTTGTGTTGTCATAATTTCCTCCAATAAATTAAAAATCTTTATGGAAAAATTATAACAAGTCATAACGACATATAATGTCGGTGCAGTATTTTTTTCAGAATTTTTTATTAGTTGAAACTAAATATTTTAAAAGTTATTATTTTTATTATGGAAATTACAAGTAAACAAAGAAAAACTTTAGAAAAACTCGCAAATTCACTTTCGCCAATTATTATTGTTGGAGCAAACGGACTTACGCCCTCGCTGCAAGAAAAAGTTGTTCAATGTCTTGCTCAGCATGAATTAATCAAAATAAAATTTAATGATTTTAAGGACGAAAAATCGGAACTTTCAAATAAAATCGCTCAAGATGCAGATGCAAATCTTATAAGAATAATTGGAAACACAGCAATTTTTTATCGTCAAAATGATAATCCAGAAAAACGACAAATTAAATTGTAAAAATAAAAGTTTAAAATAAAAAAGCGGGCCGCATTAAGGAGGATGAAATAGCGACCCGTTTACTACTTTTTATTTCTTGCTACTAAAAATAATCTACAACACAAGAAAATTATAGTCAATACATTTTATTAAAGTTTTTTAGAAAATAATTGAATATTTCGCAAACTTTACGTTTTATTACAATATAAAACAAAATATTAAATTTCAAAGTCTGAAAAATACAAAAATTAAAACTAATGGAGAAAATATGAACACAAAAATCGGAATAATTGGAGCGATGAATGTGGAACTTAATCTTCTAAAATCAAACCTAAAACCACTTCCTTCAGAAAAATCACCAAAAATTACAACTATAAATGGTCAAGAATTTGTGGAAGGTTTGCTTGAAAATGTTCCAGTTGTAATTGTTCGCTCTGGAATTGGAAAAGTAAACGCTGCTTTGTGTGCACAACGGCTTATTCTTGAATTTAACGTAAGTCACATTATAAACACAGGAATCGCTGGAGCTACAAAAAGTGGACTAAAAGTTTTGGATTTTGTTATTTCAAGCGACGCTCTTTATCACGATATGGATGCGACAGGCTTTGGTTATAAAATCACAGAGATTCCGCAAATGAATTGTTCTGATTTTCTCGCTGACCAAGAAATGATAAAAAAAGTTCAAGAATCGTTTAAAAATCTTCCTGAAGCAAAAAATCATAATCTTATTGTAGGAAGAATTGCTTCTGGCGATCAATTTATTAGCGATAAATCACTTAAGCAAAAAATTGTTGAAAACTGTTCGCCATCTTGCGTAGAAATGGAAGGTGCGGCGATTGCACACGCTTCTTATTTAAATAAAATTCCTTTTGTAATTATAAGATGTATGAGCGATATGGCTGATGATGTTGGCGAAAATACTTATAATTTTAATGAAGAAATCGCTGCAAGTTTAAGTGCAAAATTGGTTCAGAATACTGTTTCAAGATTTTTATAAAAGCGACAATTTTAGAAATTTTAAAATAACGCTGTTGATGATAAGTTTTAAAAATCAGATAAAAGTCTTAAAATAATCTTAATATAACAAATTTTTATTATAGAACTAAACATTTTTGTTTGTAAATTTTATATTTTATATAAGGAGATGATAAAAAGTTTACAAAAATTTTGTTGACTTTTTATGGGAGATGATTTTTATGGAAAAAAAATACAATGTGGACAGTTTTAATCTTGATCACACAAAAGTAATTGCTCCGTTTGTTAGACTTGCAGCAAAAAAGCAAGGTCCAAAAGGCGATGTTGTTTCAAAATTTGACATAAGGTTTTGTCAGCCAAATAAAGAATTTATGACAACTGGTGCAATTCATACGATTGAACATTTGGTTGCAGAATATATCCGTGATGAAATGCCTGGCGTTATTGATTTTAGTCCAATGGGTTGCCGAACAGGATTTTATTTTACGGTTTGGGGCGATGTTGATGAAGCTTACATTGCAAATCACTTATTAAATGTTCTTAAAAAAGTTGCCGTTTGGAACAAAGAAATTCCGGCTGCTACCGAAAAAGAATGTGGTAACTACAAAGATCACGACCTTGAAGGTGCAAAATTTTGGGCAAAAAAGTGGGTCGATGGAATAAACGCAAAAGGATGGAATTGCTATGAACCTTTTACAGAAGTTTAAAGAAACGCTTCTCTCTGTTCTGCCGATAATGGCAATCGTAATTTTAATCAATTTTACTATTGCTCCATTAGGGAAAGATTTACTTTTAAGATTTATTGTTGGCGGAATTTTACTGATTTTTGGTTTAACGATTTTTCTTTTAGGTGTAGACATAGGAATTCTTCCTATTGGAGAAAAAGCTGGTGCTTCTCTTACTGCAAAAAGAAATCTTCCGTTGCTTCTTATTGCTGCTTTTATAATAGGCGTTATGGTCACAATCGCAGAGCCAGATGTTCAAGTTTTAGCGGATCAAATAAAAAGTGTTGCTCCAACTCTTAATAAGTGGGGACTTGTTTTGATGATTGCTATTGGAGTTGGACTTTTTACAATGATTGGACTTTTAAGAACAGTTTTGTCACTTAATCTTAGATATTTGCTTATAGCAATTTACATTGTTGTTTTTGCATTAGCGTTTCTTAGCCCAGAAGAATATCAAAGTGTTGCTTTTGACGCTGGAGGAGCAACTACGGGCCCAATGACAGTCCCTTTTATTATGGCGTTAGGATTAGGAGTTGCTTCAGTTCGTTCTTCAAACAACAAAAATCAAAATTCAAGCGACAGTTCTTTTGGTTTAACAGGAATTGCAAGTGCTGGTCCAATCACAGCAGTTTGTATTTATGGAATTTTACATAAACATTTCTTTTCTTCATCAGAAACAGTAAAAGCAATCGCAAATTCAGCAGAACAAAGTGCAAATCTCGCTGAAAGCTCTGAAGTTGTTCAAAGTGGATTAAAAATTTTCATCGAACTTCTTCCTTCAGTTTTAAAAGAAGTAAGTTTGGCTCTTGTTCCATTAGTAATTATGTTTATTGTTTTCCAGATTTTCTTGCTAAAAATGCCTCCAGTTCAAGTAAGGCGAATGTTTCAAGGACTTTTGTATAGTTTTATTGGACTTGTTTTACTTTTAGTTGGTGTAAACGGCGGATTTATGCCTGCAGGAAAAGAACTTGGCACTTTGCTCGGAACTAAAGCTATAACGCAAAATGGTTTCTGGATATTTTTCATAATTTTAGTCGCATTAGCGTTTGGAGCGATTGTTGTTTGTGCAGAACCGGCAGTTTGGGTTTTAACAGAACAAGTTGAAAACGTAAGTGGCGGAACAATCGGAAGAAAAACAATGCTTATTGCTCTTTCAAGCGGAGTTGCTATTGCAATCGCATTAAGTGTTTTGCGGATTTTATACAATTTTAGTTTGTGGTATATACTAATTCCAGGGTATGCTATTGCACTAATTTTAACATTCTTCTGCCCTCCTCTTTTTATGGGGATAGCATTTGACTCAGGAGGCGTTGCAAGTGGTCCTATGACAAGCACATTCATTCTTGCATTCACTTTAGGCGTTGCAAATTCTACAGGAAATGCCACAGCGGCATCTTCTTTTGGAGTAATCGCTTTAGTTGCTATGACGCCACTTATCGCGATACAAATTTTAGGGATTGTATTCAAACTTAAAACAAAAAATCTAAAACAAAACGAAAATACTAATCAAGTTAAAGAAATTGAGCAAAAATAATCTTATGGAGGAAAAATGAGCAAATTTTATTTATTAACAGCTGTTGTGCCTCATGGAAAAGCGGAATTAATATCAAATGCTGCGGTTGAAGCAGGAAGTTTTGGTGGCACAGTTTGCATTGGCAGAAGTATAAGTTCAAACAATGTAATTGCAGCTTTAGGACTTGGAAGCGAAACAAGAGATTTAGTTTATATTCTTACTGAAAATCCACAACATTCTGCTATCGTAAAATCAATTTTAAAAGTTTGCGAAAATGAAAAATCAAATTTTGGTTATATGTATGTTCTTGAATCAAGTAAAATGCTAAAAATAGGAAATATTTCTGAAGGAGAAGTAGATATGTCTTTTACACCAACAAGTGAATTGATAACAATTATTTTAAATAAAGGTTATGCTGATGATGCAATGGCTGCAGCAAGAAAAGCTGGTGCCGGCGGTGGAACTGTAATAAACGCTCGAGGAACTGCTCGCGAAGATGATGCAAAATTCTTTGGTATGCACATTGTTCCAGAAAAAGAAATGCTTATGATTATTGTAGATAATGATAAAAAAGACGCTGTTCTAGAAGCAATAAAAACCTTGCCCTGTTTAAGTGAACCAGGAAGCGGAATTGTATTTAATTTACCAATTCAAGAATTTTATAATTTAGGGAAAACTTTGGCAAATTAAAATATAGGAAACTTCTAAAAACTGAAGTTTTTAGAGCTAACTTTGAAAAAGCGACGTTTTAAGACTTGTAATTTCAAGGCTTAAAACTCGCAGGCATCTCTAAAAAAAAGTAAAAATTTTAGTTTTTCGAGATGCTCTCTATATGTTATAATATTAGAATATGAGTGACGAAATAGATCCAAGCATTGCTGCGTTATTAAAAGAAACAGAAGAAAGTCTTCCAGTTTCGCTAGAAGAACAACAAAGTAACAAAAAATTAGAAGAATCAAGCAAAGAATTTGAAGAACAAATGCAAGCACAACTTAAAGCTGTTTCATCTGTTCCAACAAATCCAGCAAATGGCGGAATAAAAGATGTTGATTTAAGACAAAAATCTTTTGATCCAAAATTCTACGAAAAAGTTTTTTTAGATCAAGCAAATCCGATTTTTGACGATCCTTCTTATTACAAAATATGTCTTTCTGGAGAAGGCGACACTGCCCAACGTTTACATCAGTTGCTCATAAAATATTTAAATTGCCAAGATAAAAAAGACAAAACTGTTTATCGTCAGCAAATTGTTACGGCATATTGGGAATTTTTGCGAACTTTAGCACCAAAAGTATCAAATCCAAAACTTCCCTTGCCTAAAAAACTTGCAATGCGATACGGAGTTGTTTTACCTTCGCTTTTTTCACCAGAACAAAAAGATTTCTTTTCAAAGGTCGAACTTACAAACAAAAGTGGAGAACCAATTCTTTACATGGACGAATGGATAAAAGAAATTTCGACCGGAAGATTAAAACTTAGCACAACTGACGAAGTTCCTACACGCAACAAAGGTCCACAAGCAGAACAGCAACGCATTATGCAACTAAAAAGTAAAAACTCTGGCAAACTGCAAAACGCTGAAAGTCTTGTAATTTCAAAAGAATCTGAAAGACGAAATCTTGAACTTGAAGTCCAAGAACGCATACAAATGCTTTGCGAACACAATCATCTTATTGGCTTAGAACCGCACACTGCTCCATATACAGATTTGCAGAAAAAACTTTTTGGTGAAATAAATTTAAGATTTCATGCATTACAAAAAGTTGATCGAGAATTAAATTCTTATTTGAATGAACTTCAAGAAGCAAAAGAAATTGAAGATTCACTAAATCAAAAATCAACTGATATGCCGATTCAAGAACTGAATGTAGGAAAAGATGAAATTCTTTCTGAAATGTCAACTGTTCGGCAAATGGCAAAAATGACTTGCGGTAGGCAAGGAAACCAATTTCCAATTTTTACGCGAGAATTTTTCCATTGTATTGATAAAGGAACTGGCTTTAGAGAAAATGTCCTTAGAGAACTTGCTCAAATTGAAGCAATAGATCCTGGCTGTTTTACAAGAATTCATAAAGGAGTTGCAAACAGAATTGTTCCTTACGTTCTTCTTGTGCCAACTTACGGTGATATTGGATTTTGCTGGGAACCTTTTGACAGATTTAATCGCATTACAAGTCGCGGTAGAATTGTAATTCCAATGTATCCTCGAGATTTGAAAGTTGCTTGCTTGTCCGCAGTTGCTGATTTAAGATGGCAAGTTGCAAAAGAAAAAGCATCTTTTGACTGGATGACTGACGGTTTAACAGGTCGCTATTATCAATATCTTGAAGAATACAAAATAAAAGGTGATATTAAGCAATTTTTTATTGATGATTATATTTTGTGGATGACAAAAGAAGCAGTTGGAACACAAAAACTTCCTAAAGAAGTGCGAGACATTTTCTGGCGCTACATTCCGTTCCCACAAACAATCAAAGATGACTTAAAAAAGCGAAGTCTTGTTTATATGGAACTTTGCAAAAAAGATTACAATCGAAGCATAAGCGACGGTTATTGATAAAATTTTAAGTCTACTAAAGAAAAACCTAGCCCACCGTGAAGCCATTGCGTAGCAAGCCACCGCAACAAAGTGAGGAGGCCGAACGTGAGTGAGTGGCGTAAGGGCGGTTAACGCAGAAAAATTTGCTCAAAAAAACAAAAAAAATCAAAATTTTAACTTTTAGATATTCTAAACTCGACTAAAAAAATTTCCGAAATTTTAGATATGTTAAAATATGTTTTAAAAAGAATAGGTTTAATGCTTTTAAGCTTGTTCATAATTATGACAATACTTTTTGTTCTTATACGACTTTTGCCAAATCAAGTAGAAGCGGTTCAAGGCGGTTATGATAAATCACTTAGAGAAATGCGAGAAGCTTGGGGCTACAATAAACCAATTCTTGTTCAATATGCAATTTTTCTAAAAAATGTTTTTACAAAATGGGATTGGGGATTTTGCACTACAATGGGAACTTTTCTCCAGCCTGTAACTGAATATCTTATAAATCAATTTCCAGCAACAATTTATTTAAATGTACTTTCGCTTATAATTTCTCTTCCTTTAGGAATTATTTTTGGAATTATTGCAGCAATTTACAAAAACAAATGGCAAGATCACATTATTCAAGTATTTATAATGCTTTTTATTTCAGTTCCGTCTTTTGTTTACGCATTTTTATTACAATATTTTATTGGATACAAACTGAATCTTTGTCCTCTTGTAATGAAAGGCGGAAATGATTGGTTTTCTTGGCAAATGTTTCATTCAGCAATTATGCCAGTTTTAGCTTTAAGTTTTGGTCCAATCGCAAGTCAAATGCGTTTAATTCGTGCAGAACTTACTGAATGTTTAACAAGTGATTATATGCTTTTAGCAAGAACTAAAGGTTTAACAAAATCGCAAGCAACTTTACGTCACGCATTTAGAAATTCAATGGTTCCGCTTCTTCCTTCATTTTTAGCAGATTTTTTAGGAATTCTTTCTGGCTCAATGATTATAGAACAAATTTTTGCAGTTCCAGGAATCGGAAAAACTTACATTCTTTCAATCACGCAAAAAGATTACAGCGTTTTTATGGCTTGCTCAATGTTTTACATAACAATCAGTCTTGTCGCAGGAATTTTGTTTGATTTAAGTTACGGATTCATTGATCCAAGAATCAGAATGGGAGGAAATAAATCAAATGAATACTAATTCTAAGAATTTTAATTCTGATTTTGAAAATTCTGAAATTCCTTTCGACATTATTAACATTCCAAAAGAAAAATTCGAATTTGTTAAAAATAATCAAAATCTTTCGGAAAAAACTTTGCAAACAAAACCTGTAGGTTATTTTAAAGATGCAATAATTCGATTTGCAAAAAACAAAGGTTCAGTTATTTGCTTTTTTATAATTTTACTTTTAATTCTTTACGCAATTTTTGCTCCGATTTTTTCAAGATACAAAATTTCTGACAAAGATGGATATTACGCTTATGCTTCACCAAAAAATCAACTGTTTGCAAAATTAAACTTTTGGGACGGCTGTAAAAAAATGGAAGTAAATCTTGCAACTTATCAATATTATTCAAACATTCCTGGAGCTATAAAAAAATTCTATGGAACAAAAAATTATACGGTTGCGGGACAAAATCAAACTTGGTATAAAATCCGCCTTGACACATACAATAAAGTTGGTTGGATAAAAAAAACTTTAAGTCAAGAAGAATTTGAAGCAGCACAAAAATATGAAAATCAAACGCAAAATCAACTTTTTTATCCAATGATTGATGAACGAAAAATCAAAAATTCAAGTTACAAAGGCGATATGAATGCTTGGTTTTTAACTGACGACAGAGGAATTATGCAAACAAACGCTGCAACTGGAAAAGCAAAAGATATTTATCTTTCGAGCAAAACGGAAAATTCTTCAGCACAAGATTATGTTTATTTTATAAAACGCGGAAATCAATACGAAACTAGAGTTCTTTATAAAAATTGGTATGTTTATGAAAATGGAAAAGAAGCATCATTTTTGTTTGGTGCTGAAAAATCTGGTTATGACATTTTTACACGTTTAGCTTATGGAGCACGACTTTCTCTAATTTTAAGTATTTGTGTTGCTGCAATAAATTTATTTTTGGGAATAATTATTGGTTCTATTGAAGGATATTACGGTGGCACAGTTGATTTAATAATTGAACGCATAAAAGACATTTTGTCTTCGGTTCCTTCAGTAATTATTATGACGCTTTTTCAACTTTATTTTGCTAAAAAAATGGGACCAATAATTTCGATGTTTGTTGCGTTTATATTTTTTGGTTGGATGGGAACTTCTTCTACAGTTAGAGCACAATTTTATCGCTTTAAAGGACAAGATTATGTTTTAGCAAGCCGAACTTTAGGTGCAAAAGATTCTCGCTTGATTTTTAGACATATTCTTCCAAACGCAATCGGGTTTATAATTACAAGTAGTGTTCTTACGATTCCAGCGGTAATTTTTTCTGAAGCAAATTTAACTTACTTAGGAATCGTAAACTTGCAAACTGACACAATGACTTCTGTGGGAACAATGTTAAATTCTGCACAAGACGCACTTGCAACTTCGCCACATTGTGTGTTTTTTCCGGCAGTTTTTATTTCAATTTTGCTGATTTGCTTTAATGAATTTGGTAACGGTTTACGCGACGCATTCAATCCTTCGCTGAGAGGAGCACAAAATGACTGAAGATTTTTCTAAAACACAAAACGCTCGCCATTCTGAGCAAAGCAAAACTTCGGTTAATGAGTGCGATCAAAACACGGTTGGTGTACTTCGACAGGTGGTTGTTGAGCAACGCCGAAACACTCAGCATCCGCAAAGTCGAACCACGGTTGGTGAGTCTGGTCGAACCATACTCAGCGTACAAAATCTCACAGTTTCTTTTCGCACAGACAAAGGAATCGTTCATGCAGTTCGCAATATAAGTTTTGATGTAAAACGTGGCGAAACTTTAGCAATTGTTGGCGAAAGTGGTTCAGGAAAATCTGTTACATCAAAAGCAATTCTTGGAATTGAAGCAGCAAATTCTATTATTGAAAGTGGAAAAATTTTCTTTGAAGAAAAAGATTTGCTAAAATTTACTGAAAAAGATTTTAATAAAATTCGCGGAAATAAAATCACAATGGTTTTTCAAGATCCAATGTCGTCGCTTGATCCAATCGTAAAAATTGGAACGCAACTTACAGAAGCATCGATTTTAAATGGAAAAACAAATCAAAAACTTGCCGCAAAAAAAATAAAACTTTATTTAAAAAATATTTCTAATAAATCAGAACGTAAAAATTTGACTAAACTTATAAAACAAAACGAAAAAATTTATCAAAAATATTTTAAAGAAAATCAAAATGCACAAACTGATTTTTTCAACGCAGAAGAACTTTTTCAAGATAAAAAAAATCAACTTTCTGATGAATTAAAACTTCTTATAAAACAAAAATCTTTTCGCGTTACAAAAAAAATTGCTTATCTAAAAGCATTAAAAATTATGGAAGAAGTCGGAATAAAAGAAAGTGAAAAAAGATTTAATCAGTATCCTTTTGAATTTTCTGGCGGAATGAGACAAAGAATTGTTATTGCAATCGCAATCGCAGCAAATCCCGAACTTTTAATTTGTGACGAACCTACAACAGCGCTTGATGTTACAATTCAAGCTCAAATTCTTGAACTTATAAATAAATTAAAAAAAGAACGAAATATGACGGTAATTTTTATTACTCACGATTTAGGAGTTGTTGCAAATGTTGCTGATAGAATTGCAGTTATGTACGCTGGAAAAATTGTTGAAATAGGAACAAGCAAAGATATTTTTTACAATCCAAAACATCCTTACACTTGGGCACTTTTATCTTCAATTCCTGACTTAAACACAAAAGACAAACTTGAAGCAATTCCAGGAACGCCACCAAATATGCTTTTTGTTCCACAAGGCGACGCTTTTGCTCCAAGAAATAAATATGCAATGCAAATCGATTTTGAAAAAGAACCGCCGCTTTTTAAAGTAAGCGACACTCATTTTGCGGCAACTTGGCTTTTGCATCCAAACGCACCAAAAGTTGAAATGCCAAAAATTCTAAAAGATAGAATTGCAAATAAACACGAAAATCGTCATTGCGAGGAGTAAAATATGAAGGAAACAAATCCTATCTTAAAAGTGGAACATCTCCGACAATATTTTAATAAAGACACATTTCACGCAGTTGACGACATAAGTTTTGAAATTAACAAAGGCGAAGTTTTTAGTTTAGTTGGCGAAAGTGGCTCTGGAAAAACTACAACTGGACGTTCTATTATAAAACTTTACAAATTAACTGGCGGTCGCGTATATTTTAAAAACAAACTTATAAATGCAGGAATTTATGAATTTAAACATCCTGAGCTAACGAACGTTTTTTCTAAATACACAGAACCAAATCTTACGTTAAAAGATGTAAAAAAAATCCAAAATCAGCAAAAATTTGAAACAAAAATTCAAATGATTTTTCAAGATCCAGTAAGTTCTCTTGATCCAAGAATGACTGTTCGTGAAATTATTGCAGAAGGTTTGCGAATTCAAGGCTTAAGAAACGAAAAAGAAATTCAAGAAAAAATTGCAAATACACTTTTAAAAGTCGGTTTACTTCCAGAATATGCAAATCGATATCCACACGAATTTTCTGGCGGTCAGCGACAAAGAATTGGAATTGCCCGAGCAATTATAATGAATCCAGAATTAATTATTGCTGACGAACCAGTAAGTGCTTTGGACGTTTCAATAAAAGCTCAAATTATAAATCTTTTAAATGATTTAAAAAATGATTTAGGACTTACGATTTTATTTATCGCTCACGATCTTTCAGTTGTAAAATATTTTTCTGATAAAATCGCAGTAATGTATGCAGGAAAAATTGTTGAAATGGCGACTTCAGATGAACTTTTTGAACATCCTTTTCATCCTTACACAAAATCACTTTTAAGTGCAATTCCTCTGCCAGATCCAGAATATGAAAAAAAACGAAAAAGAATTCTCTATAATCCAAAAGAATTTCACGATTATTCTGTTGATTTTCCAAATATGAAAGAAGTTCTTCCAAATCATTTTGTTTATTGCAATAATGCAGAAGAACGTAAAATCTTAAACAAATTACAATAAAAAAATATGAAACCAAACATAAAAATTCTAATCAAATTTATAATTTGTTTTTTAATCGCAAGCGGAATTTCTCTTTTGATATTTTTTTACGAAAACAAATTTTCAAGTCCAGAAAATTTTTATTCAGCAAGCAGAAGATTATGTGACGGATTTTTTATCAGCGGAATTATTTTTTTAGCATTAGGAATTTTAATATTTTGTTCAAACAAAGGCGGATATAATTTTCTAACTTACACTTTTTATTCAATAAAATTTTTCTTTTCAAACAAAAAAAATCTTCCAGAAAATCACAAAAAAACATATTTCGATTATTGTGCTCAAAAAAAATCAATCAAAAAATCTCCACCAATCGCATCAATTTCTTGCGGAATTTTTTTTATAATCTTGAGCGTAATTGTTTACTTTTCATTTTATAAATAAATATTATAAATAAACACTTGCAAGATTTTTTTCAACTTATTAGATTAAAGGCAAAAATCACTTTTTTATCAAATTCTTAATTTTTTAAGGTAAGCAAAATGAATCTTTCTGAAATTTCATCAAAAAACAGTCAAAAAAGTAAAATGATTTATCACGAAAATTTTTCTACTTTGCACATAAATACTTTACAAAATCACAATTATTTTATTCCGTTTAGCAAAAATCAAAATCCATTTGACGAACGAACAAATTCAAGCAAATTTCAACTTTTAAATGGAGAATGGAATTTTAAGTTTTACAAAAGTGCTTTAGATTTAGAAGATAATTTTGCTGATTTAATTTCTGATAAAGATTCAAAAATTCCAGTTCCTTCAAATTGGCAACTTTTTGGCTACGACAAGGCTCAATACACAAATGTTAATTATCCAATTCCTTACGATCCGCCTTTTGTTCCAGACCAAAATCCAGTTGGCGTTTATTGCACAAATTTTGAATACAAAGCGGACGGTTTGCAAAAAATTTTAACTTTTGAAGGCGTTGACAGTTGCTTTTATTTGCTTATAAACGGAAATTTTGTAGGTTATTCTCAAGTTTCTCACAGCACTTCTGAATTTGATATTACAAACTCTTTGCAAGAAGGCAAAAATAAAATTGTTGTTGCAGTTTTAAAATGGTGCGACGGAACTTATTTAGAAGATCAAGATAAAATCCGATTAAGCGGAATTTTTAGAGATGTTTACATTTTGTCGCGTCCAAAAAATCGCTTAGAAAGTTATAAAATTCAAACAATTCTTTCTAAAGATAAAAAAAATGCAGAATTTACTTTTGAAGCGAACGGAAATTTTTTATCATCAAAAATAATTTTAAAATCTCCTGAGCCAGAAAATAAAATTCTTGTTCAAAGTGAAATTTCACCAAATAAAAAATATTCTTTTCCTTTAGAAAATGTAAATCTTTGGTCAGCGGAAACGCCTTTTCTTTACAATTTAACTATAGAAACCGACGCTGAACTTATTGGCGAAAAAGTTGGATTTAGAGATGTTTGTGTTGAAGAAGGAATTTTAAAAATCAACGGAAAAACAATAAAATTTCACGGAGTTAATCGACACGACAGTTATGCAGAAACAGGTTATGTTGCAAGCAAAAATCAGTTAATTCAAGATTTTAATTTAATGAAACAACACAACATAAATGCAATTCGAACGTCGCATTATCCAAATCAGCCAATTTTTTATCAACTTTGCGATGAATATGGATTTTATGTAATTGATGAAGCGGATTTAGAAAGTCATGGTTCAGTTCCAGTTTATCAAAATTTAAAAGGCGACAAAGAAAACGGTTATAACGGAATTGCTTTTGTTACTTCGCAAAATGAATGGAAAGATGAATTTTTGGACAGAATGAAACTACTTGTTACAAGAGATTTAAATCGACCTTGCGTTGTTTTTTGGTCTTTAGGAAATGAAAGCGGTTATAACAAAAATCTTGTGGAATGTGCAAAACTTGTAAAATCTATGGATAAAACGCGACTTGTTCATTACGAAAGCACTTATGTTTTGGACGACACAAAAGATGATGATTTAGATTTAGTTTCAAAAATGTATCCTACGCTTGATTTTGTAAAAGATTTTCCAAACAATAAATCAGAAAAACGACCGTTAGTTCTTTGCGAATATTGTCATGCAATGGGAAATGGTCCTGGAGATTTGGAAGATTATAGAAATGTTTTTTATTCAAGCGACAGACTTTGTGGCGGTTTTATTTGGGAATGGTGCGATCACAGCGTTATAATTGGGAAAAATGCCGATGGTTCGCCACAATATGGTTACGGTGGAGATTTTGGCGAAAAGCATAATGATGGAAATTTTTGCATGGACGGTTTGATTTATCCAAATAGAAAAGCTCACACTGGACTTTTAGAAGCAAAACAAGTTTTCCGCCCAATTCGAGTTGAAAAGTCAGAAAAACAAAACACTTTTAAGTTTACAAATTATTTTGATTTTCTTAACGCAAAAGATTTTTTAAACGCTCGTTTTGAAATTTCAAACTTCAACAAAATCCTTTTTAAGCAAGATTTTACTCTTGATTTGGGAAGTCGACAAACAAAAGAAATTGCTTTTTCTGAATTAGATAATTTTAAAACTGAAGAAAATTTGATTATAAAATTTATATTCACGCAAAAAAATAACACTTTGTGGGCAAAAAAAGATTTTGATGTTTGTTTTGATCAAATCATTTTAAAAGATAATTATAAAACGCAAATTGATTTTAATGTTTCTGAAAATTCTACAAATTCTTCAGTGGCAAATTCAGAAATCATTTTAAAAGATGAAAATCTTTGTGCAGAAATTTCTGTAAAAAACATAAAATATTTCTTTAACAAAAAAACTGCTCAAATCAGCAAAGTTCTAAAAAATGAAAAAGAAATTATTTCTAAACCAATCAGCGTTAATTTTTTCCGAGCACCAACAGACAATGACAGAAATATTTGTGAAAATTGGTACAAATTGCATTTAAATGATTACGAAACAAAAGTTTATTCAGTTAAATTTGAATTTTCAGAATCAAAATCAGAACTTAAAATTTTGGCAAATCTAAGTTTTGCTTGGAGCATAATTCAGCCTTTTGCAAAAGGAAAAATCGTTTACACAATAAATCAAAATGGACAATTAAAAATTGATTGTGATTTTACTTGCCACGAAAAAGTTGAATTTTTGCCACGCTTTGGTTTAAGATTTTTTGTTCCAAAATCATTTTCGGACCTTGAATATTTAGGATTTGGACCTTACGAAAGTTATGTAGACAAACATTTTGCTTCGACTTTCCAAACTTTTAATTCTAGCGTTGAACAAGAATATGAACCTTATATAAAACCGCAAGAAAATTCTTCGCATTGGAATACAAAATATTTGAAACTTTCTGATATTTCTGATGAAAAAGATAAAAAATTTATGCAAAATCAAATTCTTTTTGAAACAGAAGATGAAAATACTAACGAAAAAGCGTTTTCATTCAGTGCAACTGAATTTTCTCAAGAAGAATTGGCAACAAAAAAGCACAATTTTGAACTTAAAAAATCTGATTTTAATATTGTTTGTATTGATTCACAAATGGCTGGACTTGGATCAAATTCTTGCGGTCCAGAACTTGATAAAAAATACAGAGTTGATATTCCGCATTTAAAAGCGATTTTTAAAGTAAAATTTATTTAGATTTCGTGATTTTTATTTAATGCAATTTTTATTTTAAAAATATCAAAAAATTACAAGAAAAACTCAAAATTGACTCAAAATCTGTAACCATAAATTTGCAAAAAAAGGCGGAAAATATCGCACAATTAAAAATTTTATTTAAATCTGTATCCATAAAATCCATTTATTATAGAAAAATCTTTACTTTTGCCAAAAATTCAAAAAACGCTCGTTCGTTGACTTCATACGCTATCGCTAGTATACTAAATTAACTTTTACGCTAGATATAGCGTAAAAAAAACATATAAAGCCTTATTTTTAAGACTTTATCGTGTTTTCTTAATATAAAAAAATGAGGGGAAAAATGAAAATCATAAAGCGTAGCGGTGCAGAAGCAGTTTTTGACCGCAACAAGATTGTAAATGCAATAAAATCAGCAAATGCTCAAGTTGACGAATACAAAAGACTTTCTGAAATGCAAATCCAGTCTATTGCTGATGATATAGAAATTGAATGTCATAAAGAAGGTCACGCCCTTAACGTTGAAGATATCCAAGACTTAGTAGAAAATGGAATTATGGCAAACAAAGCTTATGACGTAGCAAAAGAATATATTACTTATCGATATCGTCATAAACTTATGCGCAAAGAAAACACAACCGATAAGCAAATTTTATCTTTACTTCAAGAAGCAAATGAAGAAGTTAAACAAGAAAATTCTAATAAAAATCCAACAGTTGTTTCTGTTCAGCGCGATTATATGGCTGGAGAAGTTTCAAAAGATATAACTAGACGATTTTTGCTTGATCCTGATATTGAAAAAGCACACGAAGATGGAATTATTCACTTTCACGATGCTGATTATTTTGCTCAACGAATGCATAACTGCGATTTAGTAAATCTTGAAGATATGTTGCAAAATGGAACTGTTATCAGCGGAACAAAAATCGACCGTCCACATTCATTTTCAACGGCTTGTAATATTGCAACACAAATTATTGCTCAAGTAGCAAGTTGTCAGTATGGTGGCCAAAGTATTTCACTTTCGCATCTAGCACCATTTGTTGATGTAAGTCGTCAAAAATTTCGCAAAGAAATTCGAGAAATGATAAATGCAACTAAACTTGAAGTAAACGATGATCAATTCGAGTTTATGGTAAATCAACGCTTAAAAGATGAAATTAAACGCGGAGTTCAAACAATTCAATATCAAGTTATTACACTTATGACAACAAACGGACAAGCTCCTTTTGTAACAGTTTTTATGTATTTAAACGAAGCAAAATCTGAACAAGAGAAATCGGATCTTGCACTTATTATTGAAGAAGTTTTAAAGCAACGTTATCAAGGCGTAAAAAATGAACAAGGTCAGTGGATTACTCCAGCGTTTCCTAAATTAATTTATGTTCTCGAACCAGACAATGTTGATCCTGGAACAAAATATTATTATTTGTCAGAACTTGCTGCAAAATGTACCGCTCGAAGAATGGTTCCAGATTATATTTCAGAAAAGAAAATGCTTGAACTTAAAATCGACAAAAATGGAAATGGAAATTGTTATCCTTGCATGGGTTGTCGCTCATTTTTAACAACTTATATTGATGAAAATGGAAAACCAAAATATTACGGTCGCTTTAATCAAGGAGTTGTTACTTTAAATCTTGTAGACGTTGCGTGTTCATCAGAAAAAGATATAAATAAATTTTGGAAGATTATGGATGAACGCTTAGAACTTTGCCACAGAGCGTTAAGAATTCGCCACAATAGACTTTTAGGAACAAAATCTGATGCAGCTCCAATTCTTTGGCAAAACGGAGCACTCGCTCGCTTAAAGAAAGGCGAAACTATAGACAAGTTGCTTTACAACGGATATTCAACAATTTCGCTTGGATACGCTGGACTTTGTGAATGTGTTCGTTATATGACTGGAAAAAGTCACACAAATCCAGAAGCAAAACCTTTTGCTCTTCAAGTAATGCACGCACTAAACGATGCTTGTAAAAAATGGAAAGAAGCGGAACATATTGATTATTCAGTTTACGGAACGCCACTCGAAAGCACAACTTACAAATTTGCTAAATGCTTAAAAAAACGATTTGGCATTATTCCTGGAGTAACTGACAAAAATTACATTACAAATAGTTACCACATAAATGTTACTGAAAAAATTGATGCTTTTGAAAAACTTACATTTGAAAGCCAATTCCAAGAATTAAGTCCAGGCGGAGCGGTAAGTTACGTAGAAGTTCCAAATATGGAAAACAATATTCCAGCAGTTATGGCGCTTTTGAAGCATATTTATGAAAACATTATGTATGCTGAATTAAATACAAAAAGTGATTATTGCCAAAAATGCGGTTATAATGGCGAAATTCAAATTGTTCAAGACGAAGATGGAAAGTTGATTTGGGAATGTCCAAACTGTAAAAATCACGATCAAACAACAATGAATGTTGCAAGAAGAACTTGCGGTTATATTGGAACACAATATTGGAATCAAGGACGAACACAAGAAATAAAAGATAGAGTTCTTCATCTTTAAAGAAAAATGTATTACGGAAAAATAAAATATCCAGACATTGCAAATGGTGAAGGCGTAAGAGTTTCTTTATTTGTTTCTGGATGCAGAATTCATTGCAAAGGTTGTTTTAATCCAGAAACATGGAATTTTTGCCACGGCAAAGAATTTACACAAGAAACAGAAAACGAAATAATCAAATTACTCTCAAAACCTTTTATTGCAGGACTTACAGTTTTAGGCGGAGAACCTTTCGAAAAAGAAAATCAATATGTTTTAGTAAAATTCTTACGTCGTGTGAAAAAACTATTTCCGAACAAAAATATTTGGTTTTATTCTGGATACATTTATGATCAAGACTTAAAACCGCAAACTGGCAAGCAACATTGCGAAGTTACTGATGAACTTCTTTCGTATATTGATATTCTTATTGACGGACCATTTGTTCAAGAATTATACGATATTTCATTACAATTCAGAGGTTCTTCAAATCAGAGAATATTAAAATTGCACTAAATACAAGCCTAAAGACATCACTTTTTCAAAATTCAGAAAAATCAAAATGAAATAAAATTTCTTAAATGTGAAATCAAATTTACTACCTTGAATAAAACAACCTAAAAAACTACAATTACGATTATGAAAACAGAACTAATAGAAGAGTTTGTAGACAAAAAATTGGTCGTGGCTTTAAACGAATTATTAAAAACAAATAAAGAAGATGAAGCTAAAAAAAACGCAATAAAACTAGCAGATATTTTTGGAACAGGAACGCAATTTAAGAAAATCCTAGATCCTTCAAATGATTCAGAAGCTAAACTTGTTTCTAGTTTTCATAACAACTTATTACTTTTAATTCAAAAAACTTGGATTGAAAAAACTGACGAAGAATTAAAAGCACAAGTTATTTATCAACTTAATGAATTTTGTTCACATCTAAACGCACATTCTTACACAATGTCTTATCCTTCATTTTTTAATATTGTTGATGATGTAATTTACCTAATGTTTGGAAATCAAACAAAAAAAGATGATTTTGATGAATATGCAATGCGCATAGATCCAGAATTTGGAATTTTTTGGTGGTATATGCAAAGTCTTCCTCGAGAAGAACGTTGGTCAGAATCAAAAAGTCGTGTTGTAATTTTATTAGGAATGTATTTTTTAGCAAATTTCTAATTTACAAACGGAAGATTTTATGAATATTGATTTAATTACTTCTAATTTAAGAAATGCTGCACAAATTTTAGCACTTCACAATGCAAAACAAAAAAATTATGCACTTGAATGTGTTTCAAAGTCGATTTTAAAAAACAAAGATTCAATCCTTTCAGCAAACGAAAAAGATGTTATTTCAGCAAGAAAAAATGGAATGAGCGACGCTTTAGTTGAGCGACTCGCCCTTGATGAAAAAAAATTCAAATCAATTTTAGATGGAATAAATATTGTAATTCAGCAAAAAGATCCAATTGGCGAAGAAATTGCTGGTTGGAAAACACAAACTGGACTTGAAATTAGGCAAGTGCGAGTTCCTTTGGGAGTTGTTGCGATTATTTACGAAAGTCGCCCGAATGTTACAGTTGACGCTTTTACGCTCGCTTACAAAAGTGGAAATTCTATTTTGCTAAGAGGTTCATCGTCTGCACTTGAATCAAATAAGGCTTTATATTCCGAAATTACAGAAGGATTAGAACTTGCTGGCGAAAATGGCGTAAAAAATGCAATTTATTTGTGCACGGAAGGCTCTCATTCTGAAGTAAACGAAATTTTAACTGCGACAGGAAAAATTGATGTTGTTCTTCCGCGTGGTTCAGCAAAACTTATAAATCTTGTTGTAAAAAATGCAAAAGTTCCTGTAATTCAAACTGGAGCAGGAGTTTGTCATCTCTATGTTGATGAAGATGCAGATTTAGAAATGGCAACAAAAATCGCCTTTAACGCAAAAACGCAACGTCCCGGAGCATGCAATGCAATTGAATGTATTGTTGTGCATAAAAAAATTCAAAAAGAATTTTTAAACCTTTTAGATAAAACTTTTAATTCTTCGGACAAAAAAGTAAAATTTTATTTAGATGATGATTCTTACAAATCAATGCTTTTGGAATTTAGCGGAGACGAACTAAGATCAAAAAACTTTTTCTTAGCACAAGAAAGTGATTTTGGTTTTGAATTTCTTGATTTAACTTGTGCCGTAAAAACTGTAAATTCAATTTCACAAGCAGTTGATTTTATAAATTCTCACAACACAAAACACAGTGAATCCATTATCACGAACAACAGAAATCACGCAAGAATTTTCCAAAATCAAATTGATGCTTCTTGTGTTTATGTAAATGCTTCAACGCGTTTTACTGACGGCGGAGAATTTGGCTTTGGTGCAGAACTAGGAATTAGTACACAAAAACTTCATGCTCGCGGACCAATGGGAGCAAGTGCTTTAACAACAACAAAATTTTTGATAGATGGAGACGGACAAATCCGCTAAAAAATGACAATTCAAGAAACAATACAAAATTCACGAAAAATCGTAATAAAAATCGGAAGCAACACACTTGCAAAAGAAGATGGAACTCAAAACACAGATTTTATGAAAAATTTTGCTCGACAATGTAAAATTTTAACAGATCAAGGAAAGCAAATTGTTGTTGTAAGTTCTGGAGCACAAGTAAGTGGCGTTTCTACACTAAAAGAATGGCCACGAAAAAAAGATAAACATTTTAGACAAGCACTTTGTGCTATTGGTCAAGTTGAACTTATTGCTCAATGGAGAAAAGCCTTTGCTGAATATAATCTTCATATTGGACAACTTTTGTTAACAAAAGAAGATTTTGAAAATGATTTAAGTTCTTTAAATATCAGAAACACACTTTTTACACTTGCTGATGAAGGCGTAATTCCAATTATTAACGAAAACGATTCAGTTTCTACAGAAGAATTTTCTATTGGCGACAACGATAATTTAAGTGCATTAACAGCAATTCTTTGGAGTGCAGATCTTTTAATTTTGTTTAGTGATATTGACGGAATTTACACAGATAATCCAAAAACAAATCCAGACGCAAAGTTTATTCAAGAAGTAAAAAATATTTCTGATTTAAGAAAAGAAATTACAATCGGCACAACAAACGATTTCGGAACTGGTGGAATTGAAACAAAAATTCAAGCAGCAGAAAAAACTACAATTTATGGAATTCCAGTTCTTCTTGCTAACGGTTCAAAAGAAAATATACTTGAAAACTTAAGCAAAGGAAACGCTGTAGGAACAATTTTTTCAGTATAAAATGTAAACATAAAATCGCAAGAATTTTTTACAGGAGATTAAAATTAAAATGGAAAAATTAGGATTTATTGGAATGGGAAATATGGCCCAATCGTTGTGTTTAGGATTTGCCAAATCTGGAAAAATTGCAGCAAATAAAATGTACGCTTTTGCCCCAAATCAAGAAAAACTTAAAAAAAATGCAGAAAAACTTCAGTTTAATCCTTGCGAAAGTGTAAAAAAACTTGTAATCGAATGTGATACAATCATAATGGCTTGCAAACCTCAGCAAGTAGAAAGTGTTTTAAAACAATTATACGATTGTCTTTACGGAAAAACTTTAATTTCAATCGCACTAGGCTGGAATTTCAACAAATATAAAGAAGTTATGCAAAGAATTATGCCACTTGAATTTGAATCGCTAAAACTTCAGTTTGTAATGCCAAACACGCCAGCAATGATTAACGAAGGTGTTTTTTTATTTGAAAAATCAAATTCTTTGGAAAAAGATGAACGACAAGAACTTATGGAACTTTTTGCAAGTCTTGGCGTTGTAGAAGAACTTCCAGATAATCTTATGGAAATTGGCGGAGCAATTAGTGGTTGCGGGCCAGCGTTTGTTGATATGATTATTGAATCTTATGCTGATGCTGCGGTTAAGTATGGAATTCCTCGAACAACAGCGTACAAACTTGTTTCGCAAACTATTTTGGGTTCCGCAAAGTTGCAGTTAAAAACAGGACTTCATCCAG
>CAZLXK010000009.1:0-27213 GCA_964563305.1 uncultured Treponema sp.
GGTTTAGCAAACCGTTGTATTAACCGCTCTACAACACCTCCAAAATCAGTCCGAAAGAGCGTCTCCTCTTAGGATTTACGGAGCGAGAGGGATTTGAACCCCCGATACCCGAAAAGGTATAACGGTTTTCAAGACCGCCGCGTTCGACCACTCTGCCATCGCTCCAATAAGTTATTAGAATATAACCTAAAAACTAATAATTTGTCAAGAGATAGATTTTTTTTATATAAATTTTTTAAATTTTGCCAACAACTGCTGATTTTCTTATCGCAAACGAAGAGGACTTAGCCCGCCGTGAAAGCCCTTTAGTCTCGAGCAAAAATGTAAATTTTTATTAGTGACAGATTCAAGAATAAGTTTGGAATAACGAGTTTTTTTATAGGCTAACTGTCAATTTCTTTTGCTCGAGATGGGCGGATAGCATATTCACAACGAAGTTTCAAGTGAGGCTGGAAGGGCGGTTTTGTTTGGGGCAAGTTTTATGTTTTGGACGTTCGCTGGAATAAAAAAATTCGCTCCAAAAAATAAAAAAAAATTAACATTTTAAAGTAATTTGCTTATAATAAATTTTGAAATTCGCAATTTTTAGAGGTTTTTATGAATGTGAATAAAATTGATATTAAAAACTTTGTTTTTGGAATTCTTGCGGCTGTAATTGGATTGATTGTGGTGATTTTTCCTAAGCGAAGCATTGAAGTTGTGGTAATTTTGCTTGGAATTTGTGCAATTATTAACGGAATTTACAATTTAGTTAAGGTTTATAAGATTTCTGAAAATCCCGAATTTAGAAAAGTTGTGCTTATTCGGAGCATTATTAGCATAATTTTGGGAATTCTCGCAGTTGTGCTTCCGTTTGCGTTTATTAAAGTGATTGAAACGATTGTAAAAGTTTTGCTTTATGTTGAAGCGATTTATCTTATTCTTTCGGCGTTTGCTGAAATTTTTATGGTGGAAAAACTTAAGTCGGAAAATGCTAACGTTAAAAATTTGCAGTTGGAAATTTTAGGTTCGATTCTGATTGCAGTTCTTTTATTTTTACTCGCGGCGAATTTTGGTCAAACTGTTGTTCGGATTCTTGGCGTAGTTTGTATGATTGTAGGAATTTCTTATTCAATTTACTATTATTTTCATAAACCGATTATTGTTGAAGCAGAAAATGTGCGTGATTTAGATGATGAAAATTCTGAAGCCGATAAAGGCGACGCTGATGATTCTGATAAAACTGACGCTGATGCTGAAAGTTCTTCTAGAAAAGATGAAAGTTCCGAAGAAAATTCTAAAAATGCTGACGATACTGACGCGAACAATTCTAGCGATTCAGAAAATTCTAGTAACACAAAAGACAAAAACTAACTGTTTGTTTTATTTTGCGGGCTGGCACTTACGCCGACTTACAGTTTTTGCAAAAAAACTGTCGGTTCACAAAGCAAAATGTCAACTCGCAAATAAAGTTTCTTCTATGATTGATTTCATTTGATTTTTATATTTTTTACTACAAAATGCTACATCTGCCGCATTTAAAAGCAATTTTTTTTCATCATCTTTTGAAACATCAAATTTTTCTTCAATAAAATTAAATTCATTTTTTAGAGTTGTTCTGCAAATTGCCATATCATCTGTGTTTATTGTAAATTTCACGCCTTTTTTTATAAAATCGGCTAACGGATATTTTGTCATATCTTCTAAAACTTTAGTTTGATAATTGCTTGTAGGACAAATTTCTAAAGTAATTTTATTTTTTATGATAAAATCAAGCAATTTTGGACTTTCAAAAGCACGAACTCCATGACCAATTCTTTTTGCTCCAAATTCGATTGCAGTTTTTATACTTTCAGCTCCGTCTGCTTCGCCTGCATGAATTGTAAATGGAATTCCAAGTTTTTTTATAAGAGAAAATTCTTCTTTAAAAAGTGATGTTTTAAAAATCGCTTCCGCTCCTGCTAAATCAAGAGCAACAACGCCACCATCTTCTGTAAGATATTTTTTTGCAAGATTTATAGTTTCAAGATTTTCTTTTTTATTATCAGAATCACGAAGTAAACACAAAATAAGATTTGCGTGTAAATCACTTTTTTTTAAACCTTCTAATGCTGCCAAAATAACTTCTTCTTGTGAAAGTCCATTTTTGCAGTGATTTTGAGGAGCAAAACGAAGTTCTAAATATATTAAACCTTGAGATTTGCAATTTTCTAAAACGAATCTTACTGCCTCAGAAATGCCTTCTTTTGTTTGCAAAAGTTTTATTGGCAAATCAAAGCATTTTAAAAAGTCGTTAAGACTTTGACAATTTTTTGGAACAGAAAGTATTTTCAAAAGCTCATCATCATTTTTTGCTGGAAGAGTGATATTTTGTAATTCTGCAAGTTTTTTTGCAATTTCAACAGTAATGCTTCCGTCCAAATGACAGTGTAAATCTATCAAATTTGATGCATTAGAAGAAATTTTATTTTTGTCATAGTTAATCGAAGGTAAAGTTAAACTTTTATTATCTAACATAATTAAAGAATCTCCTTACCCCTTGTACAAATATTGATTTTACAGAATTTCAAAATATTAGTCATAACTGTTCTTAAATCTATACTGAAATTTACACTGATTTTGCACTATTTATTGTTATACAAACAACTATCTCAAATTTCGACTTTTTACTCTTTCAGCTTTTAGAAAAGTTGACATTTGGGCTTGTGATTTCGAGTACTTCGACTTTGCTCAATAACCAAACCTCAACCACCATCTAATTTCTAACGTCTAAGTCCTCGCCCCTAACATCTAACTTCTAAAACCCCTTTGACCTAAAAAAAAATTACAGTTAGAATAGTCTAACTTATGGAAAATATCGAACAAAATCAAAATCAACAAACTGAACAAAATGTTGAAAAATCGCAAAAATCAAAAGTTTTTGAAAAATTTACGGTAAAAGACATTGTTTTTATGGCGATAATTTCGGCCGTTGCACTTTGTACGGCGGCAGTTATGGCTATAGTTTCGCACATTTACATTTTTGGATTGGCACAACTTGTAACTGGTTTGCAATTTTCTTTGTTTCCGGCAGTCGCTCTTATGAAAGTTCGTAAACCTGGCACACTTTTTATTTTTTCGTTTTTGACTGGGATTTTTGAACTTTTTATGGCTCCAGTTATGTTTTTTTCGAGCATTTTGACTGGTTTAATTTTAGAAATTTTAGTGATTTTAATTTTTCGCGGATACAAATCAAACAAAGCAATATTTTTTGCAAGTTGGCTTTTTATTCCAGCGACACTTCCGTTTAATCTTCTATATTATAGACTTTTTTCTAAAGAAATGTGGGATTTATTTTTTGGAAGCGGATTTAAGATTTTAGCAGTCGTTTTTGTTGTGGGAACATTTGCGGTTTGTGCTTTAGGTTCATTTTTAGGAATTAAAATCTCAAAAGAACTTAAAAAAGCGGGCGTTTTGAAATGAGGTTTTTGTGTTAGATTCGTTTCAAATTAAAAATCCACTTTATCCAATTTTTTCTATTTGTGCCGCCTTGCTGATTTTTGTAAATGCTTTAATTTTAGCAAGAAGCATTTTTGGCGTAATTTTTTTAGTTGCAGTTTACATTTTGCTTTGTTCATTCGGATACGCAAAAACTTGTCTAAAATTAATTCCATTTTTGGTGATTTATTTGGCAATTTTTTCAGTAATTTTTTATTTTGCTTCAAACAGAAATTTAACTTTTGTTTATCAAATGGCGGTTAGACTTTCTGGCGTCGTGATTGCATTTATTCCCGGAGTTTCAATGCCACCAGCATCACTTGTGCGATGTTTGACACAATTAAAATTTCCACGATTGATGACTTTAGGAATTTTAATCACGCTGACTTTTATTCCAATTTTAAATCGCGAAATAAATCAAATCAGAAATGCAATGAAAACTCGTGGAGCAACATCTCTTTGGCGACCGCAAGTTTTTTACCGAGCAATTTTAATTCCGCTGATTGTGCGTTTAGTCAATATTTCTGACACTTTAACGCTTTCTGTAGAAACTCGCGGTTTTATTTGTGATGATGTAAAACCTTCAGTTTATAAAGCAATCAAAATTCAAGCGAGAGACATAATTTTTGCAGTTTTATTTTTGCTGATTTTTGTAATTTGTTTAAGTTTGCATTTGGTGATAAAAAAATGACTGAAAAAAATGTTGCGATAAAAATAAACTGTGAATCATTTTCTTACGGAAATGAAGAAAATAATCTTCCTACGGTTTTAGAAAATTTTGAAATGCAAATAAATTATGGCGAAATTACGCTGATTTCAGGACTTTCTGGCAGTGGAAAATCAACTTTGCTTTCGCTAATAAATGGAATTATTCCTCGCGTTGTAAGCGGAACTTTTAAAGGCGAAATTTTAATTGACGGAAAAAGTTCTAACGGAATGTCAATGAGCGAAATTTCAAAAAAAGTTGGAACTGTTTTGCAAAATGCCGAAGAACAAATCATTCATCAAATTGTAGAAGATGAAATTGCTTTTGGCTGCGAAAATTTTGGTTTTCCTCCCGAAGAAATTTCAAATCAAATCGAAAAATCTTGCAAAATAATGCAATTAGATAAAAACTGGAAAACTCGCACGCTTTCTGGCGGACAAAAACATCGACTTGTAACAGCTTCAACTTTAGCAATGAAAGCTCCAATTTTGATTTTTGATGAACCACTTGCAAATCTTGACGCAGAAGGTGCGAATCTTCTTTTGAAACTTTTAAAAAATCTGACTATGGAAGGAAAAGCGGTTGTTTTGGTTGAACATCGGCTTGATGTAGTTTTGCCTTTTGTTGATAAAATTTGGCAAGTTAAAGATAAAAAAATTTCTTTTGTAAACGATAAAAATGAATATTTAAAATCGCAAATTGATATTATAAAAGATGAAAAAGAAAATTTTGTTGCTGGTGATGAAGTTGCTCTTGAAATTCAAAATGTAAAAAAATCTTTTGGAAAACGCGAAATCTTAAAAGGAATAAATTGCAAGATTTTTAAAGGCGAGAGGATTCTTTTGACTGGCGAAAATGGCAGCGGAAAATCAACTTTGCTAAGCATAATCGCAAGGCTTCAAAAAGCAGATTCTGGAAAAATCATTCAAAATTTTGATAAAAAATGTAAAAATCGTGCAAACAAAAAATGGTTTAAAACCTGCGGAGTAATTTTTCAAAATCCAAATTATCAACTTTTTATGCCAACTGTAAAAGACGAAATTTTGTTCGGCTCTGATGATGAATCTTATGCAATGAAAATCGCGGAAAAATTGGAACTTTTGCCTTTACTTGAGCGTCATCCGCAGTCACTTTCTGAAGGGCAAAAGCGACGCTTAACAGTTGCTGCAATTCTTGCTCAAAAACCAAAGTTACTTTTGTTAGACGAACCAACCGTCGGTCAAGATTATCACACTTTACAAAAAATGATGTCGCTCATAAACGAAATCCACCGCGAGCAAAAAAACACAATGATTACAATCACTCACGACATAAGATGCAAAAAAGCCTTGTGCGATCGAGAGTTAAGGCTTGTTGATGGGGAAGTTGTGGAATAATAAAATTTTACCGATAATAAATGAAATAATCTTTTGGAAGTTATTTATGATAAGCATTGTTGGTGATGAAAAGGTTCTAGAATTTCGCGACGGAATTTTTGCTTTAAGAACAAGACGTTTTGGCACAGTTGCAGAAATAATGATAAAGAAACTTTATAATTTTGAAGAATCAGGTTCTTTGGCGTTTGATAAAAAAGATATAAAAACAAACGAAAGAATAGAAGTGAAATTTTCAACTGTTATGAAGGAAAATGATGATAAAATCAGAGACAATAATGTAATAGAACAATGTGTAAAAGCAAATTTGGCTAACAGAGCAATGAGTTCAGAAGAAATAGGCGATTATAATTTTGACTGTAACATTCAGCAAGTTAAGCGAAAAAAATTTGATGTTTTATATTACGGATTATTTTTTGCAGATGTTATTGAAATTTTTAAAATGAACAGTGACGAAATTCTTTCTTGTCCAGGATATTCTGATAAACAACATCGTGGAAATGAAGGCGAAGGTCAGTTTCATTTAAATCAGGACAATATTGCATATCACAGAAAAGAACATCAAGTTCTTGTGCTTTCTTATCAAGAATTGTATGACTTGTTTAGCAAAAATAAATAACTTACGGCAAGAATTTATTTTTGTCATCAATAGCATTTTTGATGATATTTTGCTCTTTATCAGACAAATCAAATAAATCGCAAATCTTTTTATCAATATCATCATATAATTGTTCCGATGAAAAAGACGTATTTCCATCGATGAGAGAGTCTGCTATTTTAATAATCACATTTTGAATTTCATAAGAAATAATCGGAATCGGAATATTTTCAATATGTGAGCGTAATACTTTTATAGAATTAAATTCTTTTTGAAAAATAAACTGGGCAATCCTCGAATTTAATATGCTCATAATATATTTGATATTTAATGTATCTATTTTTGGAATAACAATATTGCAGCTGTTAAGAGATAATGTTTGTTTGTCATCATAAGCAAAAATAAGTTGATTGCTTATAAATCTATAAAAAAGTTTTTCTTTTGCCCGATACATTTTTGTTGGTGCAACTTGTTGGAACTTTTCTGATTGAAAATCAATAAAATTATTTGAAGGTTTTATTCTGTATTTATAAACATCAGCACCTTTTAACACAAGTTCATTGGTTTCAGTTTTTTCTGATGAAATGTAATCTTTGTTATTTCCTGTAACAATTCCAAGCGCAAAATCTGCATTTCCTAAAAGCAATGTACAGTTTTTAGTACTTTTGATTTTTTGCAAGATTTTATATTCATCATCATTTGTTAGAAAACTAAAATATTCAGAATTTACATTTCTTTCGGTTTTTATTTCAAATTGATTTTTCCCGTCATCTACAAACATTCCGACTGTAGAATGATATTGCGTTTTTTCTAATCTAAAAATTATGCTTGGACATTGAACTCCATCAAAAGCGTTTCCTAGATATTCAAGTTCTTTGATATTTGCCTCATTTACAATTAATTCTCTAATATCAGAATGTGCTTTCACATTGAGCAAAGCTTCTGGCAACACAAACGAAAGTTGTCCACATTCTTTTAAAATGCGAAGTGATTTTTCAGTAAAAACATCATAAGATTCTATGTTAGAATTTCTTGTTGATTTGTAATTTTCTCTTAACAATTTTTTTTGTGAATCTGAAAAATTATATCCCCAAGGCGGATTCCCTAAAATGACAGAAAAATCAGACATTTTAAAATCAGTTAAATAATCAGATTCTAAAATGTGTGAAGAAATAATATCCACTGGAATTTTTGGATAGCGTAATGCCATATTTATTCTTGCAACTTTTACGCTCGTTGAATCGATATCAATTCCGTATATGTTATCAAATAAAATATCTTCTGGTAATTGAAGCAAGAAATTCCCGGTGCCACAACAAGGATCTAAAATTTTTGAATCAGCATTAAATGACAGTGATGAAATTAATCGTTTTACAATTTTAGTTGGCGTATAATATGAACCAGTTGCTTTTCTGCTTCCGATGTTTTTACACGAAATATATAAAAGTCCTAAAATGTCTTCGTTATCTTCATATGAATAACTAAAGTTGAACAGCGATGGATATTTCACAACAAAATTTATTGCTGATTTTTTGTCTTCAATCAAATCATCAAGAAGTTTATTTTCTTTAAGAGTAATTTTTCCTTTTAAATAATCAAATAACAAATTGTCACTAGATTTCTTTTCTGCATTTTTTGAAAAAATAAGATGCAAAGCACAATCCGCTAAAAAATAGTTGATAACTTCTTCTGTTATGTCAATTTTTTGTAATTTTATTTCTCCCAGCAAGTTTTGCACAAACAAAAGATTTTTGCATTTTTCAGAAACATAAGAATTATACAAACTGTTTCCAGATACAAATTTTTTATTTCTTCGACTTTTCAGTGAATTGTTAGTTCCAGATTTTAAATCATTCGAAATAGATTCAACGTAGGATTTATCAAAATAAGGAGATTTCCCATCATTATTTTTTGGAGTCAGTTTACCAAGTTTAATCCAATTTCTTCCAGTTGCAACAGAAATTGACAAAATTTTACATAATTCAGAAAGGCTTAAAACATTTTCGTCTTGAGGCAATAAAGATAATCTTTCATCTGCTGGTTTTTGTGCGTTGTCTGGAATAAGCCAAATTCCGCTTACTCTAGTGCAACCAGAAATTCTATTTTCTTCGCAAAGTTTTTGAATTCTTCTTTCTGAAATATTAAATTTATTTGAAGCGTCTTTTACTGATATAAAATTCATAAATTATCTCTTTGTAATAATAAATTCAGAGTTCGTTTTAACGAATAAAGTGAATATTAATGATAATTTTATAAAAAGTCTACTACGTTAGCAGAGAAACGATTGTCTTTTCCTAAAACACGCTCATAAAATATTCGACAACATCTTCCGGCGATTTTTCCGCAGAGACAGTGAACCACCATTTTACAGTTTTTACAAAAGAGTTTGCGTAAGGCTCAATGTACAAATCTTTTGGAATGTTAGTTTTCGCTTTCCTTTGTTTTCAAAATGCGCGTAGAAAGCTGTGCGTCCCACATCCGCCTTGTCGATAATCTGCTGAACTGTGATTTCATCGTAGCGTTTTTTTGAAATCAGCTCTTCAAAAGCGAGAATGATTGCGCTTTTCGTCTTCTGCTGCCTGAGGTCCATAGATTGATTTTACTCGTATCCTTGAATCTTAACTCACGCAACGCCTTTCCCAATCAGCACTTCTGCTGGAATGTGCAATCCTTCAACAAGTTTCCGGATCATCGTAAGGCTCAGCCGACGTTTGCCGGAAAAGACTTCCGAAACTTTTGACTTGCTTCCAAGATACGCTTCCATGTCGGCATTTGTGAGACCTTCCTGTTCCATGCGGAATTTTATCGCGGAAACCGGATCCGGAGCTTCTATCGGATAGTGCTCTTTTTCGTAAATCTCCACAAGCGCAACCAAAAGCTCAAGCTCGTCCGCTTCTGGAGTTCCCGGCGCAGAATCAAAAAACTCGTCAATCCTTTTGAGCGCCGCTTTGTATTCGTCTTCTGTTTTTAAAAGTTTTGAGTATGACATTACATATCCTCCGCGTTGATTTTGTCGTATTCTGTATGCGTTCCGACAAATCTGATGAAAACAGTTTTTGAACCGTAGTTAATCCTTACAATCAGCCGATATTTGTTTTCGCAGATATTGAACACAAACCTGTTGTTTTTTAGAATGTTCGCTGAGCGGTATTTTTCTTTTATTTCAGCGGGATTTTTCCATTGCGCTTTTTCCGCTTCTGCAAACCAGGATTTTAACGCCTGCTCAGTTTCAGGAGCTTTTGCCCAATAGTCGCTCAAAGTTTTTCTTGAAATGATGTGCATTAAAGTCTCCCGCAACAGTTCCCAAATTGGGAACAATTCTAATATAACTTGCTTTTTTGTACTGTCAAGGTAAAGCCGGAAAACCAGAAGATTTTACTCTTTGTCCTTGAATCTTAAAAGCATCGTCGCGTTCATTACGACAAAAACGCTTCCGAAGTTGTGAGCGAGCGCTCCCATGATTCCGCATTTTTCTGCAGCTTCGCCCGCTCGTTGTCGTCTGTACAAAAATCAAAAAATGTTCGGAAAAATTGGAAATCTGAATGTTGTTTTTTTTAAGGTCTTGCGTTTTTTTTCATTAAAAAATCAAATTTTTTTCACACACCGACATTCTATGTCGTTCTTGTGATTTAAAATAATCGCAATTGCTTTTCTGGAGGAGAAAAATGAAAAGGTTTGTGTTTTTAATTCTTTCAATGATTTTTTCCGCTGTTTGTTTTGCGGAAAGCTTCAAAACTGGAGAAACGATGCCGTATTTTCCAAAATCTGCGCCAATGGTCGCAAACAAAAACGGCGACTCTAGCTCCTGCTACATCTCAAAAATTTCGAAGGCGGCGGGCTATCCGTCTGGAACTTATGAGCTCACAGTTATTTCTGCTGACTGGATTGGCGCGACGGTTTTTCCAGTTCCATTCACATACATTGTGAAGCAAGGCGATGAAATTGAATTTCTTCAAATAAAAAATATTTATCTAGGAAGCGAAAACAAAAAACTCAAAGTAAAATCAATTTCCGACAACACAATCGAATTTGAAGATTCCAGTTCTTCTTACAAAGACATTGAAAAATCGGAAGATTCCCTTTAATCACAATTTTTAATTTGGAGGATTTTATGAAAAAATTATTTTTTGCCTTGCTTTGCATTTTTTTGATTTCAGTTTCTGTATTTGCCTCTCCGTTCGGGCTTTCAAAAGGAATGACTTTGGAGCAGGTAAAAGAAGCCTGCGGCGGTCGCGAGCCTGTAAAAATCAATGACGGATTGTATTCCATTGTTCCTGTGAAGCAGCATCCGTATTTTGTGCGTTACATTGCCTGGATTGATGAAAAAGAAGGCTTGAACTACATAAAGGCAATCGGAAAAGACATTGACACGAACAGCTATGGTTTTGAGTTAAAATCAAAATTTGATTCATTGGAAAATTCATTGAGCAAAACTTACGGAAAATGCGACAGAATGGATTTCTTGATGCCGGGAAGCATTTGGGACGATTTGAATGAGTGGATGTACGCTCTTGAAAAGAAAGAACGCTATCTTATGAGCATTTGGGAAAGAAAATACGGATCGACTTTGCCTGACGAGCTTGAAAGCGTTGGGATTATCGCCGTAGCCGAATCATCAAATTCCGGATATGTTGTGCTTGAATATGAATTTGCAAACCACGCTGCAATCGACAAATCCAAACAGGAAGAAGACGACAGCGTGTTTTAGGCATAAGAAAAACGAAAATATGACTAATTCCTTAAAGTAGCGTTATAATAGTAAAATATTATTCTTGAAAGGAGCTTTTATGGCCGCATTGACTGCTGATATTCCAGGTTTGATTCGAAAAACAATTCTTGACAGTTACAAATACAGTGATGGATTTCCAATTTTAAAAGAGCTTATCCAGAATGCGAACGATGCCGGAGCGTCAAAAATTGAAATTTCTTTTTCTGACGGAATTCCAAATGCGAGCCATGAGCTTTTGCGAAATCCTGCGATGATTGTTTTTAATGACGGCGGATTTTCTCCAAAAAATGAAAGAGGCTTGCAGCGGATTGCAGACGACAACAAAGAGGCCGACAAGTCAAAAATCGGAAAGTTCGGGCTTGGCATGAAAAGCGTTTTCCATCTTTGTGATATGTTTTTTTACGCGGTGAACACAAGCGAAGTTCCTTATCATCTTGAAACAATAAATCCCTGGGAAATCGACGACCGTCATTCTGAATGGAAAGATTTTTCTGACGGAGACAAAGCCTTGTTTGAAAAATCGCTTCCAGTTGATATGAAAAAAACGCATGGTTTTCTTTTGTGGATTCCAGAAAAAACGAAAGATAAAACTTCGGAACATATCACGCAGGATTTTGTCAGCTTGAAAAATCCGTTTGCAAAATCTCCTGATTCTAATTTTTCTGTGGGGGGGGGGTATAGTAGACAAATTGAAAGTTACTTTGGCTTTGCTCAGCAAGGTAACGCCCGCAAAAACTTCGCTCAAAGAAATTTCGATTGAACAGAATGGCAAAAAAACAAAACTGGAGCTTGTAAAAAACGGAGAAGATTTCTCTGTGCGCGAAGCTTCAGAGCGGAAAATTGAAAACCTTCTCTTTGATTCCTATAAGCCTCAAATCTCTTCAAATCTTGCACAACCTTTGCTTGAAAAGGCAAAAGAACTTGGCATTTCAAGCCGTGAAAATGAAATTGACTGCCGGCTTGTCTTCTTAAAACAGCCGCTTCCAAAAAATCAGAACGGAAAACTTCGCATTCAATATTGCGTCTATCTTCCGCTTGAAAATCCGAAAATCGAAATTGATTTGCCGCTGAACGCTGACTATTACATTCTTCTGCACGGAAATTTTTCTGTCGACTCAGGACGCACCGGAATTCAAGGATTTCAGTCTTTGCTTGAAGACGCAAATCTTGAAAGCATTGAAGACACAGAAACTTTTTACCGATTTTGGAACAAATTTATTGCTCAGAAAGTTCTTTTTCCGTCAATCCCAGACTTTTTTGACTGCGTTTCAAAAAATCAATTTTTAAATCTTTCGCAGAACGAAATCAACACAATCATTTCTGCGATGCAGAATTTTAATGATTACGGAAAAGTTCCGCTTTTAAAAGGCAACAAGTTCACGGTTTCAAAAAAAGCGTTTGCACTTTGCTGCGTTCCTTCTTCAAATTTCTTTGAAAAAAAATGGAAATCTTTTGATGTTCAGGAAAATTTTCTTTTTGTTCCAAATACAGACGACTTAAAAAGCCTTGACGCTGTTTTTCCGTCAATAAAAGACGGAAGCGCGAATTTTGTCTGCAAGGATTTTTCTGTTTCGTCGGTTTTGCCAGAAAACTACAATCCTGATTCCGACTTAATCGGCGAGCTTCTTGCGAATTCTTCTTTTAAGACAAAAGATGAAATTGAGCTGATTAAAAATTTCGTGCTTTTGAATAAATCCAAGATTCAAACTGATGAAAAGTTGAAATTAGCTTTGATAAATTCTGTAAAAAAAAGTCTTTTGAATCTTGAGTTGGACGTTATTTTTTCTTTGAGAAATCCGCTTGCTGAATTTTTTGAAACTTTGAACAAGGCGACTGGATTTGAAAGCCTTTTTAAAATTTATTTTGTTGGAAGCAAAGACAGAATCACAACAGGAATTGAAGACGAAGACTGGAAAAACTGGTGGAAACATGATTCAAAATTTATTTTGGCTCCGGGATTTCTCCGCACTGAAAATGAAGAAAAATGCACTCAAAACGCTTTGATTTTCGGCTCCGGAGAAAAAGCGAAAGATTCGGCTTGCGATTTTGTGAATCAAAATGTAAAGTCTGACGAGCAATATCTTGTGATTTCAGGAATTTTTCCAAATTTGAAACAAGTTATCAAAGAAATCACACAAAAATTTCCGAAGCTTCACTTGTTCGAAATCAGAAATATGCAACGCGGGAAAAATGAATATGCTGATTTTGAGCTGATTCAAAATTTGAAAAGCGACAAGGAGCTTTTTTCGGCAATCCGTCCGAACGATTATGAGCACGTTTTGTATTTGTATTCGCAGCTCTTAAAAACTGAAACTCGCATTTCGGTTTACACAATTTCCGATGCTGTCGTGAGCCAAACCGGAATTGAAAAAGAAGGAATTTTGCGTGCAGACGAAGCGCAAAGCATTATCACTTCGTTCTCTTCTCACGATGATTTCAAGACTTTTGAATACAACAAGGAATTTCTTCCGCAGTTTCTTGAAAAACTTTGCCAGACAAAGCCGGTTTTTCCGGAAAAAGCAAAGCATCACATCAGATTTTTGATTTCAGGTTTGGACAAAAATTTGCTTCCTGACGAAGAAATTTATATTTTTGACAATCAATGCAATGTAATCGGGAGAAAAATTTTTGACGAATGCAAGGGCGGCGAAAAAATCATTTCCGGTGATTTTGGAGCTTACACGCGGGAAACAATCGCTAAGAATGAAAATCTTTTAAATGTGCGGATTTTAAATGAAAGAACGTGCGTGAATGCTTTGAAAAATGCGGCGAGAGAAAACCGCGTTGACTTTTTGAAAAATGATTTTTATGCGCAGAACAATGTTCTTCTTACAATTTTAAAAGAACTGAATCCTGTTACGGACAAAGATGTTTTTTATGCGCTTCCGGTTCACATAAATTACGAAACTGGCGAAAGGCAAAAATGTGTTGAAGGAAATTATCTGAATATATACGGAATTGAATTTCCTTCAGCTTTTAAAAATCCGCGCACGCTTTTTCGGCTTTACGATGACAACGATTTGGCGGAAATTCAAAAAAGCTTTTTCTCGGAAGCAAGAACGCTCACTTATCTAAATGCGATAAAAATTGTTTTGATAAACAAAACGAAAAATGAAGATTATTCGCCGTGGATTTTTGAGCAGATTAAAAAAAGCGGAAGCCGCGACTTGCAGAATTATGTCGCACCTGATGAAATTGGACTTATAAAATGGATTCCGCTTTATCATAAAAATGAAACTTTTTGCAACTTGCGAAGCATTTTAAAAAGCGGAATTTTCTCGGCCGAAACTGATGAGGCGATTTTTTCCAGCCTTCCGGTTTACAGTTTGAATGATTTGGATATTTCTGAGGAAAACCGAAGCCTTCTCGAAAGCCGAAGATTATTGATTGAAAGGCAAGAAGATGAATTTAATTCTCTTGTTTCAATTTTGAATAATATGAATTTTGCGGCAATTCCGGTTGATTCGCTGGAAAATTTAAAAAGTTTGAGCGAGATTTTAAAGTCTGACAGAAATTTTCCTCAGTTTGGAATTGCGGACGCTTTTTTCCATGATAATAATGTTCAAGATAAAAACAGAATTCTGACTGAATTTTATTCCAAAATTCGCGGAACGGCTTCGGATTCGTATGAACGTTTCATAGATATGATTAACTCTTCGTTAGCCGGAAAGCAAAATACAGTTTTGTTTTTCAATAAAATTCTCAGTTATCTTTTGAAAAATCAAAACGAAAGATTTTCAATTTTGGACATAAATCAATATCCGACGGAAAGCGGAGAATGGAAATCCGCAGACAAGATTGCCGCAAGCCAAAGCGAGCTTATCTCGAAAGAATTCAAGCTGAAAAAAGAAACTTACGAAATCTTAAAATCAAAAATAGAGGAAGCGAAGGAAGCTATCGGAAACGGCGAAGAAACAGAAAAAATCATAGATGATGATTCTCCGGTCGAAGAAATCTTAAAAACTTTTGAGCCGTGGCTTTTTGAATTAAAGCAAGTCAAACTTTTGTATGTTCTTTTGTATCTTTTAAAAGACAATTTTAAAAAAGCCGCCTTGAATTGCTGTAATAAAGCGGTTTTTGAATGTTTTACGAAGGATTTTAATTATTCGCCTCTTATTGCGAGCGCGCATGAAAAATGGTCGGCGGGCTACACGCAGCAAGAAGCGATTGAAGATGAATTCTCAAATCCTTCGCATTTGACTGGCGGGCGGCATTTTCACACAACGGTTCACATTCCGCTTGGCGGCGAAATCACAATTCATTCGCTTTCAGGAAAACTTCTGCGCGTAATTCTCGAAGAGCAAGAGAATTCGGGAAATCTGCTTTTGGAAATTCCGCATTATTATGACTACAACGGAAAATTTGAAATTTCGCTTGCAAAAATAAATCCGCATGAGAATGACATTGACTCAAAACTGAAAAATCTTATCAAAATTGTTTTGAACAGAGCATATTTTCAAAATGATGACCGCGAAATCGATCGCATTTTGAACACAATTTCAAATGATAGCGAATTTTCGGTGAAAGCGGTTTCGATTCAAATTTTGGATGATGTTTTTGGACTTTTCAAGCAGCTCAGGCTTCAATCAAATGAGGACATAAAATCTTTCAGCAAAAGAGAACGTGAGCTGAGCCGTGAAAAAGCGACTGGAAAAATTTCTAATGAAGATTACACAAAACAAAAAGATGAGCTGATTTCACAAGTTCAAGAAAAGTTTGAAAACGATGAAAATTTCAGAAACGCAATCCGAAACGCTGTTATCGAGAAAATTTCTGAAAATCAGTATGACGAGAAAAGCGTTATATTTGAGCTTTTTCAAAATGCGGACGACGCAGTAAAAGATATTTTAAAGACAAATCCGAAGCGTGTTTTTGAAGTGGAACTTTTAAATGGCAAGCGCACAATCACAATTTCGCATTACGGACGCGAAATCAACCAAAGTCCTGCCGGACTTGACGCTTCAAAATATCAAGATGATTTGTACAATATGCTCACGATAAACGGTTCAGCGAAATCAAAAGCTGACGGCGACACTGGAAAATTCGGGCTTGGATTTAAAAGCGTGCATTTGATTTGTGAAAAGCCGGTTGTTAGAAGCGGCGCTCTTCAGTTTGAGATTGTCGGCGGAATTTATCCAAAAAATATTCGAGAAATAAAAATGCGGACTGGCAAAACCCGCTTTGTGCTGAATCTTGCGAACGGAAAAAACGCGGATGAAATTCTTTCTGATTTTAAGAAAAACGCGTTTTTGCAGGTTGTTTTCAGCAAGGCAATCAAAAAAATCACGATTGACGGGACGGATTATGAACTAAAAGAAACTGAACTCGGAGATTTCAAGAACGGAAAAATATTTTCGTTAAATGCAGAGAATAAAAAATATCTTCTTTTCCAAAATCTTGACGCAAATATTCCGTTCCAGATTCTTTTCAAGATTTCCGATGGTTTTGAAATTGCAAGAATGACGGAAGCTGACGGAAAGAAAATTTGGAACACAACTCCGCTTTCCGACGGAGAAAATCTGCCTTTCGCAATCAATTCTGATTTTGTTCCAGACACGGGAAGAAAGCGGCTTGCAATCGACAACAAGAAAAATACGCAAGTTTTGGCTTTTGTGGCAAATGCTTTTGCAAATCTTCTTGCTAAATTCTTAAAAACTGATGCTGGTCAGAAATTAAAAAATTCACTTTTTTCAATTCTTGTTTCTTCATCAAATATCCGCGAAGAATTTTTTACCGGTTTTGCAAAAAATGTTCTTCAAGATTTATGCAGCAATTTAAGCCTTGTTGCTTCCGGCTTTGGAACTGTCGTAAATCTCAAGCGAAAGATTGTTTTTATCGCTCCGGACTCTTTTACAGGCGATGCGGACAGAAGCGAAGATTTTATGAATTCTGTTCAAGATTTTCTCGATTTTACAAGCGGCAACAAATTTTACTTGATTTCGCGGACTGCGAAAAACTGTTACGAAGATGCTCAGCTTAAAAATCCTGAACAAATTTCTTCGCTTCAAGAACTTCTTGAAAATTATGTTCCTTCAGGTCGGCTTTCAAACGAAGTTCTTGAAAAATTCTTGATTGTTGTGCAAAACGCTCCAAAAGGAAAACTTAAATTCAGCTGGAACAAGTTTTATCTTTTCACAGAATCAGAAAAGTGGATTGCAGCAAGCTCGATTGTCACAAACGGGCTTGCCGCATCTGATGATAAAATTTTGAATCATAGTTATTCATCTGAAGTTCAAAATTTCTTGGAAGAAAATCTGCCGAAAAAAGCGCTTGTGGATTTTATAAATCAGAATCAAGATTCTGTTGTTTCATCTTTTGCATCTGGAATTACAGCAAATGAAATTCTGCCGCAGCCTGATGTTGCCGAAGTTTACAATTGGTGGCACGAAGAAAATGAATCTGGAAACTGGAAAAAAGACATCGAGGAATATTACGAGCAGAAAAAATTCCCTTCGATTTTTGGGTTCAATTTGCGTGCCGGAGCATTTAAATATTCTTCTGAAGAACTTTTTAAATTAAAAGAAGGCACGATTCCAAAAGAATGGTGCTTGCTCTTGTGGATTGCGGCGGCTCAGAGCATGCCTTTCAACTGGGGAAACCGCGATGCCGCGAACGAAAACGGAATTGAAGTTCTAAAGCAGATGGGCGTTTTTGATGATTTTTGCTCCGGCGTAAATCTTGAGGAAGTTTACAACAAATATCTTGACAAGACAAAAACTGACGAGACAAGAATCAGACTTTTTGAAATGCTTTTGAGAATCCACAAATACAGAAGAAATTTCGCTGATTATTATGACTTGTGGAAGAATCTCCCGGCGAGAAACGGAGAAGATTCAATAAAAAGTTTTTTAGTTTCATCAGAAGACGAAGAGCTTTCCGGCTGCGGAATAAATCTTGCGCCTGGAAACAAAACTTTTGCGGTCGGTTATCGACTGATTATCCAGAATTTGTCGCTTTGCGGATTTTGGAGTGATGCGACGGAAGAGCAGATGAAAAAACTTTTCAAAAATTTTCGCGCGCTCAAAGATTACGAATTCAATCTTGACGGAAAAGACGACGCAAAGGAATTTTATTCTGCGCTTGACTTGCCTTTCCAAGTTTATGAAGAAAAACGGAGAAATCAATGATTCAAAACGGCTCAAAAGTTTCTCACAAAGATTTAGGAAACGGCTCGGTTGTTTCAGTTCTTCCGAATGATTCCGCTGTCGTGATTTTCGGCGACAATCAGCCGCACATTGTTCCTTTGAATGAACTTAACGAAGAAAAAAGCGTTGAAGATGCAATTTTAAGCGCGGAAAAAAATGATTGCGACTTGGTTCTTGCGAAAGCTCAAAGTCTTTTGATTGACGCAATCAACAGCAAATGGGGCGTTTTCTCGCGTTCTTCAATCGACTTGCTTCCTCATCAGCTTTGGGTTTGCAATCAAGTTTTAAAAAAATGGCCGGTGCGTTATCTTGTCGCTGATGATGTCGGTCTTGGAAAAACTGTTGAGGCGGGACTTATCATCTGGAGTTTAAAAGAAGCAAGAAAAATCCAGCGCATTTTGATTTTGACTCCCGCGCCTTTGACGTATCAGTGGCAGGAAAGAATGAGCGCTCAGTTCGACTTGAATTTTAATGTCTATGACACGGCTAACGGAAAAGGAAACGTGAACTACTGGCAGACAAACAATATGGTGATTGTCTCCGCGCCGACTTTGCAGATGAAGCACAACGAAAATCAGATTGACCGTCAAAACCGTCTTTTTGACGCGGACGAATGGGATTTGGTTATTGTTGACGAAGCGCATCATATGAACGCGGAAAATGCTCAGGGAACGACGCTGCAATATCAGCTTTTTGACAATTTGCAGAAAAAAGGAAAAGTTGTTTCGACGGTTTTTTTTACAGGAACTCCGCACCGAGGATTTGACTACGGATTTTGGATGCTGATGAAGCTTGTCGCGCCAAAAGAATTTGATCCGAAACTCAAAAGCAGCGAGCAGTACAAAAAACTTTCACAATATTTTATCCGCAACAACAAGGCCGACACAGTTGATATGAACGGAAACAAACTTTTCAAGCCGATAAATCAGCATCCTGTAACTTTTTCGTACACGCGGGAAGAAGCGGATTTTTATGAAAAGATGACGCAGTTTATCTCGAGCGGAAAAGCGTACGCGCAGACTTTGCAGGCAAAACAGCTCACTCAGGTTCAGCTTGTTTTGATTGCTCTCCAAAAACTTGCTTCAAGTTCAATCTGTGCGGTAAAAAGCGCGCTCGTCACGCGGAGAAACAATCTTGAAAATGCGGCTAAAAAAGCTGAGAGCGACGAGGCGGCGGTTTCCGATTTTTTTGAAGCGATGAGCAGCGATGATGACGAAACTCCCAAAAAGCAAAGCGAACTTACTTTTCTTTTGATGAAGGACGAAATCAAAAATCTTGACGAGCTTATTTCACTTGGAGACAAAGTCACGCACGAAAGCCGGATTGACAAAATCATCGAAATTATAAAAACAAAATTTCCAGACGAAAATGTGCTTTTTTTCACTGAGTACAAAAAGACGCAAAGCCTTCTGATTTGTGAACTGATGAAAAACTTCGGCGAAGATTGTGTTACTTTTATAAACGGCGACGGATTTTTGAGCGAAGTTGATTTTCCAGATGGAAGCAAGCGTCGAATTGACAAAAAGCGCACCGATGCGGCAGCCGAATTCAACGCAGGAAAAAAGCGTTTTTTGGTTTCAACGGAAGCAGCTGGTGAGGGAATTGATTTGCAGCAGAACTGCCACGTTTTGATTCACGTTGACTTGCCGTGGAATCCAATGCGCCTTCATCAGCGGGTCGGACGGCTGAACCGTTACGGTCAGAAATATGCTGTTGATGTCGTCACTTTGCGGAATCCTGAAACAGTTGAGTCGATGCTTTGGGACAAACTTGAGAAAAAAATAGCGAATATTCAGCAGGCTTTCAACGCGGGAATGGACGATCCGGAAGATATGATGCAGCTCGTTCTTGGAATGAAGTCCGACACTTATTTTTCAAATGTTTTTAGTGAAGGTGTGTTGCAAAAAAAATCAAATTTAAGCTCTTGGTTTGATTCCGCCACGCAGACTTTTGGAAATCTTGATGCGATAAACGCTGTTAAAAATCTTGTCGGAAATGCTGCGCGATTCAATCTTTCTGGCTTAAAAGATGTTCCAAAAGTTGATTTGCCCGATTTGCTTCCATTTTTCAAAAGAAGCCTGAAGATAAAAGGCAGGCAGCTTTTAAGCACCGGCGACGACGCTTGGGGATTCATCACGCCGGAAGAATGGACAAAGGATTACGGAATTCTTTCGCGCTACAAGAATCTTGTTTTTAGAAGAAAGCTGAAAAAAGGTGAAAATCCAAAATCAATCTGCGGATGCGGATTTAAGATTTTTGACAAATGCCTTGAGTTTGCTGAAAAGATCAAGGAAAGTTCGTGCATCATTTCGGGAAATAAAAGCTACATTTTTTACAAAGTTTACGATATGAAAAGCGACACAAATTCCCGCACGAACAATGATTTGATTGTCATTTCGTATGATTCAAGAAAAAGCGGCGTTTCAGAGATTTCTTTGGACAAAGCGTTAAAAGAAATCAATTCTCTTGAAAAATCGGACGGCAGGAAAATTCACATAATGTCGCTTCCAGAAAATGCGCAGAAAATTGTGGACGAAAAACTAAAATCATACGATTTTGCTCTTCCAAAATCTGAGCTTTTGCTTGTTCTTTGCGGCGAACAAAAATAACAAAATGCAACGGAGACAAAAATGATTACAAAAGATGATTATAAATTTGCGGCAGTCAGAAATATGCTTCTCGAAGCAGTCAGAAAAGATTTGATTGGGCCTGACGGCGGCGAAAATGAAATTATCACCGACAATCCTTCAACGCAATATATCACGGGAATTTTGTTTCCGAGCGAAAACGAAACTCAAAATCAATTTGACGAAGATAAATTTGATGAAGACAAAGATTTAATTTCTCTTCAAGAAGAAGATGATTTTGTTCCTCTTGAAAATCTTGATGAAATGGACGAAATTGAAAATCAAGAAGAAAATCAAATAGAAAAAAATGCAAATGTCTATCAAAAGCCTTCGTCAATCGGACTTTCTTTTTATCTTGATTCAAATGCTTCAACTTTAAAAATCAAAGTCCGCTACGGAACTTATGAAGAACTTCCTAAAAAAGATGAAAATGAAAAAGGAAAGAAATTTCAGCGTGAGCAGCACGAAGAAACGCTTGAACTGGATTTTCCAGACAAATCTTTTAAAAGCGAGAAAAATCTTTCTTCAAATGAAAAGCTTTCGGTTGTCGCGCTTTGCCGGAAAATCAAAAACGGCAAGCGAATGGCGACAGTTTTTTTGCGGAACAAAAATGTTTCAAAAGAAGCTGCTTGGAAACGTTCGATTTATCAAGTTGAACTTGAGCTTTCATCTTCTGACGGCGAAAACATTTTCATTCCTGAATATGAATGCAGAGAAAATCTTAGTGACGAATATTTTTACTCAAGCCGTCCGGTTTTTGCGCGTGGAAGGCAATGCGCAGCAATCTGGAATTATAAAAATCAAAAGAAAAAAATAAATCTGATAAAATCGTCATTCATTCCGGAATACGAAATTCCTGCGATTGACTACGAAATCAAAGAACTTCCGGAAAATGCCTTTTCAATGTTTGAAATGGGAAGCCGGAAACAAAAAAATAATACAATTCAAATCTTGAAGCTTCTTGCAGCTTTGTATGAAAGCTGGATTCACACAGAAGAAGTTGTCGGAAAAGTTGAATTAAAAGATGCAAAGCAAAAAAGCAAAATCATTGGAAATTGTGAGAATGTTTTGAAGCGAATTCGGCGCGGAATTGAGCTTCTCGAAAATGATGAAAAAGCTTTTGAATCATTTCTTTTTATGAACCAAGTGATGTTTATGCAGCAGGCGATTTCTGACCATTGCAAAAATTATTCTTCGGAAAAACTTCACAAGCTTGAAACTTCACTTGAAAAACTCAAAGGCGAAAGCAAATGGCGGCCTTTTCAGATTGCGTTCATTTTGCTTAATCTTTACGGAATTGTTCACAAAGAAAGCGACGAGCGTGAAATTGTTGACTTGCTTTTCTTCCCGACTGGAGGCGGAAAAACAGAAGCGTATCTCGGCTTGATTGCGTTCACAGTTGCGTACCGCAGGCTTTCAGCAACTGCAAATGATGAAAATTTTTACAACAAAGACGGCGGAGTCACAGTGATTTTGCGCTACACGCTCCGGCTTTTGACAATGCAGCAGCGTGACAGACTTTTAAAGCTTGTTGTAGCAATGGAAATGCAAAGAGCAAATCATCCTGAAAAATACGGAAGCGAGCGGATTTCAATCGGATTCTGGGTCGGCGGCGGAGTTACTCCAAACAGATTTTCTGAATATAATGAAGCGAATCAGTGGGACAAAAAACTTTTCGAGAAAAAAATCCAAAGGCAGATTTTAAAATGTCCTTTCTGCGGAAAACCGCTCGAAGCAAAAGATTTTGAAATAATTTCAAAAGCAAAAACCGTGCGGATTACTTGCTCAAATCCAGGCTGCTATTTTTACAAGCGAGATGAAAAAAGCGGCTTCAAGACAATTCCAGTTTACGTAGTTGATGAAGAAATTTACGCAAAATGTCCGACTATTTTGATTTCAACAGTTGACAAATTTGCCCGCCTTCCATGGAGCGAGGAAACCGCGCTTCTGTTTGGAAAGACAAATTCAAAATGCGAACGATGCGGCTACATTGCGCTTGGCTCCGACCGACATCCTGCAAAATCGCACGAGGCGGACAGATTTTTTAAGCTTCCAAAAGCTGAAGTTGTTTCCTGCAAGCCGTTTTATCCGCCGGAACTGATAATCCAGGACGAGCTTCATTTGATTACAGGTCCGCTCGGAACAATCTACGGCGGATTTGAAACTGTCGTTGAAGATATGTGCTCTGTTAAAAATGAAAAAGGTCAAAATAAAGATGGCAAAAAAATTCTTCCGAAATATATTGCTTCCACTGCAACGATAAGAAATGCGGAAAATCAAATTCAAAAACTTTACGGACGCAAAAAATTCTGCCAGTTTCCGCCTTCCGGATTTGACATGACGGATTCGTACTTTGTGAACGAAATTCCTCTTCCTTCAGAATATCCTGATTTTGATGATGATGAAAAAATTTCTTCGCGCGTCAAAAAAGGCGAAAAACCTTTCAGAATATACGCTTCAGTTTGTGCGCCAGGAGTTTCAATGAAAATCGCGGAAGTCCGGCTTTATGCTGCTTTGCTTTCCAAAGTTTTTGAACTTTCACAGAATGAAAAATTCAAAGATTACATTGATCCTTATTTTACTCTGATTGGATATTTCAACAGTTTGCGGGAACTTGGCGGCTCAGTCCGGCTTTTGAACGATGAAATTCCGAGCCGGCTTCTTTATTTGAAAAATCTTCACAAAATGGGAAAACAGCGTTTTTTGAACAATATAAAAGAACTCACTTCGCGTGTTTCGTCAGAGGAAATTGCCTCGGTTCTTGAAAATCTTTCAATCAAATATGACAAAGATGAAAAATATCAAAAAGCGTATGATGTCGTTGTCGCCACAAATATGATTGCCGTCGGAATGGATGTTGACAGGCTTGGGCTTATGTGCGTCGCCGGGCAGCCGAAGCAGAACGCGGAATTTATCCAGGCGACAAGCCGTGTCGGACGAAAATTTCCTGGCTTGATTTTTACGCTTGACAATCCTTACAAGCCGCGTGATTTGTCGGTTTATGAAAATTTCATCGGCTTCCATTCGCAGATGAGCCGCTACGTTGAAGGAAATTCCGTAACTCCGTTTTCAGCGCGCGCCCGCGACCGGGACTTGCATTCGCTTGTGATTTCTCTTGTCCGATTTTATTTTGAAAGGTTTGCGGCGAACAAAAACGCGTCACAAATTGATTCAATCACGGAAGAAGAAATTCAGAAAGTCAAGCAGACAATTTTGGAGCGGATAAAGTCTGTTGAGCCGGATGCTTGTGACGGAGCGGAAGCGGAAATTGACTTGATTTTCTCAAAATGGAAAGAGCAGGCAAGCGAAAAAAATCTTTTTTACTCAATTCCAATTTTAAAAGAAGGGCAAAAAAGGCTTCTCGCAGTTTATGGCAGCGACTATGTGAATGACGGCGAATTTGAAACCTTGAATTCAATGCGTGATGTAGAATCTTCTTCAGCAATGTATCTTTGGCAAAATGATGATGAAGAAAGCGAAAAATCAGATAAAAATCAAGGAGACGAAAAATGACATTCATAAAAAATTTAGGTGAGCTTCAGCCGAATCAATTCATAACATCTTTCGGACCAGGCTCAATAATCGACGCTGTGAATGATTCTGTAACCGTGCTCGACTTGGATTACTGGAAAAAGAGCAAAAACTGCGGGCAAAAAATCAAAGATTCAAGGCTTGCAAGATTTTTGAATGTGGCAAATTTCTACAAGCCCAAAACTGGAACTGCAAACGACATTCCGGTTGTTCCGTTTCCTTGTTTTCATGTTTGCTCGGATAAAAAATGCGGCTTTTTGTTCGACATCAGAAAAAAAGAAAATTTTGATTCTGAACTTTATGAAAAGAAAAACGGACTTGTAAAGTGCCCAAAGTGCGGAAAGCAAGCATATCCAGCACGTTTAATCACAATATGCAAAGCCGGCCACATGGACGATTTCCCGTGGAGCTGGTGGGTTCATAAAGGAAATTCAAACTGCAAGGAAAATCTAAAGCTTTATTCAAGCGGCAAAACTTCAACTCTCGCCGAGCTGAATGTTGAATGTCTTGAATGCGGCGCAAAACGTTCTTTGTACGGAGCGACAGCAGCAAACATCGCAAGCGGCTGGACTTGCACAGGACATTTTCCGCAGCGTCCTTTGTTCAAAAATATCGAGTGCAAGTCGCAGGCAGTTTTCAGCCAACGTGGAGCGTCAAATGTTTATTTCAGCGTGACAAAAAGCGCGCTTTCTCTTCCGGAATGGACGAGTGAAATTATGGAAGACATTTCCGAACATCAGGAAGCGATAGAAGTTTTTGTTGAAGCACTTGGCGAGCAAGGCTTGGAAAAAGCGTATGAGAAATATTTTTCACAAAAATATAGAAAAGACGAATTTTTGGACGCTTGGAAAAAGTCAAACGAAAAAATTGAAAGTTTTTCAGACATAAAGTCAGAGGAATATCAGACGATAATTCATCACAAGGAAGCCGAAAATCAAAACAAGAATTTTTATTTCAAGGCTGAAGATGAAAAGATTTCAGAAAAATTAAATCCATATTTTTCAAGAATTATCAGAATCCATCGGCTTCGTGAAGTTGTTGCGCTTGTAGGTTTTACTCGTCTTTCTTCTCCAGAGCCGGATTTTGATGATGGCGAGGAAATTGTTAAGCTTAATGTCAATAAAAATGACAGATGGCTTCCTGCGCTTGAAATTTATGGAGAAGGCGTTTTTTTAGAGCTGAAAGAGAAAAAGTTAGAAACTTGGCTTCAAAATCCGCTTGTTCAAAAACGTTCGCTTGAATATCAAAAATTCTATTGCGAATATTGCAAAAGCCGAGGCTGGAAAAATTTCGCTTTGCGCGACGCGAAATATGTTCTGCTTCATACGCTTTCACATCTTCTGATAAAGCAAATGTCTTTATCGTCTGGCTATGCTTCCGCTTCTTTGAAAGAACGGATTTATTCAGGCGAAAATATGTGCGGAATTTTGATTTACACAGGAACTGCCGGGAAAGAAGGATCGCTTGGCGGACTTGTGGAACTGGGAAAAACTCAAAAATTCGAAAGATTGCTTTCTGATGCGCTTGAAAACGCTCTCACTTGCACAACTGATCCCGAATGTTTTGAACGTGAGCCGAATCCCAAAAATTTGAACGGCTCTGCCTGCCATTCTTGCTGCATGATTTCCGAAACTTCATGCGAATGTGGAAACCGTCTGCTTGACCGCGCTCTTGCTGTTCCGTTGATGGAAAAAGAAGAAATAGCATTTTTCAAATCATTAGATTTATTCGATAACTGTCATTGCCGGGCTTGACCCGACAATCTGATTATTCAGTCTTTCTCTTCGTCTCCCGTAATCCAGTAGCCGCAGATGTCGCTTCCTTCCGCGATTGTGTGCTCTCTGTGGAGCTTTCCGTGCTGAAGTGCGAACATCACTTCGTCGGTTTGTCAGAGCGGCTTCATGATTTCGCCAAGTCCTTTTTGATTCAAGTACGAGCAAATCGGGCACGACGTAAAGTAATAATAACTCCCAGTTTTGTGCGCGCTTTCGTCAAACGCGACTTTCCACGTTTCAGGATATTTCTCAGCGTTTCCTTTTGAAAGCCAGAGCGCGTAGTTTTTCATGTTGTTTTCCCAGAGCTTCGGCGTTTTGTTCAAGTCTGTAAATCCAAAGAAAAATTTGAGGCGCAAAAGAACGTCGGTCATCACGCGCGCCATTTCTTCCGGAGAGATTTCTCGTTTTGCTCCGAGCCATGCGCCGACAAAAACGTAGGCGAAATATGCGTTTGACTTCATCATGTTGTCTTTTCCAAGCTCATGCGCGTCACGCACAAGCTTTTAATATTCTGCTTTTCCGTTTTTAATTGCTTCGTCGGCAAGGCTCTTTCCGAAGCGCCTTCTGATGCTCTTTTTTATCATTGGAGAAAACAAAAGCCAGTAGATTTGTTTTTGCTTAATGGTTTGATTATAAGGCGGCGGAAAGCAAGATTGAGAGACTTCGCATTTAAATCATCAGTTTTTTATGCTATACTAAAAAAAATGCAATGCAGCAAGGCGCATCTTGACGACGAAATAACAGAAATCCTCCTGAAAGACCGCACGACTGGAAAAAACATAATCTGGGCGACGGACAACTATCAAAAATACGGCGGACTTTACAATTCCAAAAATCAAATAACGCTGGATTTGCTTACACTAAATGGGGAAAACATAATAAAACCACGTGTGGAAAAATCAAAAGAAGAGCAAAACATTAGAATCAAGCAAAAGGCTGAAGTTTTTACGCCTGCTTGGATTTGCAACTTGCAGAACAATCTTGTGGATGATGACTGGTTTGAAAAAAAAGGAACTTTCAATAAGTCGGATGATATAAATCACGCTTGGAAAGTGTCGAAGGAAAAAATCGCATTTCCCGATGCGGAACATAGAACTTGGAAAGACTTTGTAAAACGGACAATGCTTGAACTGACTTGCGGAGAAGCGCCGTACATCACAAGCCGCTATGATTCAGTTTCCGGAAGTTTTATCAATGTTCCGAATCGTGTAGGATTTTTAGACAGAAAGCTCCGCGTTGTAAGCGAGAACACAGACACAAAAGCCGATTGGCT
>CAZLXK010000010.1:0-26691 GCA_964563305.1 uncultured Treponema sp.
ACAAAATATCAACTTGTCATTCCGAATTTAGTTCGGAATCTGTCACTAAAGAAATTCTGAATTATTTTAGAAATAACAGTAAATCCAGAACAAATTTCAGAACTATCGACATTAAATCAAATTTCCTTATACAATAGAAAAAATCAGTTTTTTAAGAAGAGAATTTTATGTTTGAAAATTTAACAAATAAAGACATTGCAATTTTAATTTTATTTTTTGTAATTTTAATTGTCCTTTGGATTAACCGAATTTGGAGACGCAAACACAACAAAGAACCTGGACTTAAAGAAATTGTAGAAGCCGCAAAAGGCAGAGATTTTAACGCAGAAATGCAAAAATCAGAATCAGAAAATTCAGAAAATCAAGAAAATTCCGCTGAGCAAGAAAGTTCCCAAAAATCAGCAGAAAAATCTGCAAAAACTTCCGCTGCTCAAACAAATCAAGCACAAAATTTTGATTACGAAAAAGAATTTTTTGAACGCACACAAAATGGCGAAAAATCAGTTTTGCTAAAAGTAGTTCCAAGTTTGCAAGAATGTAAAATTTTACAAAGCGTTTTGTATTCTGCAGAAATTCCAAGTTTCGCTCAAACAGAAAAACTAAGCGGAATCTTCGGCAACACATCAGGCTTACCAAACACAATTTTTAGCGTAAAGTTAAATGTTTTAGAAAGCGACCAAAAATCCGCCCAAGAAATTTTAGAATCAAAATCGCTCGAAACTGAAGAAAACAAATAGAATCTATTAAAACTTGAATTTGAAAGTTTTTAAGTTCTTAAGAAAAGTGTCGCTTGATATTTCGCTAACGCTTAATATAACGGAGCAAGAATTAACTTTGTCATTTTAGAATTTAGTTTGTCACATTTTGCGACTTTTTTAACTTCTTAAAAATCACTATAAAGCAAACTATGTGAACTGCCAACGTTATTATCCAAGAAATTGGGTAAGAAACAAAAATTGTTTCTGGCGTATGAAATTTTGGAATCTGAAAGAAAGTTGCGAGCCACAAAAGTCGCACTCCGCACGCTCCGGTTAAACTTACAATCATTGGCAAAACAGAATATCCAATTCCGCGAATAGAATTTGCCATTACGTCCATCATTCCGCAAAGACAATATGTTGAACAAATTATTGAAAGTCGAATCATTGCCATTTTTATAACTTGATCGCTTTTAGTGTAGATTTTCAAAATGTAAGGTCCAAATAAAACAACTAAATTTCCAAACGTTAAGCCAATCACAGTTACGATTGCAAACGAAACAAGCACAACTTTTTTTATGCGATCCAATTTTTGCGCACCAAAGTTTTGCGAAACAAAAGTAAGCGAACCTTGAGCAAATCCGTTCATTGCTGTGTAAACAAAACCTTCTATGCTGCTACTTGCTGAACTGCCGGCAACTAAAATATTTCCAAAAGAATTTACCGCTGACTGAATTACAACATTCGAAAGTGAAAAAACAATTCCTTGAAATCCTGCAGGAACTCCGATTTTTATAATTCTGATTAAAATTGTTTTGTTGATTTTTAATTTTTTTAGTTCAAGGCGGAATTCTTCTTGTTCCCTTAAAAGCAAAATCACTACGCAAAATGCACTTACAACTTGAGAAATTACAGTTGCAAAAGCCACGCCTGCGACATCCATTTTAAACAAAATCACAAAAATCAAATTTAAAATTACGTTTATAATTCCGGCAACTAAAAGAATGTAAAGCGGACGTTTTGTGTCGCCCTTCGCTCGCAAAAGTGCACTTCCAAAATTGTAAATCATTGTGGCAGTAATTCCGCAAAAATAAATTCTTAAATAAAGCGTTGCCAAATCTAAAACTTCTGGCGGAGATTTCATCCATTCTAAGATTTGTCTTGCACCAAAAACGCCGATTATTGTTAAAATTGCTCCGCTGATTAAACTTAAAAGCATCGCTGTGTGAACTGTATCTTTTAATTCGCTCTTCTTTTTTGCACCAAAATAATGAGCCGCCACAACATTTGTTCCCGTAGAAAGTCCCACGAACAAATTTACGATTAAATTTATAATTGAACTATTTGAGCCAACCGCCGCAAGTGAATTGTCTCCAGAAAATCTGCCAACAACAATAATGTCCGCTGCGTTAAAAAAAAGTTGCAGTAATGCCGAAAAAACTAGCGGAAGAGAAAAAATCATAAGGTTTTTAAAAATTGGACCTTGCGTCATGTCCATTTGATTTTTTTGAACTTTTTTGCTTGACATTAAATTTTTCCTTAAATATTAAAAAATGCACTTCCAGCAAGAACCCTGTCTTAAAAAACGGATTCCGCGTTCGCTCCGCCACTGGAAACTTCGTTGTGAATACACTTGTGCAGATTGTTTTTTAAGCCAGAACCTTGCTTCTGTGCATTTTTTAATAGTATATAAATAAAATAAAACTAAAAAAACTCAAATTTCCTTATTTCAAAAGTAATTGTTAATAATATCATTTTTCACTAAAATAAATCACTATGAAAACATCAAAAATTCCTTTTAGAACATTGCGGGATTCTCCTGCAGAAGCGATTATTGCAAGTCATCAGTTAATGATTCGTGCAGATTTAATTCGTAAACTTGGAAACGGACTTTACGCTTATATGCCACTTGGATTAAAAGCGTATCGTAAAGTTGAAAATATTATTAAAGAAGAACTTAATGCTTCTGGTGCTTTAGAATTTAAGCCTACAGTTGTTGTTCCAGGCGATATTTGGAAAGAAAGTGGCCGCTGGGAAACTATGGGACCGCAAATGCTTAAAGCAAAAAATCGTGGCGAACAAGATATGGTTGTGTCGCCTACCGCCGAAGAAGCGTTTACTGCAATTTGCCGAGCAGGACTTACATCTTACAAGCAACTTCCAATCAATATGTATCAAATAAATACAAAGTATCGTGATGAAATTCGTCCACGTTATGGAGTTATGCGCGGAAGAGAATTTAATATGATGGACGGTTACACGCTTAACGCTGACGACAAAAGTCTTGACGAAAGTTATCAAGCTTACGCTAAGGCTTATTTGCGGATTTTTAAAAGGCTCGGGCTCAAAGTGATTCCAGTAAAGGCTGACACTGGCTCAATGGGCGGTTCTGGTTCAGAAGAATTTATGGTTGAAAGTCCAATTGGCGATGACACTTTAATTCTTTGCCCAAAGTGCGGTTACGCTGCAAATGCCGAAAAAGCTTCTTGCAAAAGCGATCCACTTCTCGACGAAAACGGAAATCTTCCTCAAGCAACAGAACTTTTGCCAGAAGAAGTTGCAACTCCAAACGTATTTTCTATTGATGATATGGAAAAATTCTTCAACATAAGTTCAAAACATTTTATAAAAGCCTTAATTTATCGCGTAATAAATTCGAGCCTTGATTTAAGCGGAACTGCAGGTTCAGAAAATCTTAAAAAAGTTAAAGAAGGTGATTTTGAATTTTATCCATTAAGTTATGTTTGCGTTTTAATTCGTGGCGATCTTGATGTAAACGACGCAAAACTTGCAGGACTTTTAAAAGCAAGCGAAGTTGTTCTTGCCGAAGCGGACGAAGTTTTAAAAATCAGCGGAGCTCCTCACGGATTCGTTGGCCCAAGAAAAGTAAATTGCCCAATCGTTCAAGATTTAAGCGTAAATGATATGCACGATTCTATTACCGGCGCTGGAAAAGAAGGTTTCCATGTTAAACACGTAGAACCAAATCGCGACTATAAATTTTTCTTAAATGCTGATGTTCGAACTGTAAAAGCGGGCGACAAATGTTCAACTCCAAATTGCGACGGAACTTATTATTCAACTAAAGGAAACGAATTAGGTCACATTTTTAAACTTGGCAAAAAATATACGCAAAGTATGAATGTTACTTATCTTGATGAAAACGGAAAAGCGGCGGTTCCTACAATGGGAAGTTATGGAATTGGCGTTGACAGAGTTCTTGCTTCAATAATTGAAACTTTCCACGACGACAAAGGAATTATTTGGCCAATGTCAGTTGCTCCCTTCCAAGTTGCAATCGTTCCAATTAAATATAAAGATGCAATGAAAGAAGTTGCCGATAAACTTTATGATGAACTTTCAAAAGCAGGAATTGAAGTTTTGCTTGATGACCGAGATGAAAGACCTGGCGTAAAGTTCAACGATATGGATTTACTCGGATTTCCAATCAGAATAACTGTGGGCGACAAAAATCTTCCGAATGTAGAAATAAAATTGCGCAATGAACAAGAAGCAAATATTGTTCCGCAAGAAAATGTTGTTTCTCAAGTACAAAAAATCATAAGCGAGCAAATGTCCGCCCTAAACTAAACTAAACTAAACTAAAAAAATTTGTCATTTCCGGACGGGCATTGAGGCTCTCGAACCATGATACTGGAATCTATAAGGTCAAATGTTGAGTTTCATATTTTTGATAAAATTGTGTCATTCCGAACTTGTTTCGGAATCTGTCACTAAAGAAATTTTGAACTAATTTAGTAATGACAGTAAGTTCAAAACAAGTTTCAAAATTTGTAATGTTGAATTTTTTTATTAACAGACCCTGAAACTAGTTCAGGGTGACAAATTTTTTCAAATTTCAGAAAACTCGACATTTGACCTATAAAATAAAAATTTAAAAAAGTTGAGGAAAATATTAAAAATATGAAAAACTTAAACACAAAAAAAATCTTTGCAGTTTTAGGAATCCTTTTTTTATCAAATTTTATATATTCTTTGCCCGCTGTCAGTCCGCAAATTCAAGATATTTCTGGCGAATACGTTTATTATTCTGATAAAACTTTCAGCGACAAATCAAATTCTTCAATCGTAGGTTTTATTTATTACGACGATGAAAATTACGCAATGAGATATTTTTCTAGTGCAACAAATGATTCAAAAAATCCGCATTTAGAAAAAGACATTTCAGTTTACATAAAATTGAATGCACAAAATCCAAAAGTTGAATTTTTAGGCGAACGGATTATTGGAGCAACAAGCAGCGAAGACGCAGACATTGTAAATTATCTTCACGATTTATTTTACGAATTTTCAGAAAGGCGACAAAAGTTAGAATTTTCTTCAGAAACAAAAAAACTTTCAATAAATCAAGACTTTCCACAGTTTGGCGGAAACGTAAATTTAAATTTTAATATTTACATTCCAATTTTTAATCTTGAATCAATAAAAGCGTCAGACGGAAAAGTTTTGTTTGAGGTTTTAACTTGTGGCAAACTCAGCAATTCTCAGGATTCAAGTTTTGAAACTTTTAAGGGCGTTCAAGGACTTCCAAAAGACAAAAAGCGAAATTTTAAAACTTCTTCAAAAGCAAAAAAACTTCAAGTAAATTTTGAAACTGATTTTAATTCAAAAAAAATTGTGCAAAATCTTACGCTAGACGAAACTTGGAAAGCTGGAATGGAAAATCTTTGGCTTTTAGGCGATTATGCACTTCTTTCGCTAAGTGTAATTCAAAATCCGCAACAAAATGTGCCAAACTTAAATCAAGAAAATTTTTCTGATATTTTAATCCGACGATTTATTCAAAGCACAAATCAATCTTACGCTTTATTTCCGTATTTAAATCTTGAGCAAACAGAAAATTCTGTAAAAATTACAAATGTTTTTTTTGAACCACAAACACAAAACGTTACTCGCGACATAAAAATTTTAACAAGACTTTCTGATTCAGAAGAAGTTTACGCTTTGCTTACTTTAACAATGTTCGACAACGTTTATCAGAAAAACAAAAAATATTTTACTTCGATTTTAAGCACTTACAAAATCAACTAAACTGTCATTATCGGGCTTGACCCGATAATCCGTCAACTAAAACGAATTTCGACTTAAAGGCGTTCCAATCCAAACGCCTTCACTTCCTAAATAAGTTTTATTTTCGCCGTCAACTAAAAACTGCACGCTTTCAACTGTTGGAAAAGCTGTTGCCGTAAAAACAATTTGCTGAAGTTGACCTTGCGTGCCTTCAATTCCGTATTGATTAAATTCAAATTCCGAACTGAAGTTTAGCGTTGCAATTCCATTTTTTACAGAAGCGGAAATCAACTTTGTGCCATTAGAAATTAGCGAGCGACAGCCAAGATTTTCTTCTTCAACTGTTGGGCCAGAAATTAAAGCGTTTATTGAGTCCACAAGCGGACCGTCAGATTTTTTCATTGTTCGCGTAACTTCTTTTCGACTTACAGTTCCGTTAGAATTTATTGTCATAAAGTAAAGTTTTATGTTCATTGTTGCAGGAACGTTTTTTGTTTCTTGACTTTGTTGTGCTGAACTTTGTGATTGTGATTTTTGATTTTGAAGATTTTGATTTTGCGAACTCGAAGTTTGAGAATTTGAACTTTGAGAATTTTCGCGAGAAGAACTTTCACTTGGCGAAGCAGAATTTTCGTTTTGATTATTTAAAGTTTCTTGAGCAAGTTCTTGCTGCCTTTGCGTAAGTTCATTTTGCGAAATTACAGAATCTGAAAGATTAGAATTTTGCGAAGAAAAATTTTCTGCATTTTGAGAAGATAATTCATCATCATTTATATTTATTTGAACTTGAGAAATTGGCTCAACATCATTTTTTCCTTCAGAATCATCTTTTGCTAAAGTTTCAGCATTTTCTACAAAAGACGGAGTTTTTAAATTATTTTTTTCAAAAAAACCTGTTGATTTTAAGTTTGACGCAATTTTTTGCCAATTCACAATAAACAAAATCAGCAAAAGTAAAGCAATCAAAAACCAAAGTGCAACTCCAATTCCAATTTTTTTATTTGATTTCTTTTTTTTAGATGATTTTTTTTCCGCCATAAATTTCCCTAATTTTGAGATTTCATCATTTCGTACATTATAATCGACGCTGCTTGAGCAACATTCAAACTGTCCACAACTGGAAGCAAATCTTTATTTTTCATTCCAGCAAAAGGAATAATTACAAGTTCATCACAATTATTTTTTACATCATCGCTAATTCCATGTTCTTCGTTTCCTAAAATTAAAATCGAAGGTTTACCTTTACAAATATTTTTCAAATCAGAAATACTTTTTTTTGCTTCAAGCGAAGTTCCTACGCGAATCATTTTGCCTTTCATATCTTTTAAAAGTGCAGGAATTGATTTTATAGAATAAATGTTTACAAATTCCATTCCGCCTTCTGCCACACGATAACTGCTTGTTGTAATTGAAGATTGAGCTTCGTCTAGCGGAATTACAAGATTTTTTATTCCAAAAAACGCTGCACTTCGCACGATTGCACCTAAATTATTTGCGTTTCCAATTCTGTCTAAAAGAACAGCACTTTCGCCATTTTTTATCCACGTTGCCGTAATTTCTGTGTTTAAGGCGAGAATTTGCGGTTCTTCAATCATAGCGACAACTCCTTGATGATGAATGCTTCCGCAAAGTCTTTCTAATTCCTGAGGATTTTTAACTTTATTATAAGGTTTTTTAGCCGACGCTAATTTTTTGCACAAACCGCCAAAAAGTGGTGCTTTTTCTTCAGTAAAATAAAATCTCGTAATTCGCTGCCAATTAACTTTTTCAAGAGTTTTTACAGCCGCAAATCCGCAAACCGCAAGTTCATTTTTTTGAGAATTTTTCATTTTAACTTAATCTCGCTGAACCGACGCTTTTTTTATTTTATCAGCAATTTCTTTGCCACAAAGCATATTTACAAGTTCCATAGAAAATTGTTCCGCTGCTCCAGGTCCTCTGCCAGTTAAAAGTAAATCATCTTTAACGAAAGGAACATCGCTCAAATGATTAACAGCAAACTTTTGAGCATCTTTTTCAGTTTCCATATTTGGATAGCAAGTCCACTTTTTGCCTTCAAGAGCTTTTGTTTTTGAAAGAACTAAAGCTGGCGCTGCACAAATTGCCGCAACAATTTTTTTGTTATCAACCATCGCGTTAATTAAAGAAAGTGCTTGGCTACAATTTGAAATATTAAGTGCACCAGGCATTCCTCCAGGAACCACAACTGCGTCTGGAAGTTTTTCGCCCACACTTGCAAGATAAGAATCGAGCGTAATATCAGCAAGAACTGTAATTCCGTGAGCACCTTTTACATTTCTCGAAGAAGTTCGAGTTGCTGCCAAAATCACATTTACGCCAGAGCGACGAAGATAATCAACCGGAGTTAAAGCTTCAATTTCTTCAAAGCCGTCCGCTAAAAATACTAAAACGTTTTTTTCCATAAATTGTATTATACTTGAAACCTTGTTTTTTATAAAGTAAAATTGATTATTATGAAAAGAGTTTTACTGATTGACGGTTCGCCAATTTTTTCTGATTTTTTACACGAAAAATTAAAATCTGAACAAATTTCCTTAGACACAGCAATTGGAAGTCGCGATGCCTACACAAAACTTATAGTAACTTTGCCCGACCTTGTAATTATTGAATTAGAATCCGACGTTACTTACGAAATTCAGGAACTCTTAGACAAAAAAATCAACGACGTAAACGCAAAAAATATTCCAATCATCATCACCGGACCAGAAATCGAACATTTAAAAATTGCAACTTTGGCAGAATACGGCGTAATTAAATATTTTAAAAAGCCAATTCGTTTCGACATTTTTTTTGAAACAATCGGCAAAGTCTTAAAAACTAGATTTTCCATAGACGAAACGCCTTGCATTTTAGATTTGCATTTAAATGGCGAAATTATATTTATTGAAATTTCTTCTGGCTTAAATCGCGAAAAACTTTTTATGCTCAAATATAAAATTTCAGAAATCATCACAAAAAACAATTTAAAAATTCCAAAAGTAATCGTTATGCTCACAAATTTGCAGTTGAGTTTTGTTGACGGAGTAAATTTGGAACTTTTATTTGACAATATAATCGCTGACAAAAGAATTTCAAAAGAAAACATAAAAGTTTTGTCGCTCGACAATTTTGTAAAAGATTTAATTCAAGGTCACGAACAATACGAAGGAATTGAAGTTAGTTCTCGCTTAACAGATATTTTAAACGGATTTGTTGAAACTAACACAAATTCTGCGAATGTAAACGATTTTGTTTCTGACAAGATTTTGAAATCTGACAAAGACATTGACGAAGGTTCCATTGAAATGCGTTTTGAAGCGAACACAAATCAAAATAATGGAAATGAATTACAAATTGCTATTGTTGATGATGATGTTGTAATCAGAAAATTATTGCAAAGTGCTTTTTCGTCGATTAGTGCACAAACAATTTTGTTTGCAAGCGGAACTGAATATTTAAAATCAATTTCCGCAGGTTCAGAATACGATTTAACAATTTTGGATCTTTTTATTCCAGATATGGACGGATTTACAATCTTAAAAAGTTTACAACATCACACTTACACAAAGCCAATAATTATTTATTCGCAAGCAACTCAAAAAGAAGCCGTTTTACACGCAATGAGTTTAGGTGCAAAATCTTATATTGTAAAACCGCAAAAACCGCAAACCATTGTAAGTAAAGCATTAGAAATTTTGCGTACATCAAACTAACGGAGGCTTTTTTCATGGACGACAACGCTTCTGTAGAAAATGGCAGCCGATTTCTTGCAAGCACTTTACACGAAGTACGCACACCAATCCAAACAATAATCAGCACAGTTGAACTTTTAGAAGACACTTCCTTATCAAAAGAACAAATTGAATATGTGCATCAAATTGAATTTAGTGCAAATTCTTTGTTGCAGTTAGCAAATGACGTTTTAGATTTTACAAAAATCCGCTCAGATCAGTTTAAGTTAGAAAATATTCCTTACGACGTTGCAGAACTTACGGAACGCGTTGTTGATTTAATCAGCATGGAAGCTTTTGATCGCAAAATCGAAGTAATTACCGACATTGATTATTCAGTTCCGCGAACAGTTATGGGCGATCCAAATCGAGTTTTGCAGATAATTTTGAATTTGGTAAAAAACGCAGTAAAATTTACAGACAAAGGTTTTATTTTAGTTCGATTAAGCCAAATAAAAGATTATTTACTTTTTGAAATTATTGATTCTGGAATTGGAATTCCTGATGATAAAAAAAAATTGATTTTTAATGATTTTTATCAAGTTGATTCAAGCACAACTAAAAGATATTCGGGAACTGGACTTGGACTTTCAATTTGCAAAAATTTAGTTTCTGTAATGAAAGGAAAAATTGGCGTTTTGTCAAATCCAAGTGGCGGTTCAAATTTTTGGTTTGCAATTCCGCTAGAAATTTCAAACATCAACGAGACAGAAAAACTTGCCTTAGAAAATGTGCCTAAAAACACAAAAATTTTAATTATTGAAGACAATCCGCTTGCACTAAACGCACTCAAAAGAAAATTTGAAACTTTAGGAATCAAAAATTACGAATGTTCAAGTTCGAGCAAAGACGCAATCTTAAAACTAAAAAATGCGAGCAAAACACTTAAGCCTTTTACAGTTGCTTTAGTCGATTTAACAATGCCAAAAATTGACGGTTGGAAACTTGGAGAGTTAATCAAAAAAAATCCGCAAATAAAAAATTTGAAACTTTACTTAATGATTCCAGAAGGTCAAATGGCAAAAGACGCAAAATTAAAAGTTTCAAATTGGTTCAAAGGTTATATTTATAAACCAATCAAAATGTCGCAATTAATTGAAATCTTAAAAGATGCAATTTACGAAAATTCCGCTCTTCAAAATCAAAAATCAAATTCTAACTTTTTGTCTTCAAGTTCAAAAAAAGAATTTGCTCAAGTTGCAAAAGACAACAAAATTTTAATTGCAGAAGATCATCCAGTTAACAGAAAACTTCTTCAAGCGATTCTTGAAAAATTTGGAGCGACAGTTTTTCTTGCGGAAAATGGAGAGCTTGCGGTTGAACAAATTTCAAAACATCCAGAAATCGACATTATTTTTATGGATATTTTAATGCCAATCAAAAGCGGAATTGATGCAACTGTAGAAATTAGGCAAAAAGGTTACAAAGGAATTATTATTGCTTGCACAGCGAACAACAATCCCGAAGATTTTGAAAATTACAGAGAACTTGGAATTAACGACATTTTATTAAAGCCGTTTAAGCGAGAAGCGATTCAGCAAATGCTTGACAAATGGAATACAGTTTTGTTGGTTCCCGAAGCAAAAGACATTATGAATCTTATTGACATAAATAATCAAGCTCGCGATTTGTGGGACATTGCTGATTTTATGGACACAACCGACAACGACCGTAAACTTGCAGAATCAATTATGAACGATTACATAAGTCAAACTTTGGAAATTTTAAATAATTTAAAAAGCGAAATTTATGCTAAGAAAAAAGATTATAAAAATATCGAACTTTACACTCACACTTTAAAAGGAAGTAGTGCAACAGTTAGCGTAAAAAAACTTGCGGAAATTGGAAGACAAATGAACGAAGGTGCAAAGCAAAAAGATTTAATAAAAGTTGAAGCTGGCCGCACAGAATTTGCACTTGAGTTTAAGCGATTGCAACATTATGTAGAAATTTGGAAATCTTCGATTTAAATGCTTGGTGAACAAAATCGAACCATGGAGCGAATTTTCTGATTGACACTTAGAAACGGTGATTGAAATCGCAACGAAGTGTCGAGTGGCCAAGTCGAAACCACAACATTACTGACACTTAATTATGTAAACTGATTTAAGGAAAATAAAATGAAAACAAATTATCACACGCACACAACTTATTGCGACGGAAAAAATACGCCAGAAGAAATGCTTTTAAGTGCCATTGAAAAACATTTTGACATTTTAGGATTTTCAGGACATTCAATGTTTCCTTTTTCAAGCGATTGGCACATTCAAGTAAAAGAACTTCCGACTTACGTAAAAGAAATCCAAAGTCTTAAAGAAAAATATAAAGACAAAATACAAATTCTTTGCGGTTTTGAAGCGGATTTTATTCAAGGACTTTGTGCTCCAGATTTTAAAAATTACAAGGAATTTTCTCCAGATTTTTTGATTGGTTCAGTGCATTATATTGTAAACCAAAAAGGTCAGTTTACAGTTGACGATTCTCACGAAATCACAATGCAAGGAATAAATCAATGTTTTAATGGAAATGTAAAAAAAGCAGTTCAAGAATATTTTTATAATGAACGCAAAATGTTAGAAACTTGCAATTTTACTTTTTTAGGTCATCCAGATCTTTTTAGAAAACAAAATTATAAGTATCAAATTTTTGACGAAACTGAATCTTGGTACAAAAATGAAGTTAAAGCCACAGCAAAAGTCATTGCAAAAAGCGGAATTTGTGTCGAAGTAAATACAGGCGGAATGGCTCGCGGAGGAACAGATTTTCCTTATCCGTCTCCATATTTTTTAAGTCTTTTAAAAGAATACAATGTTCCTATAACTATAAGTTCTGATTCACATTCTGCTTCAACTTTAGATTTTTGGTTTGATGAAGCTCGTGAATATATTAAAAAAGCCGGTTACACAGAACTTACGCACTTTGTAAACGGCAATTATGTTTTTGAAAAAATTTAAAGTGGCAAACATTGAAATAATTTTTATTACACAAAATTAGCGGTGCTTTCTATCTTCTATCGACTGACAAGAAACACAAAGGGCTGCATAAGGAATTGCTTGCAATCTTCCTTCTGGAATTTCTTTTCCGCAAACCAAACATTTTCCATAAGTTCCTTGAGCAATGCGATCAAGTGCTCGGTTAATCATTGCAATTCGGCGTTGATCCGCTTCGCCCAAACTGTTAATCATAAGTCGATCAACTGTATCAGTTGCAATATCAACTTCGTCGCCAGTTTCTATAGTTTCGCTCAATTTTTCGAGTTGTTCATTTTTACCTTTTAATGATTCTAAAATTTCATTTCGCTGCTCAATAAGTTTTTGCTTTTGTTTTTCTACAAAGTCCTTTTCCATAATAACCTCTTCAGTTGACAGATAATTTTGTTTTGTTCATAATAATACACATATTTTTACTAAAAGGCAAATTTTTTGATTTTTTGATGGAGGAATCGTGGCTAACAAAGACGAAGCTATTGAAGTTGAAGGAATTGTAAAAGAAGCATTGCCAAACACAATGTTCCGTGTAGAACTTCAAAACAAACATGTTATTCTAGCACATCTCAGTGGTAAAATGCGAAAACATTACATAAGAATTGTTCCAGGCGACACTGTAAAAGTTGAACTTTCACCTTATGATTTGAATCGCGGCAGAATAATTTTTAGAGAGCGTTAGATTTTTATTTTTTTCTTAAACTTTTTATTCAACAAAAAAATCCTGCAAAACTTTTGTCTTACAGGATTTATTTTTTAAATTTTCTGTTAAGAGCCAATAAAACTTTTATTTCCGCATTTGATTTAAAAATCTTAAAATAAAATCTTCAGCGAAAAATCAAACTTTTTTATTCTTTTTCTTCTTAAAATCATCTCCAATGTATTTAAATGATTGAAAAATTTTAACAAATCCGCGAATTCCTGCAATCGCACAAACAATATTTAGTGGAAATATAAATCTAAAAAAATAAGCACCAATAAATCCTAAAAACACTTGCAAAATTCCGCTTCCAAAAGTTTTTATTCCATAATGTGAATTTGAAAAATCTGCATTTTGACTTGCATAAGTGTAATAATAATTGTTCGCATTTTGATTTTTTTCGTCATCATCATCAGAATTATTAAAAAAGTCCCAAAAAGGATCTCGGGAGCGATTATAGTTTGAGTTTCCATAATTTCCGTAAGAATTTCCAAACGGATTTGAATAATTTCCAGAATAACCATAAGACGAAGATTGCGAACTTTGCGAATTAAATCCATAAGAATCGTATTGGCGACGCTTGGTTTCATCACCTAAAACTGAATAAGCCGCACCAATTTTTTTAAATTTTTCTTCTGCAGTTTTGTCTCCAGGATTTCTGTCTGGATGATATTTAAATGCAAGATTTCTATAAGCCTTTTTAATTTCTTCAGTTGTAGCGGTTTTTGAAACGCCCAAAATTTCGTATAAATCTTCTTCCATTCGATTTTCCTACATTAGATTTTATTTTTTTACTAAAAATCACGGTGGTTGCACTTCGACAGGCTCAGTAACCGCAAGGTCAAAACCACAAATTTAACAAGTTTTATAACGCCGTGAGTACATTTTCTTATGTTATAAGTTATTATAAAATTAAATAATTTTCTTAATCATAAGCAACAAAAATAACAAGTTTTTAATATAAGACTTATCTTATTATAACCCAAGTTGCACCATTTCCTCCATTATTTCTGTCTGGATGTCCGCTCATTCCTAATCTTGAATCTTGTTCAATAAAAAGTCTAACCATTTGTCCTAAAACAGGATCGCTTCCGTTTGAATGAATACCTTTGCCGTGAATTATTAAAATTTTTCTTATTCCACGATTTTTACATTCAGTTACAAAACTGTCTAATTTTGCCCAAGCTTCTTCTCGCGTAAGTTGATGCAAATCGATTGTCGCTTGCCATTTTATACTTCTAAGATATTCAATGCTATTCAATTTTTCATTTTTTTCCATTTCATCAGCAATTTTATCTTTATCTACAACTCCGTGATGATTTAGCCAAGCGGTCATTGGATTTATGTGACGAGAATTTTCTTCAGCCATAATTTGTTCAAGCGATTTTTTTTGTGCTAAGATTTCTTTTTCTTGAGCAGTTGGAGCATTTGCTTTTTTATGTGACGCTTGCTGACTTTGCTTTTTGTGATTTTGAGCTTTAGCGGAAAAACTTTGCGATTTTTCAAATTGATCTAAAATTTCACCAAAATCCATAAAATCCTCCAATTGTTAAAAATCTGTAATTGACAGATTCCGAATCAAGTTCGGAATAACAGAATCTTTTTATTTTATAATCAAAACATTATCTTTTAAAACCCAACCGTAAGTTTCGTTGTGCTTTATGTAAACCCAATCGCCCGCCTTTTGAACTAACAGGGCAAGACTTCCGCTTTGCAAATTTACGCCCGAAGAAACATTTTGTTCTGGAATTGGACTTAAAGTTCCGCCCATATAAATTACGTAAGTTTTTGTCAACTTAGAACCGTAAATTATAGAAGTCGCTGCAGTAATTGCAAACAAACACGCACAAACCGCACCAAATTGGTTCCTTTTAAAAATAAATAAAATCACAAAAGCAATCAACAAAATTATTGAAATTGAAACAAAAATCCAAAAAATTGGAATGCTCGCTTCTGAAATTTCAGAATTTAATCCAAGTTGATTTTCCTTTTCTACGCGCATTTTTGAAGCCTTACTAATTTTAGGCAAGGAACGTTTTTCTTTTTGTCTCAATTCCAAAAGTTCATACAAATCTTCTGTGGAACAAGTTAATTTGTTTTGTTCAAGATTTTCTTCAAAAGGTTTTTCAAAAGCGTAAGAAAAAATTTCAGTTTGATTTTCTTGATTTTCGTTAAGACTCAAATTTTCTTGACTAGCGTTATTTTGCGAAGAAGATTTTACATCAAAAGTGTAAGTCGAATTTTCTAAATCGTAGCGTGAACCATTATAAGCGGTTGCTTGCAAATAAATCGAAGGCAATTCAAATTTTCCGCTAGTTAAAGGTTGCCAATCAAAACTTACAACTGGATAAAGTTCTGGCGAAAATTCTGCTTGCGAACTGCTTATTTGCGACAAAGAATCGTATTGTTTGATTTGTTTAAACAGCGAATTTTCTGGAATTGTCCAAGCGAAATTGTCTACGCGAACTGCATATTGAACGTAAACTGTAAAAATTATATGTTCGCCTGCCGTTGCTGAAAAGTGATTTGGATTTCGCCTTGTTGGAGTAAATTTTTCGTTTTCAAATTGAATTGAAAGTTTTGGCAAAATAAATTTTGGATTTTCAAAAACTTGAACACTTTGGAAAGAAAGTCTGTAAAATCCGCCGTTAATTACAACATCAACTGGACGTAAATGATATCTTCCGGCCTTAGAAAACTTAAAATAAACAATCAGTCTTGTGCCGCTCGCATATTGTCCGTTTGAACTTGAAGACATTAAAACTTCTTTTTTTGAAGAAACAAAACTTACATTTTCTGGAAGATAATTTACCGCAACTTGCACATTTTCTGGCCGAACATCATAAACATCTAAATAAAAAGGACAATCGCTTTCTGTAAAAAAATAATCGCTGCCTTGAACAAAACTTAAGCGTCGCAATTCGTCCCAACTTGGAGTTCTTGCAAATGTGTTAAACGCGAAATTTAAAACTAAAATCGGCAAAAGAATTTTTAATAATCTTTGTCTGTACTTTCTGAATTTGATTCTTGATTTTTCCATTGATTTTCTTCAGCCTCCCGAATGATTGAAAAAAGTTCATTTTGCAAAAGTTTGTCGTCGCTTTGAACATTCACATTATCAAGATTTTTTTGCGAAATATTTTCTTGTGCTGAATTTTCTTGCAAGGAAAGTTCCATGTTGATTTTTGCATTTGTTGAAGAACTGTTTATCAAAAGTGCATTTTTAAAAAATTCTGCGGCTAAATCATAATCGCCATTTCTGTGAGCAATAATTCCAGAATTATAAAAAACTGCAAATTTTATATTGTCCGGAGCATTTTCGCTGATTTGTGAATAACGCAACATTGCAGCGTCAGTTTCGTTTTGCATTAAATAAGTTGTCGCCAATCCGAAAAGTGCGTAATCTTCTGTTAAAAAATCGCCACGTTCGTGAGCATTATCTTGAACTTCAAGAAAATCAGCAACCGCTTTTTGATAATTTTTTCGTTGCCAATTTATATTTCCTTCGAGAAGTTTTGTTCCATCGTGACTTCTTGGCGAACAGCCAGTAAAAATTGTGGCAAAAATAATTGCACTTGAAACAGAAGACAAAAGTTTTTTCTTTCCTTGCTGAATATCCATTTCGCCAAACAAAAAAGATGCAATGTAAAAAACAATCGCTAGCAAAATAAAAAGTGAATGTCGCGGAACACTTTGCGATTCGTAAGTAAGAATTGATGATTGCTCGTTCATCATAAGCATTTTTATAATTTTATATGCCGAACCCATTTCTGAAGCGTCAACGTAAGTTAAAGAATTTGAGCTTTGTGCTTGAAAGTTTTTGTTTTTTTTCTTTTGAACTGATGAAAGAATTTTTTCGATTGAAGATGAACGCAATGCAGTTTTAATTTTAGTTTTTCCATCTCCAGCTAAAATTTCAGATTCTCGCTCAGAACCAAATCCAATTACAACAACTGGAATTCCCGCTTTTTGAGCATTGATTAGCGAATCTTGTAAAGAATTGTCGGTTTCTTCGCCGTCAGTAAAAAGCCAAATATAATTTGCTTCGGAACTTTGTCCCGGAAAAGAAGAAATTGCTGTGTTAATTCCTTTGCCCAAACTTGTGCCAACAGAAGTCATAAGTTTAGGCGAAAGATTTTGCAAAATTGTTCTTACGGCAAAAAAATCTTCGGTTAAAGGAACCGCCAAACTTCCCTCGCCTTTTGCAATCACCACAGAAACTTTTGCTCCGTCAAGATGATTTAAAAGTTCCTGAGCATATTTTGACGCTGCACTAAGTCGAGTCATTCCGTCAGGACAATCAGTTGCTTCCATGCTGTAAGAAATATCAAACACAAACGAAACCGCTCGCCCATTTTTCTGAACTGGAATTAAATTTGTTCCCCAAGAAATTCCTGCGAGTGCAAAAATAATCATAGTTGCCATAAGACTTCTAAAAATTGTTCTTGAAATAAAACATCTTCTAAAACGCACAAAAGAATGAATTTGTCTTTGCAAAGAATTATTTTCGCTAAATGATTTTGAAAGTTTTTTAAATTTTAAGATTGAATAAACAAGTGAGGCTAAAAGAACTAAAAATAAATAAAAAACTTTTGGATTTTCAACACTAAAATTCATAAAATCTCCTGCAAAAGAATTCTTCTTATGAACCAAGCCAAAAGAAAAAGTAAAATCGCTGCACTTAAAAAATATTTGTAGCAAGGAACATCGTGACTTTGAATGTGATAACTTTGCACAACATTTTCGTCTTTGCTAACAGACGCGAGACTTTGCGAAAGTGATGCTAAAGATTCAACTTCAAAATATTTTCCGTTTGCACTCGTTGCTAAAAGTGCAAGTTCTGTGCTGTTAAAATTTGATTCTAAAAATCCAGAATAAACGCGACCAGTTTTTGGATCAGAATATTCAAGATGAACAGTCCCCTTAGTTCCAATTCCCAAAACGTAAAGTGAAATATTTTTTTCCATTGCAAGACATGCTGCCGTAAGCGGATGAATTTCGCCAGAATTATTTTCGCCGTCAGTAATTAAAACAATCGCTTTTTTAGGTGCATTTGATTTTTCTAAATGATAAATGGCAAGGCTGATTCCACTTCCAATCGCAGTTCCGTCACCAAACTCTCCAACTCTAATAGAATCAAGTTTACTAAAAAATAAATTTCTGTCCATTGTGGGCGGAACAATTAAAGCTGAATCTTGTGCCATTTCAACCAAGCCAACGCTAGCGCCAAAATTTTCTTGCATAAGATTTTTAATTGCATTTTTACTCGCTTCAAGTCTTGTGGAATTTCCAATATCTTGTGCTGCCATAGAAGGACTTACATCTAAAACAAAAACAATGTCAGCTCCGCGAGAAGAATAAATTTTTTCTTGATGACGAATAACTGGATTCGCAAGTGCAAAAATCAAAAGAACGTAAGCAAGAAAACAAAGTGAACGAACAAAAACGCTTAAAACTTTTCTAAACTTTTTGTGCCACTTAAAATCAGATTTTCCCCAATCACTTAAATTTAAAGGAAACGAAAGTGGAGTTAAAATTTTTATGTAACGCAAAAAATACAAAATCGGAATTGCTAAAAGAAAAAAGAACGCAGAAGCATTTTCAAATTCTATCATTTTTTATTTTTCTCCTGATTCAAACTGTCGCTTTCAAAAACATCAATTATTTCAAAAGATTTTTTTACAATCGAAGAACATTCATTCTTTGAAAAAACTGCTTGATGTTCTTCGGCTGGCAAAAGTTGACTGTCAATCGAACCTTCGGCAAAGCGAATATAATCTGTGCGAATAAAAAGCCCCGCAAGTTCTTCTAAAGCAGAAAATTGTTCGTCGCTAGCGGAATTTCCGGTGATTTTTAAAATATATTGAACAATTCTGTTTCCCGTAACAGAAGCGAAACTTGAAGCAAATCTAAATTCCAAATAAGTTCGCATAAGACGCTGCCAGTTCATTGCAAAAGTTTTATCATCAATTTTAGATTTTGATTTTAAGATTTTAGATAAACCTTTTTTTACATTTCTTGCATTTCGCCTAAATCCGATTTTGCTTTTTAAAAGCCGAAACTTTTTTACAATTACGTGAAGTTTTATAATCGCAAAAGCAATCAAAAATAAAACTAAAATTATTAAAAAAATTCCTAACCACAAAAGATATTTTGTTCCCGGCAAAGTTAAAGGTTTTAAAGGTGAACGAATATTTGAAATTCCCATTTTTTCAGAAAGCGACGGAATTATGATTGGATTTAAGTGAATCAAAAATTTGTTTTCTGAAAAATCATTTTTTAAGCAAAAAGTCATTAAATCAAATTCTCTAAATTCAATTTTTCCGGTTTTCCAAGGAATAAAACTTATGCAAAGATTATAATTTAAGCCATTTCTAACCAAAACTGCATTTTTTATTGTGCAAGAATTTGTGTCAACGAGCAAATCTTGATTTGTAATGTTAAGCGAAAGTTCGTTGCCGCTAAAATTTGAAGATGATGCAAGCGAAAAAAAATCAACTGGCGTTCTAAAAGAATATTGAAGTTGACCTTCATCGCCAATAAAAATTTCTTTTGGAATTATGATTTGAGAAACGCTTTCTATGTCAATTTCTACGGAATTTTTTGCATTTTGCTGATTTTGATTTGCGGAATTTCGCTGATTTAAGTTTTGCTGATTTTGTGAATTTAGATTTTGTGCGTTTAAGTTTAAGTTAAAAATCAAAATTAAGTTTAGAAATAAAAAAATTTTCTTTTTCATTTTGATTTTTCCCTGACCGTAAAAAATTTTATAAGTTCGCTCGCACAATCGCTTGAAGTATTTATGCAAAGTGGAATTCCGCCACGACGCAAACATTCATTTTTCCAAGTTTCAATTCGCTCTTCGTTATCTTTTCGCCAAACTTTTGCAAATTTATTTGATGAAGTTGGAAGCACAACTGAATAATTTGTTTCTGGATCAACAAACGGAACTGAACCAACAGAAGGCAATCTTTCGTCAATAGAATCTGTAATTCTTATAGCAACAACATCGTTTCTTTGACAAAGGCGAGCAAATGAATCTTCCCAAGATGAAGTTCTAAAATCAGAAATTATAATAAGCAAAGTGCTTTTGTGTAAAAGTTTTTGTGCACCTTTTAAGGCGTTGTCTAATGCAGAACCTGTAACTGAAATTGTTGACATTTTGTTAAACTGAGAAAGTAACATCATTGCGTGAGTTTTTCCAGATTTTGGAGCACAACTAAAACTTATGTCGCCATCAAAAGTTACTGCACCGATTGGACTTGAGTTTTGAAAAGATGCAAGAGTTAAAAGTGAAGCACATTCAAGTGCAGTTTCTAAGCGAGACTGACGACCGGAGCCAGTGTTCATAGAAAGCGATTTATCTACAACTAAAAAAACATCAAGCTCACGTTCTTCTTCGTACATTTGAACAAAAGGTTTTGACATTCTCGCAGTAACGTTCCAGTCGATTGCACGAACATCATCGCCGGGCAAATATTCCCGCACGCCACTAAATTCAATTCCGTGTCCTCGATAAAGCGATTTAAAGTTTCCGTTTTTCATTCCAGTTGCAAGTCTGAGCGAACTTAAATGCAACAAACTTGCCTTTTTTGCTAAGCTTTGTTTATCCATAAAATATTTTTCCTAAATTTGATTTGTCTTGCTCAAATTTTGCCGATTTTTTTTGTTGATTAGTAAAAATTTCTCTGAAGATTCAAAAACTTCTTGCAGTTTTACACTGACTTCCTCGCGACAAGCTTTCGCTTATCGCGTTAAGTTTTCTCTTTTCACAAAAAAACTAAATCCGACACTCGAAGTAAAAAAAAATCAAGGAACTGGCATTAAATCTACAATTTTTTCAATTAAATCGTCCGCACTAACAGAATCCGCCGCCGCTTCGTAATTCAAAACAAGTCGATGACGCAAAACCATTTTTACAACTGACTGAACATCTTCTGGCAAAACAAAACTTCTTCCATTAAAAAGTGCAAAAACTTTGGCACATTTGAGCAAAGCAATTCCTGCTCGCGGAGAAGCTCCAAACGAAATGTAATGTTGCAAATCATTTTTGTGATTAAGTGCACTAAGCGACAACTTTTTTTCTTCCTTTTGATTTGTAAAAGGTCGAGTCGCATTCACAATCGAAACAATGTAAGCAAGAATTTTGTCATCAACCGTAATTGCTTCTACAGCGTTTCTACATTTTTGAAGTGAGCTTTCAGAAAACACTTTATTCACTGCAATTTCACTAGATTTTCCATTTGAGCGCAAAATTTCAATTTCTTCTTCTGGACTTGGATATTTAGCAACAATTTTTAGCAAAAAGCGATCCAATTCTGCTTCTGGAAGATTGTAAGTTCCTTCTTGTTCGATTGGATTTTGAGTTGCCAAAACAAAAAATGGCTTGGGAAGTTTATAAGTTTCTTCGCCAATCGTAACTTGATATTCCGCCATTGCTTCAAGAAGTGCCGACTGAACTTTAGCCGGTGCTCTGTTAATTTCGTCAGCAAGAACTAAATTTGCAAAAACTGGACCTTTTCGCACAGAAAAATTTCCGCTTGCTTGCTGATAAATTAAAGTTCCCACAACATCAGCAGGAAGTAAATCTGGCGTAAACTGAATTCTTTTGTATTCAAGCCCCGAAACATCAGCAAAAGTTTTAATCGCAAGTGTTTTAGCCAAACCTGGAACGCCTTCAAGCAAAACGTGACCGCCCGCAATTAAACCTGACAAAATTCCGTCAACAACTTCAGTTTGCCCAACAATTCGCTTAGAAATTTCAGTTCTACAATTTTTAATATATTCCGAACATTCGTCCAATTCCGCTTTTGTAATAACTTTGTCCATTTTTTTCGCATTTCCTCGATTTTGTAAAATTTTGTAAATTGTCTAATAAATTCTTACAAATTATATAGATTATTTTATGCGATGTCGAGTTTGCTTAACGTCGTGTCAATTACGAGAATTTTCTCTTTGTTTGGTGAGTTTATCTAAGCATTGGAGCGAATTCTTCTGCTTTAGCGAATTTTTCTTGTGCAAAGCGTCACTCTAAAACAAAACCGCCCTTCCAGCCTTCACTCACGTTCATCTCGCACAAAAGTTGTACGGTGGTTAAGGCTCTCGAAGCCACCAAGCGTATTGCAATCTACTAGCATTTGGCAAAAAAAAATTACATTTTTGTGCGAGACTAAAGGGCTTACACGGCGGGCTAAGTCTCTTCTTGACTTTCTTGAAACCTACAAGACGTCGGTCAATTTCTTGACATAAAATAGCGATTTTTGGATACTATTTTTATTATGATAAATCCTTTAGCTCAAGAATTAAATCAAACTTTAAGCGGAACAACCGCTGGCTTTTTGTTGTCAGATCTTGGAAACAGACTTTACTTTCCAAAAGGAATTATTGCTCAAAGCGGAGAAGCAAAAAAACTCGGAAAAACCGCAAACGGAACTATCGGAATGACAGTTCAAAACGGCAAACCTTTAATGCTTCCTTCATTACAAAAATTTATTCCAGAATTAACAAGTAGCGAATTAGTTGCTTATGCTCCAACCGCTGGAAATCCAGAATTTAGAGAAATTTGGAAATCGGAACTTATTAAAAAAAATCCTGACTTAAAAGGAAAAAAATTTTCACTTCCAGTTCTTGTTCCAGGTCTTACCGCAGGAATTTCTTACCTTGCAGATTTATTTCTTGACGAAACAAAAGCTTTAATTGCAGCCGATCCTTCTTGGGACAATTACGTTTTAGTTGCGTCTGCTCGCCGAAACGCTCCATTTGTTCAGTTTCCAATGTTTGAAAACGGAAAATTCAATATTCAAGGTTTTGAAAATGCACTAAAAGAACAAGCAAAAACTGGTTCAGCACGAGCAATTTTAAACTTTCCGCAAAATCCTTCTGGCTACAGTCCAACAAAAGACGAAGCAAAAAAAATAATTTCTATTGTAAAAGAACTTGCTGAAAACGGCACTAAAATTATGATTTGGTGCGACGACGCTTATTTTGGCTTAAATTACGAAGATGACATTTATCCGCAATCATTATTTGCTGAACTTTGCGACTTACACGAAAATGTTTTGGCTGCAAAAATCGACGGTCCTACAAAAGAAGATTTTGTTTGGGGATTTAGATGCGGATTTGTAACTTTTGGCTGCAAAAATATGAGCGACGAACAATATGACGCTTTAATAAAAAAACTTATGGCAGCAATTCGTTCTTCAGTTTCTTGTGCAGCAACTCCGCAACAATCAATTTTACTAAAAGCGTATCAAAATTCTTCTCAAATCGAATCAGAAAAAAAAGAATTTAGAGAAATTCTTGAGCGACGTTATAAACTTGTAAAAGAATTTGTTTCAACTCACACAAGCAAAAATCTTGAAGCCTTGCCGTTTAATTCTGGATATTTTATGGCTTTTCACACAAAAAATATTAACGCTGAAGAATTAAGGCAAAACTTGCTTAAAGAAAAAGGAATTGGTACAATTTCAATCGATTCGCAAACTTTACGCGTTGCATTTTCAAGCATTGACGAGGAAAAAATCAATCTTGTTTACAAAACAATTTACGAAACCGCAGACGAAATGTCTAAGTAATTGCTTAAAATTTACAATAATTTTCTTGCTTGCGTTTATAAGTTTTTCTTGTGTCACAAGCAATGAAAATCAACTCATAATTTGGACTAACAACACAGAAATTGTTTCTTACGTTGAATTATATAATTCGCTTTACGAAGATGCACAAGCGGTTGTTGTTTACAAAGCCGAACCTTCCGCTTCTCTTCCGCCAGCAAAAGACGAAATTAAGCCAGACATTGTTATTGGTCCTTGGTTAAAAAATTCCAGAACTCGCAAAAATTTTAAAACTTTAGATTATCTTTTTGAAGAATCAAGCATTTCTCGCTCAAGTTTTTATTCGCAGATTATTGATTACGGAATGATGAATAACAAACAATATCTTATTCCGATTTCTTTTAATCTTCCAATGATGATTTTTAGCAAAAAAAATGAAAATTTAATCGAAACAAATCATTTTTTAAATCTTGAGCAAATAAGACAAGTTTCATCAAATTTCAACAAAAAAAATTCTTCGAATTCTTTTACTTCGATGGGTTATGGTCCAAGTTGGGACACAGATTTTTTGTATCTTGTAACAAAACTTTACGAAACTTCTTATCGCGAAAAAGGCAACAGTTTTCTTTGGAACGACAAAAATTTTCAAAATGCCGTAAGTTTTGTAAAAGAATGGACTTCTACGCGAAATACTGACACTACAACCGAGCAAAATTTTCAGTTTAGATATTTGTATATGCCAAAATATCGGCAAGTTGTTTCTGAGCGATGTTTGTTTGCTTATCTTACGAGCAATGAATTTTTTACGCTAAAAGATTCACAATCAGAAAATATTTCATTTCGTTGGATTGAACAAAATCACAAAATTCCTGTTGAAGACAATTTGCTTTGCTTAGGGATTTATAAAAATTCAAATAAAGTTAAAAAAGCTGAAAAATTTATAACTTGGTTTGTTAAAGAAGAAACGCAAAGGCAACTTATTGAACGAACGCAAAATATGAAACTTGACACAAAGGATTTTGGAATTGCCGGCGGATTTTCTAGCATAAAATCTGTTAATGAAAAAATTTATCCTGCGTATTATAGACAACTTTTGGGAAATCTTCCTGCAGAAGAATATATTACAATGCCTTTTATTTTGCCTTACACTTGGCCAAACATAAAGTCGCGTGTAATTTTTCCGTTTTTGCAAGAAAGTACAAACACTTCTGTAGAATCGCCTTCGTCGCTTGAAACAAGAATTTCTGATTGGACAAAACAAAGTTTTTAATATGACGCTGATTGAAAAATTCAAAATCATAGAATCTGTCAATAAAACAATCAAAAAAAAATTAGGAGAACAAAATTATGATGAAAATAATTCGCCCGGAGCAACTTCAAGAAAATACTTTTAAGATGATTGGCACAGACAAAATGCTCATTACAACTTGCACAAAAGCTCAAGACGAAGACGGAAAAATTTTAACTGGTCGCGTAAACACAACAACTGCATCTTGGGGTGGACTTGGCGTTTTGTGGAATCGGAATATTGCAACAATTTATCTTCGCCCAAATCGTTATACAAAAGAAATTCTCGACAACACAGACAGTTTTAGTTTAAGCGTTTTAGGTGAAAAATATAAAAATGTTCTCGATTACTGTGAAAATCATTCAGGAAGAACAGAAGATAAAATAAAACAATGCAAACTTGATGTTGAATATATGAATTTTACGCCTTGGATAAAACAAGCACACACAGTTTTAATTTGCAGAAAAATTTATGCTCAAGAAATTGATCCAAATTGTTTTACAGATGAACTTTTTTGCAAAAAAAATTATAGGAAAGATGATTTTCACACAATGTACATTGCAGAAATTTTAAAAGTTATGGTAAATCATCAAGAATTTTCAAAGAAAAACCGCTGAGTTTTCGCTGAAGGTTTTCAAAGTTTCGCTGACTTGTGCTAAGTGCCACCAAGTTTTTACTTGGATTTTGCAATTCTAAAACCAAAATAATTAAATGCTTCACTTGGATTAAAAGAATATCTGTCGCCTGCACCTAAAAACATTGTGTAAATATTCCAACTTCCGCCACGCATAACTCTTTCGCTGCCAAATTCTGGACCGCAATAATTTTTGTCAGAAGAATCAGAATATTGAGCAAACCAATCAAAAACCCACTCAAGAACGTTTCCGCTCATATCAAAAATTCCAGCGCCATTTGGATTTCCCGTGCCGGGCTTTGGTGGAGACGAAGGATCAAAAGGCGTTCCAGCAGTTCCGACTCTTCGCGTAGAATCAGCATTTTCATAACACCAAGCAACTTCGCCAAGCGGAATTTCTGTGCTATCGTGACCTTCAAAATCAACCTGTCCACTTGCCAAAACACCTTTTTGCATTCCACTGACAGTTTTTCGTGCCGCATATTCCCATTCACTTTCGGTTGGAAGTCTAAAACCGTTTGCTTCAAAATCGCAAGTTAGCAAATCGCAAGTCGCCGTATCCGAAGAATCACGCAAAACAATTCCTTCGTACTTGTAGCAAGGTTCCAAACTGCACATTTCGCTAAAAGCATTGCACCAAATTACAGCGTCGTACCAAGTTATGTTTGTAACTGGCTCCCATTGTTTTTGACTTGGAGATTTTCCTTGCCGACCATTTGAACCTTCTTGACCTTGATTCAAAAAATAATAACCTTGATTTACCGCCCATTCATAAACTTCATACCAAAGTTTGTAAGTTGTTTCGTAACGATTTATAAAAAACGGAGCAATTTTTCTTTTTGCAGTAAAATTTTGTGCACCTTCGCCAATCGTATATTCAAGCAAATTTTCTGATTTTGCTGATTGTTCTGATTTTTCTGACTCAATGCCGATTTCGTTTGCTAAGTGCTCGCCTTCTTTACTTTGAGAATTTTCTGATTGACTTACAACTTGCCCAGAAATTTTATCTTCAAGCGAAAAATTTTCAAAGTAAACAAAATCAACTGGCTCAAAATCATCTAATTCAATATTAATA
>CAZLXK010000011.1:0-26634 GCA_964563305.1 uncultured Treponema sp.
TATAAATATTTTGGCGGCATCTATGAGCCTGAAGGATTGAACAACTGGAAACTTATGAAATAGCGGGGATAAAAACATTCTTTAATCTTCGTTCTTTCCTCCTTGACCCAAAGGCAACACCGTTGTATAACAAAATTATCTCGGAGCAAAATTATGTTTCAAACCTACATAAAATTCTTTGCGTTTGCAGGACGCGACAACGCAAAAAAGTTCAAAAAAGGAATCGCACTCGGACTTATCGAAGCAATCGCTCTCGCATTAAAAATTCCCGCTGTTATGATAATCTTAATGGGACTTATAGATTCTTCAAAAGGCGGCACAAGACCAATCTCGCATTATATTTTCGCGTCTTTAGGCTTAATGATTCTTTCTATTATAATCAGCATAATTTGCAAAACTTTCAAATGCGTTTTTATGACCGAAGGCGGCTACACTTCTTGTGCGTTCAAGCGAATCGAAATCGCGGAACACTTGCGCTATCTTCCAATGGGATATTTCAACAAAAACACAATCGGCGCAATTTCTTCCGTGATGACGAACACAACCGAATCAATCGGCGACGTTGCAAGCCGCGTGATTATTGTTACAAGCCAGGCGATTTTAGAAACGATTTTTATAATTCTGTTCGTCTTTTTGTTTGACTTTAGAATCGGTCTTGTTTCGCTTGCGGGATTTGTAATTTTTATGGCGATAAACCGAATTATGCAGTCGATGATGAAAAACATTTCGAAAGAAAAAAAAGAAGCCGACACAAACTTGATTTCAGAGCTTCTTGAAAACTTGCAGGGAATTGCGGAAGTTCGTTCGTTCGGACTTTTCGGAAAGAAAGCAAAACGTTTTAACGCTACGAACGAAAAGGCAAAAAACGCGAACATCAAAATGGAAATGAAATTCGACGTTCCAATGTTTTTTCAAAGCGCGGCGATAAAACTTACCGGAGTGGCGATTGTTTTGTTTTCCGCATATTTTTTTGTAAACGGAACAATGAACTTAATAACCGCGAGCGGAATGGTAATTTCTGCGTTTATTCTTTTTGCCGCACTTGAATCGTTCGGAAATTTTTCTGCGCTTTTAAACTTAATCAGCGTGAACATCGATAAAGTAAACGAAGTCTTAAATCTTCCAACAATGGATATTGAAGGAAAAGAAATCAATCTTGAAAATCACGACATCGAAGTAAAGAATGTAACGTTCTCTTATGATGATAAAAAAATCATCAACGGAATTAGCCTTAAAATTCCAGAAAAAAACACAACAGCAATCGTGGGTCCTTCAGGCGGCGGAAAAACAACCTTGTGTCATTTAATTTCGCGCTTTTGGGACGTTGATTCGGGCGAAATTTTGCTTGGCGGAAACAACGTTAAAGATTTTTCAATGGACAGTTTGATGAAAAACTTCAGTTTCGTTTTCCAGAACGTTTATCTTTTTTCCGACACAATCGAAAACAACATAAAGTTCGGAAAGCCTGACGCAACGCACGAAGAAGTTGTTGAAGCGGCAAAAAAAGCTTGTTGCGACGAGTTTATATCAAAACTTCCAAACGGCTATGGCACAATAATTGGCGAAGGAGGCGCAAATCTTTCTGGCGGAGAAAAACAGCGAGTTAGCATCGCGCGTGCGATTATGAAGGATGCGCCTATCATCATTTTGGACGAAGCAACCGCAAACGTTGATCCTGAAAACGAGCAGGAACTTATGGAAGCAATAAACTCGCTTACGAAAAACAAGACAATCATTATGATTGCGCATCGCTTAAAAACTGTGCGCAACGCCGACCAGATTTTTGTAATTGACAAAGGAAAAATCTCCGAAGAAGGAACGCACGAAACTCTTGTAAATCAGAACGGAATTTACAAACGTTTTATTGACGCAAGAAAGCAGGCTGTTAGCTGGAAGATTTAAGAGATTTGTGCTGAATTTGTTTTAACATTAGGTGTTTTACAATGACAAGCAATTTTTTAAATATGACCTTCATTCTTCTGTAAAATATTCTTGCAAGATTTCCTTTATGTAGCAGTAACGACGTGCATAGCTGTTGTCAACGTGGATGAGTTCCAGATTATGATTTTTGCAGATTGCTTTTTTCTTGTTATCGCGCTCGATTGTTTTTGCGTCATTTTGATGCTCCGGCCCGTCAAGTTCAATCGCAAGAATAGGAATTTCTTGTCGGTTCACTTTCTTGAAAAGCACAAAGTCAAATCTTCCAGAATAAAATAAATCGTTGTCAACGAGCGAAAGCTTTTCAAAAATGCTTGAAATCGCAACTTCACGTTTAATGTCGTACTTATTTTTTCGTTTTGTATTTTCAGCACCGATTATGCACGAAACAGCCTGGTTCAGTGTTTCCAAAAACGCATTTTCAGTTTCGCTTGAAAAAGGCTTTAGTCCAAGAGCACGACTTGTCGCTTTACTCATTGCTGGTTCGCTTTTTCCATTGCTCTTTACGTAGGAATACAAGTCATAAAAATCGTCGCCGGAATTTTCGTCATCGCCATCGGAAGAAGATTGTCGGGTGGTTTCGATAGGCTCAATCACCGCTTGCGATAACGTATTTTGTTCATTCAGCTTTTTTTGATTTTGATTTTTCGTTTCATCGTGAAGTTTTTCAATCGCGTTTTTGTCGCCGACCATAACGAAACTTTTTTTTGCGCGCGACATTGCGACATTCACAAGCTCGCGGTTTTCGTTAAGCCAGCAAAACGAGCCTTTTCGCGAATGTTCTGTAATCGCAGGCGAAAAGATAATAATGTCCTTTTCGTCTCCTTGAAACTGATGAACTGTTCCGACTGAAATATTTTCCGGCAATTCGTTTTTAAGAAGTTCCTTTTGGTTTGCGAACGGCGTGATAACTCCAATCGACTTTCCTTTATTTTCAGAAATGATCTGTCTGATTTCGTCTGCTTCTGCAATAGAAGTGTTTTTTGAAGTGCTCGCCTTGTCAAGATTTTCATCCACCTCGCGGAACACAATCTGATTATTGTCATCGTTTTCATCATCTTTTGTCTTTACATTCAGCTTTCCGCAGTAATATTTTTTGTTGCAAAAATCAATGATTTTCTTTCCGCAGCGATAATGAGTCCGAAGCAAGATTTCTTCGCTTTTCGGATCATTTTTCAAGAAAGTTTTGTAGATTGAATTTTCAATGTAATCATAAGAAGCGTTCACTTTATATTTTTCGCGGAGCTTTTCATCAAGATTTTTGTCGAGCGTGATGACCGGACTTAACTGGTTTGTGTCGCCCACAAGCATAAGTCGCTTTCCGCGCAGAATCGGAACAAGCGAAAGAGCTGAATTGCACTGGCTTGCCTCGTCGATTATAGTAATGTCAAAATAAGTTCCTGGAATGCCGATTTTTCTTGAAGAAATGCAAGTTGAAACCATTATGGGAAAAATCGCTTGAAGTTTTTTCACATTCTCTGGAACTTTCAAAAATGCGTTAAAACTTTTCACTTTTTCTTCTTCATTCTGATTTTCAAGAATCGCCTTGAACTCAAAGTTTTCCGCCGAGTCAATTTTCTGAAGATAACTTACCGACGTAAAATAGAGATATTTCATAAAATCCGCTTCGTCGTTGTCCAAAGCTTTTAACGCTTCTTCATCTGTAGCTTTTCCAAGTTTTATTTTTCGTTCTGCAAGTTCAGCTTTCAGTTTTGTCTCAAAATCAAGCATATAAAGGTTCCCGCCGGATTTTTCAATCATCGCGTCAACCGCTTCCTCTTGCTCTTCGATTTCCATAAATTCTTTGTGCTTCTTTAAAATTTCAATCAGATTTTGAGTTCTGCGGATTTTTTCGCTCCGATTTTTGTCCAAAGTGCTTGAATAGACTTTTTCCGAGCAACAGTTTTTGTAAAGATTCGTGATTCGCTCAAGTTCCGCATTTATTTTGTCATTGCTCGTAATTTTAAGAACTGGAAACGGGATTGTCTTTTCTAATTTTGTGTAAGTTTTGTATTTTAAGTTCGACAAAGATTCAATTACGCTGTCGAGCGGATGATTATTATATGAAGAAAAAAGCACAGTTTTCTTGTCGAAAAAGCAAGTCGCAATCACGTTTAAAATCGTGTTCGTTTTTCCGGTTCCCGGCGGACCTTGCACGTAGGAAACATTTTGATTCACCGCATTATAAAGAGCCAAAAGCTGGTCAAGATTCACTTTATCGTTCAAAAGTGCAATCGGATTGTTTTCATCAGGAATTTTTTCCGCATTGATTTCGCCAAAAAACGCTTTGACTGGCTCGGTCACATTTCCGTCCTCGTACATCTTTAAAATCGCATTGTATTCATCCTCGATTTTTATAATCATATTCCGCTTTGTGCAGACAAATTTCGGCGTGTCGTCAACTGAATATTCGTTTTGAAAATTACGGCTCAAAAGATTCTGATTTATGATGTCCTTAATTTTCTCTGCATTCGATTCAAAATCATCAAGAAGATAAAAATCATCTTCACAAATGTAGCGTTCAATTCTGAAAGTTTCTTTGTTTCCGTTTTTTCCGCGGATTTTGTTCCCATTTTCGTCCGTAACCGCGAATTCTTTGTTTATGACAATTTCGTCCTCAGCAATCAAAGTTTTATTTGCCACATCAAGTCTTACCGGACGGTACGCAAGAAGATAAAGTCCTTTGGCAGAATAAATGCTCAAAACGTTTAAGCAGATTTCAAAATATTCGTTCTGCTGATTTTGATACTTTCTGTCGTTTTGAATTTTACGCTGAAAAGTTTTAACAAGCGAATTGAATTGCTCGTCGTTAAGTTTGAAATTTCGGTTTGATTTTAGGATTTCGTCGTCAAGTGAATCAAGAAAAGTGAAATTTTTGCTTTCTGACGGCTGATTGTCGAGTTTTACGCAATCTTCAAGATAATCAAGAATTTTAAGATTCCGCGTCGTCTTGAAAATGTCCTTGTATTTTGAAGGATTGAATTTTATGTCATCAATAAGATTCTGATTTTTTGGAGCATAAGTGTTCGGCACAACGCTCGAATCAAGAATGTCATCAAAATAAAGTTTCTTCATATCCACTATTGGATGATTTTCGGCGAGCGACATTCCTGTTGCCTGCAAAGTTTTTTCCCTAGGATTTATTCCGTTGATTCCAATCCAGAATTCTTTTTCTGCATTGTTTTGAAGATGCGACTTATACTTGATTTCAAGCCACTTTCCTTCGTGAATCGCGCGAAAAATATTTCTGCTGTTTCTTGAAAAAACTTCTTCAGTCAGCATCTTGTACTTTCATCCTCCAAAGAAAATTTATAACTGAAAGACGAATTGTTCAAGGTGAAAAGACATAGGCGAATCAAGAAGCAATATTTTCTTTCTTTTACTTACGCCTTTCTGCTTTCGTGGCACGCAAAATACAGAACTTGCTTTTCCTTCGCCAAATCTTTTACAAGGCTGAGTGCGCTTGCGTACTTTTCAAAATTGCGTTTCATTGGCTCGGAATAATTCGCGTCGAGCGTGTCTTTCGCTTTTTGAAGCAAAGCCTGCGTTTTTTCTAGAATGTCGTATTCGGCGGACTTTTCTTTTTTTGTTTGTGAAAGCTGCTCGATTTCTTCCTCTTTTTTCCGTGTCGGCGAGATTGTCGCTGATGATTTTCTGATTGCCAGAAACAAGCACGTTCAATCGGTTGATTTCGCCCTCGATTTTTTGAAGTTCGCCTTGAAGCTCGTCAGTTGATTTTTCCGACTTTTCAAGATTCTAAAAAGACGAGATGTCGTTCTTAGGATTTTGCTCAAATTCTCTTACTTTCTGAGCATTTTCTGATAAAAGATTTTCCGCGCTTTGCAAGTTGTTCAGCATTTTGTGAACTTGCTGAACTTGCTTGTTCGGCTTCAGCGTTTTTTCAGTTTGATATTGAGAGAGAATCTCTGAAAACTTTGTGCTTTTTTTCCCGCAAACAAATTCTTATTTAATTTCGCTTTGCTCAAACGACTTTTTGAAAAAATCGCCCTTCATCGTCGGATACGTTAATATAACTAATAAGTTTTATCATAATCAGCAAAATTTGTGATATAATTCTATCGAGGTACGTTATGATTCACAAATGCAAAGTCACAGTTCTTGCCACAAAATGTTTTTCTGACTTCCAGGAAAAATATCTCGCTGATCCTGCATCAGGCCAATGCCCTTGCTACCACGCAGGAGACGAATATATTTTTGAAAGGTGCAACGGAAAGGATGACTTCTGGCACGCTGGCTTGAACACGCTTGTAAAATCAAACGGAAACGCGGATTCAACTGCGGGCAGCCCGAAAATGCCTTTTTGTGCAGAAGCATGGGACGCAATTAGTCGCTACATCTACACGGCTTTGCAAGGTGGCTCGATTATGCACGGATGGACGAACGACGACCGAATTATGATTGCCTGCTGCAACGACGGAACACGTCCAGTTGTGTTCAAGATTGAGCGGATTGACATTCCAGAAAATGACGAGGAAAAAGCGTGGCTTTCTACGCAGAACTTCTCGAACAGTGCGAAAAACGCATACACAGGCGAATAAAAAGGGACTTTTCAAACCTTCTGGCCGAAACGCAAAATTCCTGATAAGCTGCTTGTATGGAAGAAGCAAAGTTCATCACGAACGGACCAGTCAGAAGTTTTTACAACGAGCTTGTCGAAAACCTTTTGAGTTGCTCGCAATTTAAAATCAGCGTTGCATTCATAACTTACGGCGGCTTGCAGGTTCTGCTTGAAACTTTGAAAGAACTCGAAGAACACAACGTTCACGGCGAAATTCTCACAACAGCATACAAGGAAATGACAACGCCGCAAGTTCTTGAACGGCTTGCGAAATTTTCCAACATTCATCTGAAAATTTACGTTCCGCCCACAAAAGACGACGGATTTCACGCAAAAGGTTATCTTTTTCAAAAAAACGATTTTGTGCAAAGCGACAAAGAAAATTGGACAGTTATAATCGGATCTTCGAACATTACGGGACGCGCGCTCAAAACAAATGTTGAATGGAACGTTCTGCAAAGCGAAGATTGCGGAGAACTTCAGGAGCCTGGAATTTTCACGAAAGATGTCTTGCAAGAATTTGAAACGCTTTGGAAAAGTCCCTGGGCAAAAGAATATTCCGATGAATTTTTGATTTCTTACCGTGACTATCTTGCGAAGATAAAATCAGCGGAAAAAGAATATGCGGCGAAATTCGGCGCAAAGAATTTCTTTCAATATCAAGAAACCGAAGTTATTCAGCCGAATGAAATGCAGCAGGAAGCGATTGTAAAACTTGACCACTTGCGGAAAGCCGGAGCGAAAAAAGCGCTTGCAATCGCCGCGACTGGAAGCGGAAAAACGTATATGTCGGTTTTTGATGCGCTGCAAGTAAAGCCGGAGCATTTGCTTTTTGTTGTTCATCGCGAAGACATTTTAAAAAAAGCGAAAGAATCTTTTGACAGAATTTGCGCCGCAACGCAGAAAAATTATTCATCAGGATTTTTTACAGGAAATCAAAAAGACAAAAACTGCACATATCTTTTTGCGACGCGCGACACGTTAAGCCGTCATTACAAAGAATTTTCTAAAAATGCATTTGACTACATTGTGCTTGATGAAGCGCATCACGCGACAAGCCAAAGCTACAAAGAAATTCTTGATTATTTTACACCGGATTTTTTGCTCGGACTTACTGCAACTCCGGAGCGAAGCGATTCAGGCGACATTTATTCTGTTTTCGACAACAATGTCGCAGTGGAAATTCGTTTGAGGCAGGCGCTTTCGTACAATCTTGTCTGTCCTTTTCATTATTTTGGAATTGTTGATGCGGAAGGAATCGACTATTCAAAAATTACAGCGGAGCCAGGAACGTCAGAATACTTGGAGCAAATTTCAAAAATGCTGATGATTTCCCGACGCGTTGATTACATCATCGAAAAAATGCAGTTTTACGGACACGACGGACAAAAATCAAAAACGCTCGGATTTTGCGCAACTGTTGAGCACGCAAATTACATGGCGGATGAATTCAACAAGAGGCTTTTAAAAAACGGCGAAAAAGTTGCGATCGCGCTTTCGGGAAACGCCAAAGTTGAAGTTCGAGAAAAATATGCGAAGATGCTCGAAGAAGAAAATTCTTCCATTCAATACATTTTTTCTGTTGATATTTTCAACGAAGGAATCGACATTCCATCGGTGAACACAGTTCTGCTTTTGCGTCCGACTGAATCTTCAATTATTTTTATCCAGCAACTTGGACGCGGACTTCGCAAACTTCCCGACAAAGAATTTGTCACGGTTCTTGATTTTATCGGAAACTACAAGAAATCATTTTTGATGGCGATTGCTTTGAACGGAAAGGAAAATGTTGAAAAAGATTCGCTCAAAGTTGAAGTCGCGAACGATTTTGCCGATTTGCCGAACGGAACTTACATTCATATGGACAAAATCACGAAAGAGCAAATCTTGCGTCAGCTTGAAACTGAAAAATTCATGTCGATGAAATACATGCGCGAATCGTATCTTTCGTTCAAGCACATTTGCGGCGGAAAAATTCCTCATCTTGTTGATTACTTAAAGCACGATGGAAGCGTTGATCCAATTCGGTTCACAATTTTCAGTCCGAATTACAAAACATATTTTGATTTTGTCGCGAACATCGAAAAAGAAACACATCCGGAATTTCTTCTGATGAATGGCGACGAGCGGTTCAAGCAGATTTCGCTTCTTTTGAGTTTTTATTCGCCTGCAAAACGCGCACAAGAATGGATTGCCGCAAAGTCAGTTTTTGATTCAGAAAATTACAGCGCGGACATTTCTTCAATTTTGACTGAAGCGAAAAAATATCTTGACTTTGTTGATGAAAAAAACTTTTGTTCATTCGTGCGAAACGCTTTCCGGAACATATTTTGATTCAAGCGAACTTAAAAAATATGAAAAAGCGTTGTTTGAATTTGACGGCGAAAACATTTCGTTCAACAAAAATACAATCGAGCTTTTGCAAAATTCTCAGTTTGTTTCCGAAATGAAAACTTGGCTTGAAGATTTGATTCAATACAATCTTCTTCGCTATCAAAATGAATTCGGCTCAAAAGATTTTTCAGAAAACGGAACGCTTCCGTTCTTAAAACTTTATCACGAATATACAATGCGCGATTTGGCTTTGCTTTGCAACTACACAAAAATTCATTCGTCGTTCCGCGGGCAAGGTTTGATAACTTCGGCAAAGCCTGATTATTTTCTGTTTGTGAATCTTCATAAAAACGCCGATGTTAAAGAATCAATAAATTACGCCGACAAATTCATAACGCCGGAGCATTTTCAGTGGCAGTCGCCGAACAGCACAACGCAGAGTTCCGAAGTCGGGCAGAATTTAATTTTCAACGAAAAGCGGCATATCCGCCTTCATTTGTTCGTGCGCAAATTTGAAAAAGTCGAGAACGTAACGCAGCCTTTTTTATATCTTGGGCAGGTTTCAACTTTTTCTGATTCTGCCGAAGGCGAAAAGCCGATTACAATGCGATTTGCTTTGCACAATAGAGTTCCAGACGAGCTTTATCACGATTTTATCACGCGAACCGACAAAATGGGAAAAGAGGAGAATTAAGTTGACTTTATCGTAAAATCAAGCGACAATATCTTCGTAAAATTTTACGAACAATTTTTCGAGGAATTATGATTAACATTAAGCCAGTTTCAGATTTGCGGAATTACAACGAAGTTCTAACAGATGTTGCGGACGATTCTCCAGTTTATCTTACAAAAAACGGACGTGGAGCATATGCGGTCCTCACAATTTCCGACTACGAAAAACTCACTGCACAAATCAAATTTCTTTCCGAGATGAAAAAAGGCGAAGATTCAGCACAGAAATCCGGCTGGATTAAAAGCAAAGATGTCAGAAAAATGCTGGGATTGTGATGTACGAAATTGAGCTTTCTCCGCAGGCAGTTGACGACTTGAAAGAAATCAAATCTTACATTGAAGATGAACTGCAAAATCCGATTGTCGCAAAAAACACAGTTTTGAAAATAATCGAAGCATATGAAAATCTTGCCTCATCGCAGAATTCTGGAGTTCCCGTTCAAAAATATGTTTCATTCCAAACTGATTACCGTTTTGTGCTTGCAAACAATTATTCAGTTTTTTACAGAGTTGAAAATGAGAAAATCCGCGTCGTAAGAATTTTGTATTCGCGCCGCGACTTTGTGAATATTTTATTCGGAGAAAAAAAATGAAGCGCATCCACGTTTCCGCCGCAGTTATAATCCGCAGTGCAAATCGTCATTCTGAGCGAAGCGAAGAATCTCAAAAGCAAGTTTTCGCAACTCAGCGTGGCTACGGAGAGTTCAAGGATTGGTGGGAATTTCCTGGCGGCAAAATCGAAGCAGGCGAAAGCGAAGAAGCCGCGCTTGAAAGGGAAATCCGCGAGGAGCTTGACACAAAAATTTCTGTCGGCGAAAAACTCGGCACTGTTGAATACGAGTATCCGAATTTTCATTTAACGATGGAATGTTTTTTGTGCAGTGTGATTTCCGGAAAACTCACGCTTTTGGAGCACGAAAACGCAAAGTGGCTTTCCGCCGCCGAACTTGAAAATGTAAACTGGCTTCCCGCCGATAAAATTATTTTGAATAAAGTTGCAACGTTTTTGCAAAGTAAAACTGTCCAATAAGAATAAAATACGGAGGTTGATCTTGCAGCGAAGTTTCAAGCAGGTTCTCGAAACCACCATTATGTAGTGTTAGGATCATTTCAAGAACCTCAATGACCGCTGCACGCTAAACTTTTTAGACAACCTCCGCTAGACTGCGAAGAAATTTTAGACAAAGTAAAAAAATATTTATAAAATCTTAATCGAGAAAAATGAAATTTAAAAACATTGACCACGTTGTAATCACAACAAAAAATCTTTCAGATTGCATTCACTTTTATGTAGACATTCTTGGAATGGAAAAAATTGAAAGTGGCGAAAGAATTGCTCTAAAATTTGGAAACGCAAAGTTCAACATTCACACAAAACCTAAAGAATTTCTTCCTGCGGCAAAAGATCCAAAAAGCGGAAGCCTTGACATTTGCCTTATAATCGATGGCAACATTACTGATGCAAAAAACGAAATCGAATCAAAAGGCGGAAAAATTGCAGAAGGTCCGGTAATTCGTAACGGAGCAACTGGCAAAATGCAAAGCATTTATCTTTTTGACACGGACGGAAATCTTATTGAAATTGCAAGTTACAAAAACGCTGACGGCGAAAAACCTTCAGTTTTATAAAGCGTTAGGCTATGGAGCACCTGCGAAGCAGTTCTGGAGCGTAACAAAGTGAAGCGGAAGAATGAGCGGATAGCGAAGTGCGTAACAGCCGACCCGAAGTGAGCAAAGCGAACGAAGGGGAACGCCCAACGAAGTCTCAAGGGAACGCCCAACGTAGTTTCAAGGGAAACGCCAAAAAATTTTATGCTTCAAACTGATTTTTTAAAATGTCACCAAACTCTTCCACATAAAAACCAGAATTGTCGGCTTTCCAAAACGCACAATATTTTCGTGAAACTTGCTTTCCATCGCGAAAAAGTGGCACAAGCGTAATTGCACTGTCAAAATAATTTTCAGGTTTAATTCCTTCGACTGGCATAATTCCACTTCCAGCCGCAACAAGAAGGCGCGCTTCTTGCATACTCTTCGCAAACAAAAATCCGCCAGTAAAGCCTAGAATGTCGCTGTAAAAATTCGATTCACTTTCTTGATTTTTTTCATCAGCAACAATTATGCAAGGAATATTTTTTAAATCTTGTGTTGTAAGATTTTTTTGTTTAGAAAGAGGATTTGAAGACGCAATCTGAACAAAAGTTTTTGTTTCGCAAAGTTCAAGGTTTACGTATTTGTCGGAAAATGCTCGTCGCTGATCGTTTAAAACCAAATCGCAAGTTTCGTTTTTTAAATCTTCGTACAAACTTTCGTGCGTTCCGTTTACAATCTGCATTTTGATTTTTGGATATTTTGACGCAAACTCAGCAACCGCATTCTGGAACTCCGCTCCGCCGTAGCTTGATAAATATCCGAGCTTAAGCGTAAAATCGTCATCTCGTCCAGCGTGAATTGTGTCTTGTCTCATTCGTTCAATGTCCGAAAGAATAATCAAACAGTTGCGATAAAAAACTTCGCCCGCTTTTGTTGGCGTAAAAGTACGGTTGTGGCGGTCAAGAAGCGAAACTCCAAGTTCAGCCTCAAGCGACTTTATTTGCTGGCTGATTGCGCTTTGCGTTATGTTGCAGACTTCCGCTGCTTTAGAAAAACTTTGCGTTTCAATTATAGTTTTGAAATATTCAATTTGTGTTAGAAGCATTTGTTTAAACCTCAAAAATTATCATATTAAACGCTTAACTGACTACAATTAAAAGTTCAAAATGACAACAATTTATTGTAACACGGAATTAAGAAAATAAATATTTTCAAGTGCAAATTTTTGCAACTGATTTACAGTTGACTGAGATTATTTTGCGTCGCTTTAGAAACAAATTATAAGAAAAACTAATCAATTCACACAAAAAATTTAAATCGATTTTGTTCACAAACAAAGTTATTATTTAATCATAAAAAGTGGCAGTCATTAAAATAAAAGTTTCAACTTGGCTTAGCCACATTTCACTGGAGGCATTTTTATGGAAAACAAACAAGGTTATGTTTACGAACTTATGGACAAAGGCGGACCTACAGATGTTCGCGAAGCTTATTTTAAGGAAGCAGTTGATGAAATGATGCGAGCAAGAACGCTTTGTGCAAAGGCAAACGCTAAACTTCCAAACGACGAAACTTACGTAAAAGATTTAGAAGAACTTTTTGGTCGCAAACTTGATGATGTACGAATTTTAACTCCATTTATCTGTGATTTTGGAAACCGCGTTAAGTTCGGAAAAAATGTATTTATAAATCACTCAGCGATTTTGTCTGCTTCGGGCGGAATTGAGTTTGAAGATGGAGTTTCACTTGCTCCGGGATGTCGCATTGCCACAATAAACCACGACTTTAATAATCGCCACACACTTTACACTTACGGCAAAGTTACAATCAAAAAGAACGCTTGGCTTGGAATGGGCGTTACAGTTTGTCCAGGCGTTACGATTGGAAAATACGCTGTCGTTGGTGCAGGTGCGGTTGTTACAAAAGATGTTCCTGACTACGCGGTTGTTGGTGGAGTTCCTGCAAAAATTATCAAAATGCAAAATCCAGAAAATCAAAAAGAATAAATTTACGGTGGTTGAGCAAAGTCGAAACCAAAAATTTATAAGAACGTTAGTAATTTGGGCGTTCCCTGCCTGCCAAATGGCAGTCAGGTCAGGCTTTTCAGGGTTCCGCTGTTCGCTCCATTGCTTCGCAACGTGCTTTCGCACGCCCCTACAATCCCTAACGCTAAAAGAAAAGCAAGTAAGCATCGGGGAAACAAGTAGTCCCTAACGCAAAAAAAATAAAACACGGAGGAATCCAAAATGAAAAAACTTTTTATCGCATTAGCAACACTTTTCGCATTAGTTTTACCAAGTTTCGCACAAAATCAAAATGCAAAAAACTCAAAATCGCTAGTTGTTTACTTTAGCCGAGCAGACGAAAACTACGGAGTTGGAACAATCAAAGAAGGCAACACAGCAATTATCGCCAAAATGATTGCACAAAAAACCGGAAGCGACATTTTTGAAATCGTACCAGAAAAATCTTATCCAGCAAATTACAAAGAATGTACCGACGTTGCCATGAGCGAATTACGACAAAAAGCACGTCCGTCTTACAAAGGCGACATCGACACAAACGACTACGACACAATTTACATCGGCTATCCAATTTGGTGGGGCGATATGCCAATGATTGTTTACACTTTCCTAGACGCACATAATCTAAACGGCAAAACAATTCTTCCATTTTGCACGCACGCAGGAAGCGGACTTGCCGGAACTGTTTCAAGTTTCAAGTCAATGTACAAAAGTGCAAACGTAAAGGAAGGACTTTCAATTTCAGGAAGTACCGCTCAAAGAAACCGAACACAAGCAGAAAAACAAGTTGACGCTTGGCTTAAAAAATAAAAGTTTAGGACTTAGGCGTTAGAAAATATGGCGATGGTTGAGCAAAATCGAAATCACAATTTAATGTCATTGTCACGCTTAGTTGTTGAAAAACATCAAAATACAAGCCGACAATACTAAAAAGCCGTTTTAGAACGTTTCACGCAACTACAATTTCTAACGAATAAAAACAAAACCCGGAGGCAAAAAAAATGGCAAAAACACTTGTAATTTATTATTCTCGCAAAGGACAAAATTACGTAAACGGATTAATTCGTTCATTAAAAAAAGGAAACACAGAAGTTGTTGCAGAATTCATAAAAGACGCAGTAAATGCAGATTTGTTTGAAGTCGAAACTGTAAAATCTTATTCCGAAGATTATATGACTTGCACGCAAGAAGCAAAAGACGAACTCAGAAGCGACGCTCGCCCAGAACTTAAAAAGTATCTTTCCGATATTTCCGACTACGATAACATTGTAGTTGCCGGACCATGCTGGTGGGGAACTTATCCTTGTGCAATTTTCTCGCAACTCGACAAACTCGATTTTTCAGGCAAGAAGGTTTTTCCTATAATGACGCACGAAGGAAGCGGACTTGCCGGAAGTTCAGTTGCTCTTAAAAAACATTGCAAAGGTGCAACTGTAGGCGAAGGGCTTGCCGTTCACGGAGCAGACGCATCAAGTTCAAAAAGTGCAGTTGAATCTTGGGCAAAGCGAAATTTAAAATAAATTTTTTAATTCGTTGGGTCTTCCCTTGTATTCACAGCGAGTACAGAGTACGATGCTTCGAGTGAACTTCGTTGGGCGTTCCCCTACGTTCGCTTCGCTCACTTCGGGTCGGCAGTTCCACACTTCCGCTTTCGCTCCATTCTAAAAATGCGAACTTCAACGTCATTGCGAGCAAAGCAAACATCACAAAACTTACAAGTTAATGTCATTGTCGGGCTTGACCCGACAATCTATCATAACGCATTTTTAGAACTGCTCCGCAGGTGTTCCATTGCCTAACGCAAAATCTGTCATTTAAAATCAGCGGTGGTTAAATCCGTCAAAACCAAAAACTTGCAAAATTCAAAAACTCAAATTATATTTTATAAAATGAAAAATCATCAACTTAAAGCATTAAAAAAATCAGCGAAAAATCTCGCAAGCAAACTTTTAACCGCAAGTTTTCTTCTATTAAGTATAAATCTAATTTCGTGTAAATCGACCCAAACTCAAAAAGGAATCAGCGAAATCTCAAAAACAAGCGAAAATCCGCAAACTAAAACAAATCAAAGCGAAAATTCAAAACTAAAAACTTCAAGCCCCGAAAATTCAACAGAAAATTTCTCACACAACACAATAATCGTTTATTTAGAAAACGAAACAAGCCAAAAAGAAATCATCTCTCTTGCAAAAAAATACAATTTGCAAATCCTTTACATCTACAAAAATTTCTCTGCGTGTGCATTATCTTCCACAAAAACCTTAAACACATCAGAACTAAATTCCCTAATTTCAACACTAGAATCAGAACCAAAAGTTTTAAGCGTGCAAAAAGACTACATTATGACTCTTGACTAAATCAAATTTCGACTTCCTAAAATAAAAAAATGGTGGTTGAGCAACGTTGAAACCTTTAGGTTGAGCAATGTCAAAATCACCAACACTTAGCATAAAAAATTTTTTATATCAAAATAAATTAAAACCTAAGTTTTACTGGACTTAATTAATGTTTCATTTTTGTCATCAGACTAAAAACTCAGCGTCGCTTCATTTCCTTTAAGCAAAAATTCGATTTTTCCAGTTTCGTCTACATAACGTTCGCCCGAAGCAGAAATTGCTCGCGTTAAAGTTACGCTTTTTTGTGCAAAAATTTCGTTGAGTTCTGCAAAGTTTTCGCCTTCAAGTTTTAAGTTGCCAGTTTCTGCAACAAAATTTTCACTTTTTTCCGCAAAATTATCATCAGCAAGTCGCGAAAGTTTTACAAAATAAAGACTGTTATCTTCAAGCGAATAAAATTCCGCTAAAAAAATTGAACCATCGTCGGCTTTAAAATTAACTTCATTTGTTAACTTTGCATTCAACTTTGTACTTTGACAACTCAAAAAAATCGGAATTAGCAAAAAACTAAAAACAAAATATCGTAAATTTTTCATATTTTCCTCACTTTTCTAAAATTAGCATTTTTATTTTCACAAATCAATTAAAATCTTTGATATAAAAACTCGTCATTGTGAGCAAATTTATTATTTACTTGTCATTCTTAGCAGAGCGAAGAATCGAACAACGCTGATTGCAAAAAGTGCTACTTTCTCTGTAATTCTGAACTAGATTCGGAATCTGTAAATAAAAAATCCAACTTTCCGTCACAAACTTTAAAATTCCCAAGATTTTAAAATTTTAAGCTTTACTTTTTCGCCAATTTCAAATTCATCAGATTCAATCGTCATTTGATCAACAAGAATTTCTTTTTGATTTTCTTCAAGTTGAATTTTAAATCGCGTAATATTTCCTAAAAATTCTTTTGATTTAATAAATCCGCATAAATCATAATTTTCAGAATCAGAATTAAATTTAGAAATTTTAATCCATTCAGGACGAATCAATTTTGAATTCAAAAAATTCGCTCTTCCCACAAAATCCGCAACAAAAAAATCTTTTGGTTTAAAATAAAGTTCTTTTGGCGTTGCTTTTTGAACAAGCCGACCTTTATTTATAACTGCAATTTCGTCCGAAAGCGAAAGTGCTTCTTCTTGATCGTGCGTTACATAAATTGTTGTGATTTTTAAATTTTGCTGAATTTCTTTTAATTCTTCACGAACTTTAATTCGTAATTTTGTGTCTAGCGAAGAAAGCGGTTCGTCCATTAAAAGAACATTCGGTTTTAAAACAAGAACTCTGCCAAGTGCAACTCTTTGTTGCTGACCGCCACTTAATTCTTGCGGATATCGTTTCAAAAGATTTTCAATTCCTAAATTTTTTGCAGTTTCAAAAACAATTTCTTCATTTTCTTTTTTATTATTTTTTGTTTGCTGATTGATTTTTAATCCATACAAAAGATTTTCCTTTACGTTCAAATGCGGAAACAAAGCATAATCTTGAAAAACCATTCCAATTTTTCTTTTATTTGGCAAAATTTCGTTCATTGTAATTCCATTTATTTTAATTGTTCCACTCTTAGGTTTTAAAAATCCGTTTATAAGTCTTAAAAGAGTCGTTTTGCCACAACCACTTTCGCCAAGTAAAGTTGTAAAACTTCCTTCTTTTACATCAAGCGAAAAATTCTGAATTACAGGAACATTTTTGTAAGAAAAATATAAATTTTCTATTGAAAGAAAAGCCATTTTTGTTTCCTCGAAAAGATTTTTTTAAGTAAAAATCCAATTCCTAAAATTGAAAAAGTTAAAATCGTTAAAACCATCGCTAATGCTGCGGATTTTCCCCAATCACCTTGTTCTGCTAAATTTACCAAACTTATTGAAGCGAGCGGAGTTTTAAAAGATACAAGAAAAATTACTGCACTTAAAGTTCCCACGCCACGAATAAAATCATAAATAAAACCGCCAAAAATTCCATCTGCGGAAATTGGAACAATGATTGTTGAAAAAACTGTAAGTTTGTTCGCACCTAAAGAAATTGCACTTTCGTCAAGCGTCAAACTAATTTGCCCAAAAGAATTTGAAATTATTTTATACGCAAACGGCAAAAACGCCACAATCATTGCGATCAAAATCAAAACTGCCGAATTCTTAAAATTCAACTTATTTGAAGCAATCAAAATTGAAAGTCCCAAAAGTGAACCAGGAATTGCCGAAGGAATTTGTGCAAAAACATTTATTGTTTGACGCAAAGGAAGTTCTGTTCTGTGAACCAAATAACTTGAAACGCAAGCAATAAAAGTGCAAAAAATCGCTGCAACTAAAGAAAACAAAATCGAATTTCTTAATTCTTTTGAATATCTAAAAATTCCTTTAATATGTTCCGTTGTAAAACTTGTATTTATTCCCCAAAGTTTTTGAAAACTTCCTGCAATTATTGAAATCATTTGTGCTAAAACTAAAACTGAAATAAATAAAACGAAAATTGTAAAAATGATTTTTGTAAAAACTGAAGATTTTTTATCATCAAAAGAAGAATTTTGTTTTGTATCTGCAATTTGATTTTCGATTTTTTTGTTCAATTTGTTTTGTAAAATAAAAAGTAAAACGCTTGGAATCAGTAAAACAATTCCTAAACTTGCACTTGTTCCGATTTTTAGCCAACCAGTTAATTGTGTATAAATTTCTACCGCAAGAACTTTAAATCTTCCTCCAACAATCAGCGGATTTCCAAAATCACTTAAAACACTTACAGCAATAAAAAGAAATGAAGAAAAAATTCCCGGTAAACTCAAAGGCAAAGTTATTGTAAAAAAAATTTTTAATTCGCTCGCTCCCATTCCTCTTGCTGCTTGTTCTAAGTTTGTATTTATTCCTTTTAAACTTTGCACGCAAATCAAATACGCTAAAGGGAAAAAACATAAAGTTTGTGCAATCAAAAGTCCCCAAAATCCATAAAGTGAAATATCCAAACCTAAAATTCTATGCGTAAAAAATCCTTGTCTTCCAAAAAGTAAAATAAACGAAAGTCCGCCAACAAAAGGTGGCGTAATTAAATGAAGAATTGGAATGAATGAAAAGAATTTGCTTCCGGGAATTTTAACTTTTACAACTGCATAAGCAAAAATATATCCAACTAAAACTGAAAGACTTGTAGAACAAATGCAAATCAAAAAAGTGTTAAAAATAATTTCGTGAAAATTTCGCTGAAATAAAAGATTTTTTAAATCTTGAATTCTTATGCTAAAAAATGTGCATAAAAGAGGAAAAACAATGCAAATCAAAATAAACAAAACAATAAATCCCCAAGCAAAAGCTAAAGATTTACTGTTTTTATTTGAATTAAATTTCATTCTTTACGTTATTTTACGTTGCTTGTCCAAATTGCAAGAACTTCATTTTTTTGTTCTGAAGCTTTCGCCACATCATAATCAATTAAATCAAGTTGACTTATAGGAACGCAACCTTCTGCTCCAACTGCATCTGGATTTACCGGAACTGTAAAATCTATTGAACTCATCAATTCTTGTGCTTCTTTTGAAAGAATAAAATCAACAAATTTTTTTGCTTCGGCAAGATGCTTTGTATTTTTTAGAATTGAAACGCAATCAACATCGCCAACAGTTTTAGGCGGAGCAATTACTTGTAAATCAAAACCTTGCGATTTATATTTTGCAATCGCGTGAATGTACGAAACGCCAATCGCATATTCGCCAGTTCCTAAAAGTTTCGCTGGTGCACTTCCAGAATCTGGAAATTGTCCCACAAGAGATGCCAAATTTAAAAGATAATTCCAACCTTCTTCCCAACCTAAACGCTGAAGTTGATTTTGCACAAAAAGATACGCAGTTGAAGAAGCAACTGGATTTGTAAGAACAATTTCGCCCTTAAATGCAGGATTTAACAAATCGTCCCAAGTTTTAGGAATTTCAATGCCCGGAAATTTTTGTTCAAAGCGACCTTTATTTATTCCAATTCCAAGCGAAAGTACGCAAAATCCTGTCCAAGTGTGATTTTGAGAAACTGCGTAAGACGGAAGATTTTGTGCTAACGGAGAATTGTATTCTTCAAGTGCACCTTCTTTGTCTGCTTGAATATGATAACTCGATGCTCCGCCAAGTAAAATGTCCGCCTGAGGATTTTCTTTTTCTGAAATTACACGATTTACAAGTTCGCCAGTATTTGTTCTAAGATATAAAACCGGAATTCCTGTTTTTTGAGTAAACAAATCAGTTAAAGCTTTAGTTTCTTCATCGTGAATGATTGAATAAACGTGAAGTTCATTTGTTTTTTTTGAACATGAAAACAATAAAAATGCATTTAATAAAATCAAAATTGCACAAATAAATTTTGAAATTTTTTTTAAAAACTTTATCATAAAATCACCTCACAAATTTTTTACTTCGTTAAAGTCTTTCGTTAAAGCCGCAAGAACTTTTAAAGAATCAACAGTTTCCTTTACATCGTGAACTCTAACAAAACTCGCTCCGTTAATCACAGAAATCAAATCCGCTGTCAAAGTTCCCGCAAGTCGCTCGCCAACTTCTCTGCCAGTAATTTCACCAATACAAGATTTTCTCGAAAGTGCCATCAAAATTGGATATTCACCGTTAAGCAATTTTCCGCAATTTTTTATAAGTTCCAAATTTCCTTCAAGATTTTTTCCAAATCCAATTCCCGGATCAACAATAATCTTATTTTTTTCAATTCCATTTTCTAAAGCAAAATCAACGCGTTTTTTCAAATAAGAATTTACTTCATCAAAAATATTTTTATAATTTGTGTCTTTTTGCATTTGAGAAGGAATTCCACGTTTATGCATTAAAATCACAGGAATTTTTTCTTTTGCACAAAATTCTGCAAGTTTCGGTTCATCTTCTAAAGCAGAAATATCATTTAAAATGTCCGCACCAGAATCAAATGCGGCTTTCATAACATTCAGTTTTCTTGTGTCAACTGAAATTGGAATTTGTGAATGTTTTCTGATTTCCTTAATGATTGGAATTATTCGCTGCAATTCGTCTTCTTCGCTAAGATAAGAAGAACCCGGCCTTGTAGATTCGCCTCCAATGTCAAGAATGTCCGCACCTTCTTCAATAAGCGAAAACGCTCTTTCTGTTCCGCCACGACTTTTATCAAAAAATGAATCTGGCGTTGCATTTAAAATTCCCATAACAAAGGCAGGAAGTTTAGTAAATATTTTTCTTTGTGCAAGTGAAAATTCTTTTTGTCTTTTCATCAAAATCATAAAAATAAAATATCACAAAATTTGGTATTATAAATATATTCAGTTTTTACGTTTTTTATTATACTCAGATTATGATAACGATTGACTTTTCAAAACGACAAAACAAATCTCTTTGCGAAACAATAATTGAATCTTTAAAAAATAAAATTCTAAATGGCGAATTAAAAGCAAATGAAAAATTACCATCAAAACGTTCCTTTGCTGAACATCTTGGAGTTAGCGTGATTACAGTTCAAAATGCTTACGCTCAGTTAATAAGCGAAGGTTACATTTATTCGCTTGAAAAAAAAGGATTTTACGTTACAGATTTGCTTCTTGAAAAAAATATAAATGCAAATTTTCTAAGCGAAAAAAAATCTCCACAAGAATCCACAGAAAATAAAAAGCAAACGCAAAAAATTTTAGCGGATTTTAGTAACAATTCCACGAATGTACAAAAATTTCCTTTTTCACTTTGGGCAAAAACTATGCGAAGTGTTCTAAACCAAAATGCTCAAAAACTTTTAGCACGAATTGAATCAAAAGGAATTCTTGAACTTAGAAAAGCAATCAAAAAATATTTAAATGAATTTAGAAATATGCAAGTGAGCGAAGAGCAAATTGTTATTGGAGCCGGAACAGAAATTTTATATTCAATGATTGTGCAACTTTTGGGAAGTGAAAATATTTATGCTGTAGAAAATCCTGGTTATCATAAAGTTGCGAATTTAATTAAATTAAACGGAGCAAAATGTGTTCCACTTAAAATTGATGATCAAGGAATAAAAGTTGAAGATTTAGAAAAATTTAATGTTAACGTTGTTCAAGTTTCGCCTTCGCATCATTTTCCTACAGGAATTGTAATGCCGGTTCGCCGAAGATTAGAACTTCTTAATTGGGCAAAAAAAATCGCAAATCATTATATAATTGAAGATGATTATGATAGCGAGTTTCGATTTAACGGAAAGCCACTTTTGCCTTTACAAAGTTCTGATGATTCACAAAAAGTCATTTTTATAAACACTTTTTCTAAAACACTTTCGCCTTCGTTCAGAATAAGTTATATGATTCTTCCAAAAACTTTACTAAAAAAATATGATGAAATTTTTGGCAATTATTCTTGTTCAGTTTCTGCTTTTGAACAATATACGCTCGCAAAATTTATTTTAGATGATAACTTTTCAAAACACATTATCAAAATGAAAAATTATTATCGTTCTTTAAGAAATTTGCTGATTTATGAATTTCAAAAAAGCAAATTATCTTCTGTTGCCGAAATTCGCGAACAAAATTCTGGTTTACATTTTTTGCTTAAAATAAAAACTGATTCTTCTGGCGAAAAATTAAAAAAGCATTTAGAAGAAAATGGAATAAAAATAAATTTACTTTCTGACTTTTATTATTTTGATCCGCCAAAAGAAAACACTTTTATTATAAATTATTCTGGAATCGAAAAAGAAAAAATTCCGCTTATTGTTTCAACTATAGAAAAATGCGTCTTTGAATCTTCCGTTGATTGAACTCGCAACGAAGTTTCTAGCGGGCTCTCTAAATCACATTAGCAGTTAGCACTCGCGAGATTTACTTCTATAAATCTTGTAAGCAACCGTAGGCTGCAATCATTCTTAGCGAACTTATCTCCCGACATGCAAAGCGAAAAATCAGTCCTTCAACCAACATGTCATTCCCGTGCTTAAACACGGAAATCTGTCTCTAACACAACTGTCGCTTAGCAAACGAAACAGTCAGCAAATAACTTAAACTTTAGAAATTATACTTAATTCCGCCAGCAAAAGCGTGACTTGAAGTATTTGTAAGAATTTCATCTTGTCGATATTTCCACGCAAGATAAATTTCAAACGGAGAATTTAATTCAATTCCAAGTTCAAGATGTGAATCAAAAATAATATTATCTGTATTAGCAAAATTTTGAATGTTAAATCGCCATTCAACAAGAACTGGATTCATTGGATAAGAACGAACAATCATTCCAAAATTAAAACCGTTAAGATTTACAAATTTTCCGTACCAATAAGTCCATTGCATATAAAATGATGTATCAAAGAAATTTGAATGAATTAAAGATATTTGACCGCCAAGTCGCAAGTTTCCACAAAAATTTTCTGAAAAATCTGTAAAAGAATTTGTGTTCGCATACAAAGTATTTTCAAAAACTGGACCAAAAAATTTCCAAATATAACCTTCAACACGAGTTTCATTTCCGTAAATTTGTTGCGAAGGAAAATAAAAAAATCCAGTTTCTAAAGCAAATCTATAAGATTGTTCTTTATTTTTCTTAGGTGGATTTTCAAATTCTGGATCTTCAAAGTTTTCTGAATTATCAGAATCATCTGAATCGTCAAAATAAAATTCTTCTCCAAAAGAAAAAACATTTGGCGTAAAAAAGTTTAAATATCTTCCGTCGCTATAAGGATAATCGTCAAAAGTTACACCAAGATTGTCAGCCAACCAAATAAGTGCAAAAATATCACCAAAAAAATCACTAAGTCTACTTTCAACATAATGTCTTGGCGGACGCGGACGTGGAGGAGGCGGAGGATAACGACTTTGCGAAACTTTTACCTTTGCATTTTCATCAAAACTAAATGTAATATTTTGATTTTTAGAATTTGCAAAAATTTGGCAAGCAACTACAAAAAATAAAACTAAGACAAAACCTTTCTTTTTCATAATTCGCTCCTTATTTACTTTTTAATTTTCTTTTAAAATTATCTCTTAAGTTTTTATGTAAATCAAGTTTTACTAAATAAGATATGAATAAGAAAATTTTTATAAATAAAAGCCTCGCAGTTCGCAATCTTAAAATAAATCTTTTAAAGCACTTTGTTAAAAACTCCAAGCGAAAGTAAAAGCAAAATAAACAGCAAAATTGGTGCAATATATTTTATTGTTATAATGTAAAGATTTTTTCTTGCAAACTTTTCGCCATTCAAACAAACTTCATCAATTACAGTTTGCGGTTTACAAATCCAACCAATTAAAATACAAGTTAAGAATGATGTTATTGGCATAAGAATATTATTTGTTGTGTAATCAAGTAAGTCGAGAATTTGACCAGTTGAACCATTTGGAAACTTAAGTTCAAAATAAAGGAAATTGTAACCAAAGCAAACCAAAAGCGAAAGAGCAATTTCTATACAAGCCAAAAATATTGTGCTTTTTTTGCGAGTCCAAGATTTTTTGTCCATAATAGAAGAAACGATTGCTTCAAGAATTGAAACCGAACTTGTTAATGCCGCAAAGAATACCATAATGAAAAACACCGCTCCAATTATGTTTCCAAAAATTCCTAATGAATGAAAAATTTCCGGCAAAGTAATAAACATAAGTCCTGGTCCTGCACTCATTCCTTCTTTTCCGCTAAAAACGTAAACAGTTGGAATAATCATCATTCCGGCAAAAAACGCAATTAAAGTGTCAAAAATTTCAATTTGATTTACGGCTTTTCCAAGATTAACGTCTTTTTTCATATAAGAACCGTAAGCAATCATAATTCCCATCGCAATGCTTAATGAATAAAAAAGTTGTCCCATCGCATCCAAACAAACTGAAAGAAATCTTTTTAAAGTAATTCCTTTAAAATCAGGAATAACATAAAGTGCAAGACCTTGAAGTCCAGTTCTTGTAATTCCATTTTCGTCTGTGTGCTTTAAAAATATTGCATAAATCGCAATTCCTAAAACAATAATTGCAAGAATTGGCATAAGAATTTTAGAAAACTTTTCAATTCCTTTTTGAACTCCGCGAAAAACAATATAAAAAGTTGCCGCAGAAAAAATTACAGTAAATAAAATCGGCTGCCACTTGCCTGTTATAAAACTTGTAAAATATCCTTGTGTTATAGCAGAATTTCCTTGCCAAGTAACATAAGTAATCATATATTTTAAAACCCAACCGCCAATCACGCAGTAATATGGATAAATTAAAAACGGAATTATAAATGAAAAAATTCCTAAAAATCCCCATTTATCATTTAACTTTTTATACGCAGTTAAAGGACTTTCTTGAGTTTTTCTTCCAATCGCGATTTCAGTTGTTAAAAGAGTAAAACCAAAAGTAAGTGAAAAAATAATATAAACAAATAAAAATAAACCGCCACCATCTTTTGCAGCTAAATAAGGAAATCTCCAAATATTTCCCAAACCAACAGCACTTCCAGCCGCCGCAAGAACAAATCCCACAGAACCAGTAAAAGAATTTCGTTCTTTCTTGCCAATTTTTTCCATTTAGAACTCCGAAAAATAAATTGTCTAATTTTATCATACTTCAGAGAACTAATCTAAATTTTTTTATGTTAAATGGCAAATCTGAATGTGAAATTTATAAAGTTTAAGATTTAATATTTCCGTCTTTTATGTTTTTTTGAATAATATTGTCAATTAAATCGTACAAAACTTTAGACGCATTTTTTCCTTTTTCTTGCCGATGATAAATATCTTCGCTTTTTACATTGTGTGCTTTCCAATCCATTCCGTTGTTGCTGTTATTTAAAAGAATTGGCTGAAGATTATCCATTGCGTTTGCAAAATTTGCTTCTGGCGTAAGATTTTCTTCAAATTCATCAAATATTTGCATAAGTTCTTGTTTTTGATCTTCTGGCAACAAAGAATATATTTTATTTTTAGCAAGATTTTCGCGAATTTTTTGACTTTTTAAAGCTTCTTTATCGTAAGCGTAAGTATCGCCAGCATAAATTTCCACAATGTCGTGAATAAGACACATTATCATTACTTTTGAAATGTCGATTTTTTGATTTGAATATTCTTTTAAAATATAAGCCATAATTGCCATGTGCCAAGCGTGTTCAGCATCGTTTTCGTTGCGACCATTTTGACTTAAATGCGTTTGCCGAAAAATATTTTTTTCTTTGTCGATTTCAAGAATAAAATTTAGTTGTTTTTCTAAACGATTTTCCATTGTTTTCTCCAAAAAGTTTAAATTTAAAAATCCGCAAACATTTTTTCATCAAAATCTTGAGCATTTCCGTTCCAAAAAATTTTTCCATTTTTTATAAGAATTATTTTGTCTCCAAGCAACTTTGCTTCGTTAATGTCGTGCGTAACCATAATTCCCGTAAAACCGAAAGTTTTTTGCAGATTTTTTATAAGATTTCCGAGTTTTTTTCTTAAAGGAGCGTCCAAAGCAGAAAGTGGCTCGTCAAACAAAAGCAACTTTGGCTGCATAATTAAAGTTCGAGCAAGACAAACTCTTTGTGCTTCACCGCCAGAAAGCGTATTCGGAAATCTTTTATCAAAACCTTCAAGTTCAAATTGCTTTAAAAATTCACTTGCAAGTTTTCTAGCGTCGTTTTTTTTCATTCCGTTAGAAATTAATCCGTAAGAAATATTATCCACAACATTTAAATGATCGAATAAAGTGTGATTTTGAAAAACCATTCCAATTTGTCTTTTTGAACTTGGCACGTTCGTAATATCTTTTCCGTCAAGAATTATTTTTTGGCTGGAAGATGCTTTGTTAAGTCCGCAAATTAAACGCAAAACTGTTGATTTTCCGCTGCCACTTGGACCAACAATGCAAGTCATTGACGCTTTTTCACATTCAAACGAAACGTTAAGTTTTATTGTTTCAAAATCTTGAGTTAAATTTTTCGCTTCAAAATATGCCATAAATTATTTTTCCTTTTTATTTTGGTGGAGCAAATTCTTTTGTGCTAACCCGCTTTTCGTGGCTACGCTTTCGCTTCGGTGCTAACGCACGCACTTCGTGCCCACTACAATCGGGGCTATGCTTTTTTTTCGCAGAAGATGCCACTTTATAAGAAAGTGGCAACAAGGAGATCGAGCGATTTCCG
>CAZLXK010000012.1:0-17483 GCA_964563305.1 uncultured Treponema sp.
TAATCTGTAAAATCTGACATAAATTTTTTTTCTCCTTGTGAACATTTTTTTTTGCGAATGTTTTTATATTTTGTTCGCAAGAAAATATTATCATTTATTTAAGTTGATGTCAAAGAATTTAATTTTTTGTTAGAACTGATTTTGATTTGCGGCAAGTTTTTAATTTTTAAAAAAGTTTAATCTTCTGCGACAACTTTCCATTCTTGAATCAATTTTTCAAGCGAAAACTTAGCATTTGCTGGACTTGTAGAAGGAAGAACTTTTAAAATTTTACAAAGTTTACTTGGCTGATATTTTAGAAAAAATTTTTCGGCAGTTTTTCCGTTTACAAAGATTTTTTTGATGTTTGAACTTTGAACAATTTGTTCAATATTTGAAGGAACAACTTTGCGAATAGAATTGTCGCTTGAACCAGAAATCGTACATTCTTTTATTGCGTCGTAAAGTGCAATCTTGTGGCAAGAAAGAAAATCTTTTTTATCTTGAGTTGTAATAAGTTTTATGTCATCATCAAAATCAGAATTTGAAATTTTTGAATTTGTAAAACAATCTTTATTCTTAAAAACGGCAGCGAGAACTTTCCAAAAACGATTGTGAATGTTTCCGTAATAAAATCCATCTGCACGAGAAGCAACAGACGGAAAACTTCCTAAAATTAAAATATTTGAGTTTTTATCATAAAATGGCTCAAAAGGATGAATTATGTGCTGCGAGAGTTTTTCTTTTTTTGCGGATTTAATGTTGTTTTGAAAAGCGGAATTTTTCATTTTATTTTATTGTAAAACAAATTCGACATTTCTAAAATGCAAGATTTTTAACTTAAAAAAGTCATCAAATTTTAGCGAAAAAAAATTACAGTCAAATTTAAAAATTAACTTAATAATTTTTTTTCATCAGAACAATTTTCTAAAATCAGAATTTAAAATCTTAAATCAAAATCATCATCAAAATCAGAATAAAAATTTAAAAACAAAAAATAAATCTGAACTAAAAAAAACATGATATAATTAAAAATATGACAAAAGCGGAAAATTCTAAACTTAACAACGTTTCAAAAACAATGCTTATGACTTTGTATGCGCGTGCAAAAGAATCGCAGAAAAAAAATCATAAAATTTATGACAAAAAAGCAATCGAAATAATTAGCAAAATGAACTACGACTTTTCGGCGGCGGACAAAGATTTAACAATGTCAACTGGAGTTATCGCACGGACAATTCTTCTTGACAAAATGCTTCGCGACTGGCTTTTTAAAAATCCTTGCGCAACAGTGATTAACATAGCGAGCGGAATGGACACTCGGTTTTACAGAATCGAAAATCAAAATATTCGCAAATGGTACAACGTTGATCTTAGCGACGCAATCAGTGTGCGGGAACTTTATATAAATGAAGATTCTCGCGTAAAAAATATTTCGTCTTCGGCGATGGATGAAAAGTGGGCGACGGAAATTAACGAAACTTCAGAAAATGTGCTTTTTATAGTCGAAGGACTTTCAATGTATCTTTCCGAAGATGACATAAAAAAATTTTTGTCGATTGTAGATAAGCATTTTAGGAAAGCGACAATATTTATTGAAATCTTAAGCCCGAAGTTTGTAAAAAAAGACATTGAAAAATCAATCAGCAAAAGCGGAGCAGTTTTTACTTTTGGTGCGGCGAGTGGAAAAGAAATTGCACTTCTTTCTTCTGATTTTACTTGGAAGGGCGACAGAAGCCTTGTTGAAGGAATGGAAGTTATTTTCCCGATTTTTAAGGTTATTGGAAAAATCAAAGCGATTAGGAACATTTCGAATAAAGTTGCGGTTCTGGAAAAAATTAAGAACTAAATTTTATCAGCAGCCACTGAGGCAAAACCACAACAGTAAAAAACGCTAAACTTATCCAAGTGAAAGTTTTGATAAATTGCCAAGCGTTTTTGCTCCCTGAAAACTCGCGACTGTAAAGTCTAAGATTTATTACGCTCGCAAGGCTTCCAATCAGCGAACAAAGCCCCGCACTGTCAAGTCCGTAAAGCAAAGCCCTTAAATTTGAAATTTCGCTTCCAATAAAAGGGCACAAAACTATGCTTGCAGGAACATTCGAAATCACTTGGCTTAACAAAATGCTCCAAATGTATTCGTGATTTTTTACAGTTCGGCTCAAAAAATCAGAAACTGCCTTATTTCTACAAATCGACGACGAAAATACAAAAAAGCATAAAAACGTTAAAAGCAAAACATAGTCAGTTTTAAGCAAAATTTTTCGGTCAAAAATCAAAAGCATTATTGCTACAAATAAAGTTACAAAAGGCCAAAACTTTGTGCGACTTATGATTGTGGCGATTATTAAAACAAAAAGTAAAATGTATAAAATTCGTTTTCTCTTGCCCTCACTCGACCAAGCAGGAGCTATTTTGTCTTTTTCAAAAACAATTTCTTCATTTTCATCGCGACGAAACAAAATCAAAATAAATATATATAGAAGAAAAAAACTAAAAATCCAAAGTGGAAGCATTATAAACATAAATCGGGCGGCACTAATTCCACTTTGACTAAAAATGTAAAGATTTTGCGGACTTCCAAATGGCGTTAAAAGTGAACCTCGAATTGCTGCAATATTTTCAAACGTTAAAACCGGAAGAATGTATTTTCCCTTACCGCCAGCCTTAAAAAGTAAAATCGTGAGCGGAACAAAAATAATCAGCGAAACGTCGTTAGTTACAAACATTGACAAAAAGAAAACACCATAAACAAAAAACGTTGTAAGATTGCGGATTTTTTTTAAGTTTGCACATTTTCTTAAAAGCGGAGAAAAAATATTTTCACTTTTGAATCCTTCCAAAACTGAAAGAAGCATAAAAAGCGTTGCTAAAGTTTTCCAGTCGATTTCTGAAAAAAGTTCAAGGCTCGGTGGAGTTATAAAAAGCGAAACTATTGCAAATAAAAGCGAAACCGTAAGCATCGGCTCTTTTTTGAGAAGTGATTTTAAGTTCATTCTTAGCTGTGCAAAGTTTCCGCCGTAAGATGAAGTTCCGCCGCGTGAGCTTTCATTCCTTCAATGCAAAGTTCAGCCACATCTTTTAAGTCCATTCCGAGCATTTCGCAACCTTTCAAAATCAGCGGACGATTACATTTTGCAGCAAAGTTTGGGCTTTTCCATTTTTTCATAAAAGATTTAACTTCCATATCCACAATTCCGTTTGGTCTCATTCTCGCCGCCGCTTGAATAATTCCCGAGAGTTCATCAACAGTAAAAAGCGATTTTTCCAAGTTCGTTTCAGGCTTTACGTCGTTTACAATCGAATATCCGTGACTCAAAATCGCCCGAATGTCCTCTTCTGGAACGCCCGCCGCACGCAAAGGTTCTTCTGTGTGCTTTAAATGTTCTTCAGGAAATTTTTCGTAATCATAGTCGTGCAAATATCCAACTGCTTCCCAATGTTCAATTCCGTCAGCGTCTTCTCCAAAATGTTTTCCCATCGCTCCCATGCAAGCCGAAACGTTCGCTTCGTGAAGTCTCAAATGCTCCTCGCTAACCGCCGAATCGTTAATGCGTTTTGCTTCTTCAAGTGTAAGTTTTTCCATTTTTTAACCTTCCTGATTTTTTCGAACATTATATTTTTTATGCAAAAATTCGGCAATGTATTAAAATTGATTTTTTTGGGCGTTTTTGCCGCAAGATTTTCGTTTGAGTTTTAAAATTTTCAGCAAAAAAACAAAAATTTTTTATTAAAAGGCGGCAAATCGGGCTTTTGCGTTATAAAATTTGCTACGCAAATTTTTCCGTTCAGCCAGCCAACAAGTTGTCTGTCCGAACCGCTTACGCGGCTACAATCCCTAACGCTTGTGTAACTCAAAAATTCTCGAAACTGACACGATGTCAGAATATCCCTAACGCGTTTGAAAAGAAAAATCAACAAAATCTTCCGCTTAGTTTTTTGCACTTTTTGTGCTACAATTCATTTTATGTTTCAAAAAAAGATAGTCGAGCATTATTTATCATTTCTTGACAAAAAAATTCTGCAGGAAAAATACAGTCAGTTTTCCAAAACTTTCCTTGACAAGACAAAGCAAGCAAACATCAGAAGCTCAAAAGAAGAGCAATATCAAGAAGGATTCTTGCGCGATCTGTTTTGTCAGATTTTAGGATATATTATAAAACCGGAAAAAAACTTCAATCTTTTTACAGAAGCAAAGAACGATGTTCGGAACAAGTCGAACTCAAAGAAAGCCGACGGCGCGATTTGCGAAGCGAACAACGAAAACAATATAAAATGCGTGATTGAATTGAAGTCCACTCAGACAAAGGATTTAGACAACGTAGCATTTCAAGCGTTTTCTTACAAAAACTTTCATAGCGATTGCAAATATATCATTGTCTCGAACTTTGAGCGGCTGCGTTTCTATGTTGAAGTTCAGAGCGATTTTATTGAATTCAATTTGTTTGACCTTGATTTTGAACATTTCTGCGTCTTGTATCTGCTTCTTGAATCAAACCAGATGTTCAACGATATTCCGCTTAAAATAAAGAACGAAAGTATTTCAGCGGAAAAGCAGATAACAGACGAATTTTATTCCGTTTATTCGGATTTCAAGCGGAATCTTTTTGAAGATTTGAAAGAAAACAATCCAGAAATAGACAAACTTTTGCTTTTCAAAAAAACTCAAAAACTCTTGGACAGGATTTTATTCATTAGGTTTTGTAGCGACAGAGGATTATTGCCAGCAAATAGCATTCTGAACATTATAAAACGTTGGAAAACTTCAAAAGAAAATTTCATAGATGTTCCGCTTTACTCGCTTTTCAAGCAATATTTTAATTGGATTGATAAAGGTTTTGAAAATCCTAAAGATTCAAATAATTCAATTTTTGCATATAACGGAGGTTTGTTTAAAACTGATGACATTTTGGATAATGTAAAAATCAGCGACGACGTTCTTTTTGTCCATTGCGAAAAGCTCTGCCAATATGATTTTGAAAGCCAGATCAGCGTTGACATTTTGGGACGCATTTTTGAAAACAGTTTGACCGAAATTGAAGAAGTTGAAAAGGAAATCGAGGCGGAAAAAACCGGAGCAAAAATCCAAAGCGACAACAAAGGGAAGCGGAAAAAAGACGGAGTTTTCTACACGCCGGAATACATCACAAACTACATCGCACAGAACACAATCGGCGTTTTGTGCGAAAACAGACGGAAAGAGCTAGAGATAAACGGTGATGTTTACAACACTGAAAAGAAATACACAAAAAAGCAAGTCTTAGACTTGGAAGCGAAACTGACGGACTACAGAAACTGGCTTTTTGGCTTGAAGATTCTCGACTTGGCTTGCGGAAGCGGTGCATTCTTGAACGCGGCTCTAAAGCAGCTCCGCAAGGAGCATAACATGATCGACACTTATTTCAACGCGATCCACAAAGAAAAATCACTGAACTTCGAGACAATCGAAAACGACAACTCGATTCTTGAAAACAATCTTTACGGTGTTGACATAAACGAAGATAGCATTGAGATAACAAAATTAAGTTTATGGCTTAACACGGCGAAGAGAAACAGAAAACTGACAACGCTTACAGGAAAAATCAAATGCGGAAACTCTCTGATTGACAGTCCAGATTTTGAAAAGGCTTTTGACTGGAAAAAAGAGTTTGAAGAAGTTTTTGAAAAAGGCGGTTTTGATGTTGTTATCTCTAATCCGCCGTATGTTCCATCTCGTTCGATAAGTGAAAAAGAAAAAGAATTTTATTACAAAAAATTCAAAACGGCAAAATATCAGATAAATACTTATGCACTTTTTGTTGAAAGAATTTTTGATTTACTAAAGCCAAATGGAATTTATGGATATATTATTCCAAATTATTGGCTTTCGACAAAATTCGATAAAGTTCTTCGCCAAATCGTTTTTTGTAATCATCAAGCAAATTCAGTTTTAAATACTTACAGTGTTTTTGAAGATGCTGTTGTTGATACGCTTATTATCATTGGAAAAAATTCACAAGTAAATCATACAACAAAAATCTTAAGCATTGACAGAAATTGCAAAACAATTGCTGAACGACTTGAAAAAATTGGAGCAAAAAAATGGTCATATGAAGATGAAAAATTATTTTCAGAAAAAGATGAAGATGTGCAAATTTCATTTTCAAAACAGATTGAACTAAAGGGCGAGAAATGTCTTTCTGATTATTTTTCATTTTATCAAGGAATGAAGCCGTATGAACAAGGTAAAGGCATTCCTCCGCAAACAAAAGAAATGATGAAAGCGAGAATTTACAATTCTGAAACAAAAATTGATGAATCATATTTACCTTTGCTTGGTGCTGCAAATATTCAACGTTATTTTATCAGACCTAACAAAGAATTCATAAAATATGGCAAAAATCTTGCGGCTCCAAGAAAATTTGAAATTTTTAATGGACAAAGAATTCTTGTAAACAGAATTATTTCAAAAGAAAATCTTGATTGTTGCTACATTGATTACACAGCAATAAATAACACAGATGTTTTCAATCTTATTCCAAAAAATAATTGTCCAATCAAACTTTTATTTGCAATACTTGCATCTCGTTTATGTGCTTTTTATCTAAAAAGTAAGAATGTGAATCTTGACCGAGCTGTTTTTCCTAAAATCAATGTTAATACGCTAGAAAATTTTCCAGTTCCTAATTTCTCGCTTCTCGCTCCTGATTCCTCGCTCCTAACTTCTCTCGCCGACAAAATGCTTTCTCTCAATTCTGACTTGCACAAAAAAACAACCCACTTCATCGAACGAATCAAAGAAGAATACAACTTGAATAAAATCACGCAAAACATTGAAGATTTCTACAAGCTTTCGTTCGCTGATTTCGCAAAGGAACTTTCAAAGCAAAAAGTAAAACTTACACTAAAGCAAAAAGACGAGCTTCAGGATTATTTTTATGACTACGCAAAGGAAATTTCCGCGCTGGAAGAAGAAATCAAACTCACGGATTCAAAAATCGACAGTTTGGTTTACAAGCTTTACGGCTTGACAGACGAGGAAATCGCGGTTGTGGAAAATTCGGGAAAGTGATGTTATATTTGGGCATCTCTAAAAATTTAAGACAAGCTCTAAAAATGTGGAGGCGAAAAAATGATTTCTGTAAATGGATATTATGATGGAAACGAATATGTAGCATTAGAAAAAGTCGCTGTAAAGCCGAATAACTATCTTAGATGAATTTATTGATCCAAATTTAAAAGGAAAAAACGCTTTGCTTCTTGAAAAATACAAGGGACTTAGCGGAAAAGTATGGAATCAAGATGCACGAGAATATGTTTCTTCCCTAAGAAATAAGGAGCGATGAATTGAGTTTAATTTTTCTTGATACTTCTCCGCTTATTTATTATCTCGATGGAAGTGAGCCTTACGCATCTAAAACTGAGCAATTTTTGCTTTCTGCAATGAACAACGGAAAAGATTTGTGTACATATGCTGTCACAGACACGGAATATTTTGTGCATCCATATCGGGAACATAACTTGCAAAAAATCAGTGTTTACAAATCATTTTTTAAAGATGCAAATATTCTAATTGTTTCTGCCATAGAATCCGACTGCAATATGTTTTTGACAAATGACAAACAATTAAAATAAGTTGCTGAAATAAAAGTTCTGCTTATTGATGAACTGTAGAAAAAAGACAAAAGAAGAAATTGCGACTGTGGAAAGTTCAGAAAAGTAAAATAATTTCGGGTATGGCAGATTTGAACCGCCGACCTCAACGTCCCGAACGTTGCGCGCTACCAGCTGCGCTAATACCCGTAAAGTTTTATTTGGAGATAGCCGGAGTCGAACCGGTGACCCTTTGATTGCGAACCAAATGCTCTACCAACTGAGCTATATCCCCAAAATTTTTTAACTAACAATTAACTATTATTTATAAATTTCTATATTTTTCAAGTGGGATTTTTTTTATTCATTTAAAATTCACTGAAAATTCCTCAAAAATCAGCAAATCAAACAGCAAATCTTGATTAAAAAACTAATTGGGCGTTAAATATAAATCTCAAATTCTAAAAAAGGGCAAACTTATGTCAGAAAATTTAATCACAATCAAAAACTGTAGTATTCAAAGCAAAACTAAAACTTTTATAGAAAAAATCGACTGGAAAATGCAAACTGGCGAAGCTTGGCTTATAATCGGACCAAATTCTGGCGGAAAAGATATATTTTTAAAAGCTTTGTCTGGAGAATACGATTTTGTGCCGAACAAAATGAACAACTTGAACTTAGCAAGTTCAAATCAGCAAAACAAAAATCAGCAAAGCGAAAATCAATCATTTTATTATTCTGCATTTGTAAAAGATGTTGCTTTAGTTTCGCTTGAAAACGCCGCACATTTAATTCAAGAAGAAAATGAACGCGACGAAAGTGAATATATGAATAAAAAAGATCCCGGAAGAACTGGAAGACAATATATTTGCGAAGTTTTGACTTCATCACAAGAAAGCACTTTATCAAAAAAAGGCTCCGCTTTGCCAGAAATTGCCGCTCGGCTTGAAACTTTGCCACAAGTAAAACTTTGCGGAGTAGAAAAAATTCTTGACCGCGGACTAAAATTTATGTCCACTGGCGAAATTAGAAGAACTTTACTTTGCCGTTCACTTTTGTCTGGCGCAAAACTAATAATTTTAAGTGATCCGTTCGCTGGTTTAGACGCTGAATCAAGAAAAATTTTGCTAGAATTTTTTACAACAATCACAAGTCGGCAAATAAATTCTGAAAAAATAAATTTTGACTTTCCAAAAATTATTTTGAGTATGGAACGCTACAACGAAATTCCAAGTAGCATAAATAAAGTTTTAGAAATGACAGACAAAAAAATATCTTTTTGCGGAAGTCGAACCGAATATGAAAAAATCAGAAATCAAAAACTCGAAGAAAATGCAAAAACTCGCGAGCAAGAAAAAAATGCTTTTCTTGAAGAACTAAAAAAAATCCGCGAAGAAAGCAAAGCCTTAACTCAAAATCTTGCGGATTTTACTTCGGCGACTTTTACTTCGGCAAATTCTGATTCAGAAAATCCACAAAGTCTTATAAAATTTGAAAACGTAAATGTTGGCTGGGACGAACATCAAGTCCTAAAAAATTTAACTTGGGAAGTTAAACAAGGCGTGCATTGGCTTATTCAAGGTCCAAATGGAAGCGGCAAAACTACAATTCTTGAACTTATAACTGGCGACAATATGCAAGTTTTCCGCGAAAATATAAAAATTTTTGGCAAAAGGCGCGGTTCTGGCGAAAGTATTTGGGACATTAAAAAGCAACTTGGAATTGTAAGTTATAGACTTCATGTGGATTACAGAATGTTGGGCGGAACTTCGCTTTTAAATGTGATTATTAGTGGATTTAAGGACAGCATTGGTCTTTACGAAAAAGCAAGTGATTTTGAAATTGCAACGGCAAAAGCTTGGCTTAAACTTGCTGATTTTCAAGGGAGAGAAAGCGAAAATTTTTCTTCGCTAAGTTATGGAGAGCAAAGGGCAATTTTGATTTTAAGAGCGGCGGTAAAAAGTCCACGCATTTTGATTTTAGATGAACCTTGCCACGGACTTGACGAAAATTTTAGACAAAAGATTTTAGATTTGCTAGAAACTGTTGCTCAAACTGGAACTACAACTTTGCTACACGTAACTCACGATCCAACAGAAATTTTGTCTTGCGAACATCACGTTTTGCAATTAAAGCCAAATGAAAGTCCAATGTTTAAAATAACTGAAATTTAACGGAAAGGATTTTTTAGCAATTAGAACTGAATGTCATTCTGAGTAAAGCAAAGCGAAGAATCTATAAACACTTCAATTTGAAAATTAAACAAGATATTTCGCTTTGCTTAATAAACGCTCGATGACGAAACGACACGATGACAACACGAGTTTAACTCAAAACGACGTTGATATTTAGATTTTATTTACTTGATTTTTTAGAAGAAGTCTTTTTTACTTTTTTATCTTCTTCAGTTGGAATACAAATAACTACAGAATTATCTGTGTGAGAGAACGGAGCAGGAATATATTTATCTGCATTCCAATCATTTTCCCAACGCTTTCCATCAAGCAAATAACGGAACTGATATTCTTTACCAGCTTCCAATGTAAGTTTTACAGAAAAATCTCCTTTTTTGTTAGCGGTAAGAGGAGTTTCTGTGCTACTCCAACTATTAAAATCGCCAGCAATTGTGATTTTCTGAGCGCCTTGTGCAGCTTCTTTTGAAACTGTAAATGTTACTTCATAAACATTTTTTTCAGCATCATATTTTTTCTTTAAAGACATAACAACAACTCCTTTTTCATTGCTATTTTCTTTCAATATTATGTCATTAACCGCAAAAATTCAAGATGTTTAATAAAAAAACGTTTTTTTATTGTAACCTTAAAATATAAGTCAACAAAATTTTTTGTTATATTCTTTTTATTTTTTTTGGAGAAAATTCTCTAAGCAAAGGCCTTTCGGGGTTCCGCTTTTCGCTTCATTCTCTGCAAATATTGTAACTCTGAACAAGCTTTAAGAATCTGCTAATATAAAAAATGAACCGCTGTTCTGTAAAATAAAATATAATTTTTGCAGAGAACGCTTCTCGCCCCTACAGTCCGACTAGTACTTTTTTATTCATTATAAATATTAAAAAAATCAGATAAATTTTTGAAACTTCCTTAATATCAAAAATTATTTTATACTTTAGTTTATGAAAAAAAATTCAGATTATACTGTAATTTATAACGACGACGATATTCTTGTTCTAAATAAACGTTCAGGACTTTTAGTTGCTCAAGATCGTTATGATGCAAATGCTCCTCGTTTAGATTTAGCTGCAGAAAGTGAATTTGGAAGATTGTTTGCAGTTCACAGAATTGATAAAGACACAAGCGGAATTGTTATTTACGCAAAAAATGCTGAAAGTCACAGAAATCTTTCTATGCAATTTGAAAATCGGCAAGTCAAAAAAATTTATCATTGTTTAGTAAACGGACATCCGCTTTGGAAAACTCTTCGCGTAGACTTAAAACTTATGCCAGACGGAGATGCTCGGCACAGAACAGTTGTAAACAGAACGCACGGAAAACCTTCAATTACAGATTTTACTTTGCTTGGAAACTGCGGACCTTTTAGTTGGATTGAAGCGTCGCCTAAAACCGGAAGAACGCATCAAATTCGTGTTCATTTGCAAGCAAAAGGATTGTCGATTGTTTGCGATCCGCTTTATTCAGGAAACCAGCGACCAGTTTATTTAAGCGATTTTAAGAAAAAATACAACGGCGACACTCAGCAAGAGCGACCTTTGCTTTCTAGGCTTGCTCTTCACGCTTACAAACTTACAATTTGTCATCCAAAAACTTTACAAGAAATGACTTTTACGGCTTCTTATCCGCGAGATTTAGACGCTGTTCGTAAACAATTAGCAAAAGTTTTTAAAGTTGACCCGATTGAAGTGCTTGGTGAACTTGTTGAACCATCGGAAAATTTAAGACTTAACGATCATTGAGGATCTCGAAATGACCATCCGTTTATAGATATTTCGCTTTGCTCAATATGACTATGACAAGAAAGAATTTTTTTTGTTTAATATTTTTAATTTCTCTCTTAACTTGCAAAATTTCGGCACTTTCAGTTGGCACAAAAAAATCAGTGAGTTCAAGCAAATCAGAAAAGTCCGAAAAATCAACAACAAGCGAAAACTTTTTTTTGAAAAATTTAAACTTAAATTTAGAACCTTACTTTACCACAAGATTTGGCGTTCAAGACGAATTTGTTTACACAGAAAATTCTTTAGGCGAAACAAAAATCTTAAGCGAATTGAATTGGGAGCAAAAACCAATATTTTTTGGCGGAATAAAAGCGGAAACTGGATTTTGCGGATTTAACGTTTCGTTTAAATATCAAGAAGCTTTGCCCTTAAAATGCGGAACTGTTTTTGATTCTGATTGGTTAAACGTTACTACAAATGCTACAAAACTTCTTGTAGCGGAAAAATGGACTTTAGATTCTACGGTTGCTTCTTACAAAACAAATTACAGCGAAAGCGAATGTAAACTTGAGCGATATTATAATTGGATTTTGGAACTAAATTACGCAAAAGAATTTCAAAATCAAATTGGAATAAAGCTTTTTGCACAGTTTGATTATTCTTATTCATCTTTTGTGGCAAACGGCGGATCTTATTGGTATGGTGCTTACAATTCAAGTGAAAATTATTACGAACCTTATACGAGCGTTGAAAATGCAAGCACTTTTAGTGGCAAAGTTTTGGCACTTGAGCGAATAAATTATATTACTTGGGCAGGATTTTCTTTAAGTGCAAAATTTTCTCGCTTTAGTTTTTGTACGGATTTTGCAATTTGTCCTTTTATTCACACGGATTCTTTGGATAATCATCCTAAAGGAGAAATAAAGTATTTTTTAGACAGAATGAACGCTTTTTTTAGTGGCGTAAAATTTGGATTTTTAGGAAGTTTTTATTTTAATTCGCAAAATTTTATTTCTTTAGAACTTGAAAACACTTTTATAAATTCTTTGTTTGGAGAAACTTATTCTGCACAAAGTCGCTCGGAGGAGTTTTCGCTGATTTCTGGAAATTCTGGTGCAAGTTTTAAGTTTGTGGATTTTACGTTTGCGTTTTGTCATAAGTTTTAAGTTTTTGCATCTTCTAACTCAGTGAACATTCTCTAAGTAACAAGGGCGGGGCTGCCAAAAGGCAGCCCCGCCCTCGCAGAAGACTTAGCCCCGTATGGAACACCGCCAAAGGCGTTCTCTGCAAAAATTGCAATTTTACTAAGAAAAGAGAAACTTTACGTGAGCAAGCGTCAAGAAATTCTTATGCAAACTTCAGAATGACGAGATTTTGCAGAGAATGAAGCGATAGCGGAAGTGTGGAACACGGGTTTTGTTTGGGGCGAAGTCTTTGCACAAAAAAGCCAATAAAACTGCAATAAGTGGCGGTTTATAAAGAGCGACACGATGTCGCGTCATAAAATCGAAGTTGTGATTTCGACCTTGCGGTTGCTGAGCGAAGTCGAAGCACAAGCACCGTGCTAAGTGAAAATTTTTAAACTCGCTCCAAAATGACAAATTGACTTTCTATTTAATTTATTTAATTTTTGTGGTAAATTTTTATAGTAAATTTTTGATAATTCTTAAATCAAGAAAAAAAATGTCGATAAATTAAATAAATGGAGAATTTGATGAGAGCGGCAAGCCTTGAACGAAATACTAAAGAAACTCAAATTAAACTTTCGCTAAATCTTGACGGAAGCGGAAAATATTCTGTGGAAAATCCGATTGGTTTTTTTGAACATTTGCTAAGTGCGTTTTGTAAGCACGGAATGTTTGACTTGAGCGGAACGATTCGTGGCGATTTGTATGTGGATCAGCATCATTTAATTGAAGACACTGGAATTGTTTTAGGCAATTTGTTCGCTGCAGCTTTGGGCGATTGTGCTGGAATTTATCGTAGCGGATTTTTTATTTATCCAATGGACGAAAGTCTTTTGCAAGCAAGTGTGGATTTTGGCGGAAGAGCGTTTTGCGTTTGCGATGCTAAGTTGAGTAACATTCCTTTAGTTTCTGTAAGTGGCGACAAACCTTCGAGTTTCCAAACTGACTGTTTTGAAGATTTTTGGCAAGGTTTCGCTGGTGGTGCAAAGTGCAACTTGCATTTGGACACAATTCGTGGGCGAAGCGATCATCATAAAATGGAAGGTTTGTTTAAGGCAGCGGCTCGGGCGATTCGGCAAGCGGTGGAAATTGATCCTCGTCGTGGTAAAGAAATTCCTTCGACTAAAGGCGTTATTGTTTGAGTGGCGGTTTTTGCAGCGGACTGACACTTTTCGCAAGAACTGACACTTTTCGCAAGAACTGTCGCTTTTCGCAAGAACTGTCGCTTTTCGCAAGAACTGTCGCTTGCTTGAAAGAACTGGCGGTTTTACGGCGAAACTTACAACTTTTCTGCAAGAAAGTCGCTGTTTTGTAAAAAAGTGGCGGTTTGGCAAAAATTTCTATATTAAGCAAGAAATTTTGATATTATGATTATCGGATCGTAGTTCGACTTTGCTCACCAACAAAGTCCGATAATGACATATCGACCTTGCAGGATCAACGTCTGCATAAATTTAAAAATTATTTTTTAGGAGAAAAATATGGACGTTTCAGAAGAGATTTTGAATTTATTAAGAGACAATGCTCGTCTTTCGTACGAAGACATTTCTGCAATGACTAAAAAGTCTGTGGAAGAAGTAAAAGCAATCATCCAAAAGCTTGAAAATGATGGAATCATTATGAAATACGCCGCCATTATAAATCCTGAAAAAGATGCCGCTACAAAAGAAAGAGTAAAAGCCGAAATTGAAATTCAAGTTCAGCCAGAACGCGAACATGGTTTTGATGGAATTGCCGACAGAATTTATCGCTTTCCGCAAGTTAAATCACTTTATTTGATGAGTGGCGGTTATGATTTAAAAGTTGTGATTGAGGGCGACACTTTGCAAGATGTTGCTGATTTTGTGGCAAGAAAACTTTCTACGATTTCTGGAGTTCGTTCAACAAAAACTCATTTCTTACTTAAAACGTATAAAGAAAATGACATTGTTTATATTGAAGAAAATTCAGATCGAAGAGAAGGCGTTATCGCTTGATTTTAGGCAAATAAAAAAATGTCATTCTGAATTTATGGCTAGCGAGTTTGTCGAAATATCAGAATCTCTTATCTACTGATTTCGATTGTTCGAGAGCTCACCAGCCTCAAGTTCGGAATGATAACAAGTTTTAATCATCAGAAAAAAGGACAAACTTTAAAATGAGAGAAGATAGATTTAGCAAAGCAATGTTAGAAACTCCGCCAAGTGGAATCCGCAAATTTTTTGAAATGCTGATTGGACACGATGATGTAATTTCACTTTCTGTAGGCGAGCCAGATTTTCCGACTCCTTGGTGCATGCGAGAAGAAGCGTTTTATCATTTGGAAAAAGGTCACACTTCTTACACGAGCAACTGGGGCTTAATTGAATTGCGCGAAGAAATTGCAAAGTACTTGGAAAGATACAATATGTATTATAATCCAACAAACGAAATTGTTGTGACTGTTGGCGCAAGTGAAGGCGTGGACGCTACTCTTAGAGCGATTTTAAATCCAGGCGACGAAATTATTGTGTGTCAGCCTTGCTACGTAAATTACACGCCTTTAGCAAATTTGTGTTTTGCAAAAGTTGTGCCACTTGACACAAGCGTAAACGGATTTTATCCAACTGCTCAGCAAATTGAAAACGCAATCACTTCAAAAACTAAAGCGATTATGATGTGTTCACCAAACAATCCAACTGGAACTATGATTCCAAAAGATGAACTTGCAAAAATCGCTGAAGTTGTAAAAAAGCACGAAATTTGGTGCATTAGCGACGAAATTTATTGTGAACTTGTTTACGACGACAACAAACACGTTTCTATTGGAAGTTTTCCGGGAATGAAAGATTACACAATTATTCTTAACGGATTTTCTAAATCTTTTGCGATGACAGGTTGGCGAATTGGATACATTGCGGCTTGCAAAGATTTGCTTGCTCAAATAATCAAACTTCACGGTTACAACACAATTTGTGCTCCAATTATGAGTCAGTACGCGGCTTTGGAAGGTTTGAAAAATGGTTGGAATGATGTGGAAAAAATGCGAATAAGTTATCAGCAACGTAGAAACTTAATGGCAAAAGCCTTTAACGATATGGGATTGCCAGTTCCAGAACCAACTGGAGCGTTTTATATGTTTCCTGATATTTCTTCGACTGGAATGTCGAGCGAAGAATTTGCAACTAAATTGTTTCAAGAAAAAAATATTGCGGTTGTTCCAGGAAGCGTTTTTGGTTTGGGTGGCGAAGGTCATATTCGATGTTGTTACGCAACCGCCATTGACAAAATTCGAACTGCACTTGAAAGAATTCAAGAATTTGTAAACGAAAACAAAAAGTAAAATGACGCTTTTTAGAAAAGTTGAATCAAAATAAGGGAGAAAAATGGATAATATTTTTACTTACTTAATTCCTATAGTTTTAGTGCTTGCCGTAATTGCAATAATTATAATGATTGCCACGCGAAAAGGTTCATCTTCAAAATCAAAAGGCAAAAAATCAAATCAAGCACAAATTGTTAGAGAAGCAAACAAAAAATTGAGTAAAGATCCGCACGATCCTGCAGGACTTATTCCGATTGGTGATGTTTATTTTACAAGTCATCTTTGGGAAAAAGCCTACGCTGTTTATGATCAACTTGTAAGGCTCGCAAGTGAAAATACTTCTATTGATCCATTTTTGGTTTCGCTAAGATTGGGAATTTGTGCAGTTCAACTAAAAAAAACGCAAGAAGGTTATAACGCTCTTACAACTGCAGCAAGATTAAAACCTCAAAATTATGAAGTAAATTATTATTTAGGCAGAGCATGTTTTGACGCGGGACAATGGGACAAAGCAATTCCTTGTTTTAAGCGAGCACTTATTGAAAATCCAGAAGCCGAAGGCGTTTACTTTGCACTTGGTCAAGCTTTGTACAATTCAAGACGTTACAAAGAAAGTCTTCCTTGTTTTAAGAAAGCACTTACAGAAGATCCTTCTAATAAAGAAGCAATTTTTGATATGGCAGACGCAATGCAAGAATGTGGAATGGGCGACAAAGCAATCAAAATGTTTATGCATCTTAGAGCAGATCCAGTTTACGGAGCACGTTCTTGCTTGGCAGCGGGAATTTATCACACTCAAACAAATGATTTAGAAAACGCTATTGCTGATTATGAAATTGGATTAAAGCATGAAAATACGCCGCAAAATATTAGACTTGAAATTCTTTATAATCTTGCACGCGTTTATTTTGATGAAAAAGAAATTTCTAAAGGTTTAAATTGCTTAAAACAAATCAGAAATGTAAATTTAAATTATAAAGATGTGAATGCTTTGATTGGAAGATATCAAGAATTAAGTCAAAATTCAAATTTGCAGATTTATCTTAGTTCAAATAGTAGCGAATTTGTTGCACTTTGCCGACAATTTATTGCTGTAAAATACAAAGATTCAAATATTAAAATTCAAAGTATTGATGTTGATCCGCTTTACACTGACATTTTTGCTAACGTTTACAATGCTCGCTGGGAAGATTCTATTTTGTTTAGATTTTTTAGAACGACTGGAACTACAGGAGACATGTATGTTCGCGAGTTTCATAATCATATGCAAGATTTAAAAGCTTCTCGCGGATATTGTATAAGTGCCGGCTCTTTTACAGAAGAATGTCATAAATATATTGAAGGTCGCTCTTTGGATTTAATTGAAAAAAATGATTTGAATAAAATTTTAAAGCAAATTCAAATGCGCTAAATTTCTCGACAGAGGACTTAGCCCCGATTGTAAGGGCGAGCAAAGCGAGTTGCGAAGTGACGGTGGTTGTACTTCGACGTTGCTCAGTATCCGCAAGGTCGAAACCACCAAAACGAAGCAATGAAACGAAAGTGGAAC
>CAZLXK010000012.1:17493-26330 GCA_964563305.1 uncultured Treponema sp.
GAACCCTGAAAAGCGGGTTTTGTTTAGTGCGAGTTCTTAGCACAAGAAAGTTCCGCTGTGTAAGAGAAGCACGCTCCAAAAAAATTAAAAAATTTTCCATAAACAACAGTCAATACAAGAGCGACAGGATGTCGCGTCACAATCTTGAAAGAAGAAGATATTTTAAGTTTTTGTTTACAAAAACTTAAGACGCTTGATTTTACAAGGATGTAAAATCAAGCGACATTGAACAGAAACGCTAAAATAAATATAATGCAAGAATGTATCGTATTTATGTAGAAAGAAAAGACGGATTTCAGAACGAAGCTAACAGAATTTTTTCTGAAATTACAGGTTTTTTGGGCATATCAACTGTGCGTGGTGTGCGTTATTTTAATCGTTATGATATTGAAAATGTTGCCACTCAAGTTGCTAAGGAAGCGGCACTTAAAATTTTTTCTGAGCCACAAAGCGATTTTGTTTTTTACGATTCTTTAAAAGTTCCTGAAGGCAACACAGAAATTATTTGGGAATATTTGCCTGGTCAATACGATCAAAGAGCCGACAGTGCCGAGCAATGTCTTTCTCTACTTCGCGAAGGAATGAAATCTTCTACAAAAGTTGGAACTTTGCCACCAAAGGTTCGTTGTGCAAAACTTGTGCTTTTAGATGGTGAACTTACAACTCACGATCTTGAAAAAATCCAAAAATATTTAATAAATCCTGTGGATTCTCGCTTAACTGACGACGCAAAGCCTGAAACTTTAGAAATCAAAACGCAAACGCCACCAGACATTCCTACAGTTGAAGGTTTTATTTCTTTAAATGACAAAGATTTGGAAGAATATAGAAAATCTTTAAGTTTGGCGATGGATTTTGCTGACATTAAATTTTTGCAAGATTATTTTAAGTCTATAAATCGAGATCCTACAATCACAGAAATTCGCGTTCTTGACACTTATTGGTCTGATCATTGCCGACACACAACTTTTTTAACACAACTTGACGAAATCAAAATTGAAGACGGACCTTATTCTGAACTTTTTAAAACTTCGCTTGAACATTACACTCAACTTCGCACAGATCTTTACGCTGGCAAAAAAGACAAACCTGTTACTTTGATGGATATGGCTTGCATTGGAGCAAAATATCTTCGTAAGCACGGAAAACTTGAAGATTTGGAAGAAAGTGCTGAAATTAACGCTTGTTCAATTTACATTGATGTTCATTACACTACAAATTCTAAAGGAAAAAAATCCGACGAAACTGAACGATGGCTTTTGCAGTTTAAAAACGAAACTCACAATCATCCTACAGAAATTGAACCTTTTGGTGGAGCAGCAACTTGTATTGGAGGAGCAATTCGTGATCCACTTTCTGGTCGCTCTTGGGTTTACCAAGCTCTTCGCGTTACTGGAGCGGCAGATCCAACTGTTCCTTTGAAGGCGACGCTTAAAGGAAAACTTCCGCAATTAAAACTTACGCGAGAAGCGGCTCAAGGTTTTAGTTCTTACGGAAATCAAATTGGATTAACGACAGGACAAGTTGTGGAATTTTATCATCCAGACTTTGTTGCAAAACGTATGGAATTGGGGGCGGTTATTGCAGCGGCACCTTGCGATCAAGTTATGAGAGAAGAGCCAGAACCTGGCGATGTAGTTATTTTGCTTGGCGGAGGAACTGGCCGAGACGGAATTGGCGGGGCAACTGGTTCGTCAAAAGTTCACGACAAAAAATCTGTTACGACTGCTGCTACTGAAGTTCAAAAAGGTAACGCTGTGGAAGAGCGAAAAATTCAGCGTTTATTCCGCAACAAAGATGTTTGCAAAATGATTCGACGCTCAAATGATTTTGGTGCGGGCGGAGTTTCAGTTGCGGTTGGAGAACTTGCTGCGGGGCTTGACATAAATCTTGACGCTGTTCCTAAAAAGTACGAAGGTCTTGACGGAACTGAACTTGCAATTTCAGAAAGTCAAGAAAGAATGGCAGTTGTTGTGCGAAAATCAGATTCTAAAAAGTTTATTAAAGCGTGCAACGACGAAAACTTAAATGCAGTTGTGGTTGCTACAGTTACAGATACAAATCGCCTTGTAATGAAGTGGCGTGGCAAAACGATTGTTGAACTCGACAGAAAATTCCTTGACGCAGCGGGAGCTCCTCATCACTCAGTTGCACAAATTGAAAATCCGCTTGCTCCAGAAGAATCGCCACTTGTTAAACCTTTAGAAAGTGTTGCAAAAATCTTAAAACGTTCACCAAAAAATCCAAATTTAAAAACTGCGTTTATTGCAGATTTAAGCGATTTAGCTTGTTGTTCTCAGCGAGGTTTGGGCGAACGATTTGACGGTTCGATTGGCGCAAGTTCAGTTTTAATGCCTTTTGGTGGAAAATATCAAGGAACTCCAGAAGCCGGAATGGTTGCAAAAATTCCAGTTGTAAGTCCGAGAGAAACTTCTACAGTTAGTTTGATGACTTTTGGTTACGATCCGCGTGTTGCTCAATGGTCGCCTTGGCACGGAGCACAATTTGCAGTTTTATCTTCGCTTGCAAAAATTGCTTGTCTTGGCGGAGAACCAGAAAAATGCCGACTTTCGTTTCAAGAATTTTTTGGTCGAGCAGTTGATGAAAAAACTTGGGGTTATCCAGCGAGCGCACTTTTAGGTTCAGTTGATGCACAACTTAGCATGGGAACTGCGTCGATTGGCGGAAAAGATTCAATGTCTGGCACTTTTGAAAATATCAATGTTCCGCATACTTTAGTTTCGTTTGCCGTTAGCACAGAAGATGTTAAAAACGTAAAAAGTGGTTCGTTTAAGAAAGCCGGTTATGGCGTTTTTGTAATCAGCGTTCCATATTCAAATAAACTTGCTCCAGATTTTGATGCTTTCAAAAAAAATATGAAAGTTCTTCGAAAATTAAATCTTGAAGGCAAAATCGAATCAATGTATCCAGTTGGTGCGGGTGGAATTGCTGAAGCGATTTCAAAAATGTCTTTTGGAAACAAAATCGGCGTCGATATCGAAAAAATTCCGCAAAGTTCAACAAGTGCAACTTTCAAAAAAGAAGCGAGTCTTGAAGATTTGTTTGTTCCGCAATACGGAACAATTATTGTTGAATCTGCAATGGATTTAGAAACAAACACAGAATTTGTTGACGGAACTGTAAATCAACTTGGAGAGACTATTTCTCAAGAAAAAATCATTTATGACAAATTTGAAATCTCACTTGATGAACTTGAAAACGCTTGGGAAAGTAAACTTGCAAAAGTATTTCCTCCAGTTTCTGATGCTGAACTTCAAAAACCGCTTCCAAAATTTGCACTTAAAGAACACGAATCTTTAATTAAGGCTCGTGCTGAACTTTCTTCTGTGGCGACTTTTGAAAAATCAGCGAAATTCCAAATTGCAAACAAATCAAAATCTAAACCAAAAGTAATAATTCCAGTTTTTCCGGGAACAAATTGCGAATACGATTTAGCTCGTGCGTTTAACTTAAATGGCGCTCAAACAAAAATTCTTGTGTTCAAAAATAGAACTAGCGAAGAACTTTCGCAAAGTCTTGAAGCATTAAAATCTGAAATTGACAAAGCAAACATTCTTGCATTTGCTGGCGGTTTTTCTAGCGGAGACGAGCCTGACGGTTCTGGAAAATATATTGCAAACGTAATCCGCGAAAATAGAATTTCAGAGAGCATTATGAACTTGCTTAAAAATCGCGACGGTTTGATTTTGGGAATTTGTAACGGATTTCAAGCACTTATAAAAACAGGTTTAGTTCCTTACGGAGAAATTCGCGAACCAAACGCAAAAATGCCAACGCTCACTTTTAACAAAATTGGCCGTCACGTAAGCAGAGTTGTTAGAACTAGAATTGTGAGTGCGATAAGTCCTTGGGCACAAAACGCAACTGTTTTGGATCAAAGATTGCATTTAATTCCGGTAAGTCATGGCGAAGGAAGAATTTTTATAAGTCAGGCTGAAGCAAAACGTCTTTTTGAAAACGGTCAGGTTTTTAGCCAATATGTTGATGTAAACGGCGTTCCTGCAATTTGTGAACCAGACAATCCAAACGGAAGTTTATTTGCGATTGAAGGTTTAACAAGTCCAGACGGAAGAGTTCTTGGAAAAATGGGACATAACGAGCGAACTATGGGAACAAATGCTGACGGTTCAAGTTCGGACTTAATAAAAAATATTGCACTTGATTCAGAACACGAAACTTCTTGCGAAAATATTTTTAAGGCCGGAGTTGAATATTTTAAGTAAAAATTTTTTTATTAAAAGAGGGCAGCTTAAAAAGCTTGAAATGCGGTCATTTTATAGGAGAAATAAAAATGAAATTAAAAAAACTTACACTAAGCACAATAATTTTAGCAACTTCGCTTTTAGCACTAAGTTCTTGCGGAAAATCAAAATGGCTTTCTAGTTTAGAAGAAGCAAAAACTAAAGCTCAAAAACAAAACAAAGACATTTATCTTTTATTTTCTGGCGATGATTTTAGTGACGAAAGCGTTGCGTTCAAACAAAGCGTTTCTAACACAAAAGAATTTGAAGAATTATTCAAAGATTACATTCTTGTAAACATAATTTTTTCAGAAACTGATTATTCAAAAACTCAAAATGTTCCAGAAGATGCAGACAAAAAAACTTTACGTGAAGTTGAAAAAATCGAACAAGAATACAAAGAAAAAATGGAACTTAGCAGAAATTATGGCGTTCAATCTTTTCCAGCAGCGTACATTTTAAGCCCAGAAGGTTTTGTTTTACTCGCGATTCCTTTTGATCCATCGCAAACAAATGCTCAAGAATATAAATCAGAAATTGATTCTCGAAGTGCAGAAATTCTTGAGGCAAAAGATTTGTTAAATGCCGTAAAAGCGTCTCAAGGACTCGAAAAAGTTCAAGCAATCGAAGCACTTTGCCAAAGCGAAAATGGTCAACTTGCCATTGGAAGTCTTCGCCCTTACATTGAAGAAGTTTTAGTTCTTGATCCAACAAATGAGTCGGGTTTGCTTGGTGAATATTTAATCCGCGACGCTTACTTTAAATCTTTTGACGCAATTTCTAACAACGAAGATCCTTCAGTTCCTTTTGAGAACATTGTTGAAAATGAATTTTTAAATCCTTCGCTTAAACAAGAAGCGTATTTTCTTGCGGCTTATAATCTTGCGATGATTGGTTCAACTGATTTTGACAGAATGATTGATAATCTTCAAAAAGCTTACGACATTGCTCCAGAAACTGACCAAGTTCAATACATTTTGCAAGGTTTAGATCAAGTTAAGCAAATGAAAGAAATTTACGCTCAAATGGCAGAAGCGGGAGCCATTACTTCAGAAAATGAAAATTCGGCAAATAATTCGGCTCAAGATTCTGCAAGCGAAAACTAAACAAAGAAAAGTTAGGAGTTAAGAATAGCGAATGGATTCTAGTCAACCGCCGTCCAACATTCCAATCTGGGCACTTCTTATAATTGTAGTTGTGCTCATTACGCTTTCGATGATTTTTTCAGCAACCGAAAGTGCATTTCTTTCAATCAACAAGTTAAGAGTTCGGCTTTTAAAAAACAAAAAAGACAAAAGAGCCACGAGAGTTTTTCGCTTACTAAACGACAAGGAGCGACTTATAAACACGCTTCTTGTTGGCAACGACATTGTAAACATTGCCACTTCTGCAATCATCACGGTAATTTCATTAAGATTATTTGGAAACGCAGGAGTTGGAATTGCAACTTTTGTGGCCACGCTTTTACTTTTAATCTTTGGCGAAATTTCCCCAAAAACTTTTGCAACTCACAATCCAGAAGCAATCGCATTTTTCTTTAGCGGATTTATAAGCGTTTTAGAAGTGATTTTGCGTCCTTTAGTTGCAGCATTTACTTTTTGTTCCAGAGGAATTTTAAAACTTGCAAAAATCAACACATCAGAAAAAAAAGTTTCTTTTACCGAAGAAGAAATTAAAACTATAATTGATGTTGGTAGCGAGCAAGGAATTATCGAAACAAACGGAAAGCAAATGATGCATCGTGCGTTTAAATTTTCGGATTTGCAAGCAAAAGACATTATGACTCCGCGAAAAAATATAAAAGCTCTTAGAATTGATGAAAGTTTTAACAACATAATTGAAACTTCTGAGCGACTTGGGCTTTCGCGATTTCCAGTTTACATAAACGACATTGATGATATTGTGGGAATTCTTTACATAAAAGATTTAATTCCTTACAAAAAAAATCTTGAAAACTTTAAATTGGAAGATGTTATTCGAGAGCCACTTTTCATTCTCGAAACAAAGAAAATGTCTTCTATTCAACAAATGCTTTGGGAAAATAAACAAAGTATGGCTGTTGTGATTGATGAATATTCTGGAACTTACGGCGTTTTAACCAGCGAAGATATTGTTAGAGAAATTTTTGGTTCAGCAAATGACGAAAATAAATCTTTTGCAAGAAAGTTGGAAATCAATCCGCAAGAAAAAGATAATATTGAAGTTAGCGGACTTTCAAGGTTAAGCGATTTAAATGAACAACTTGGCATAAAATTAAATTCAAAAAATGTAGAAACTTTAGGCGGATATATTTGCGAAAAACTCGGCGTAATTCCTCAACTTGGACAAAGTATTCTTGAGCAAGGTTACAGATTTACTGTTAGCAAAATGGACGAAAATCGTGTTGCAAAAGTTTTAATCAGACTTCAATCAAGCGAAAACGGAAAAAATCAAAATGGTAAATAAAATAATTTATATAGTTTGCAATATTTTAGCTGAAATTCTCTTGATTTTTTGCGGAGCGTTTTTTGCCGCAACCGAAACTGCTTACACTTCACTTTCAAAAATTACAGTTCGACAAATGTTAAAAAGTGGAAAGAAAAATGCAAAACTAATTTCAAAACTTCGCACAAATCTTGATGGATTAATTTCAACAGTTTTAATTGGAACAAATTTTATTACAACTTTAAGTTCTTCGCTTGCAACTGCATTTTCTACAAAAATTTTTGGCTCGCAATATGTTTCTTACGCAACCGCAATTTTGAGCATTTTAGTAATTATTTTTGTAGAAATCGTGCCTAAAACTTACGCTTCTTGTCGCACAGAACAAACTGCCATTGGAAGTGCAAAAGTTATAAACGCAATTCAAATAATATTTTTCCCGATTGTTTGGATTTTTGCACAAATCACAAAACTAATTGAATTAATAGAAAAACTTTTTGTAAAAAAAGAAAAATCGCTTATTACCGAAGAAGAATTTAAAACTTTGCTCGAAGTTGGCGAAAAAGAAGGAACGCTTGAAGTGGACGAGCGAAAAATGCTCGACAGAATTTTTGAATTTTCTGATTTGCATGTTCACGAAATTATGCGTCATCGTTCGTTTGTAAAATATTTGAACATAAATTCTAGTTTTGATGAAGTGATTGATTTTTTTAAAAGCACATCTTATTCCAAAATTCCAATTTACGAAAATGAACCAGAAAATATTGTTGGCGTTTTAAATTATAAATCTGTGATTTTTGCTTCGAGTTCGATTTCTTCAAGTAAAGATTTTATTCGAATTTGCATGGACGGAGTTTTGTTTGTGCCGGAAAGTTTTTCCGCTTTAGAAATGTTGCAAAAGTTTAAACAAGAAAAAAATAATTTTGCGGTTGTTGTAAATGAATATGGTTCAATGGCGGGAATTATTACAATGGACGATATTTTGCGCGAAGTTTTTGATAATATTGCCGGCGAATATGGCGAAACTGAACTTGCTCCAGAACAAAGAATTACTGTAATTAAAGCGAATGAGTTTTTGGTTCCAGGTGATATGAAACTTGATGATGTTAATGAAGTTTTAAATTTGAATTTGGACAGCGAAAATTTTGAAACTTTAGGCGGTTGGCTTTTAGAGCGATTTGATGAACTTCCGCAAGTGGGAGCCGTCTACAAAAAAGATAATATTGTTTTTATTGTAGACGACCAAAGTTCAAGACGCATACAAAGTGTACGCGTTAAATTTGTTTAGATAAAAAAATTAACTGTGCTTGGCAATTTCTACAATCATATTTGCAGTTCCTTGAATTCCTACAAGCGAACTGTTTATTAATAAATCATAATGACTTCGGTTTCCCCAAGTTCTTTCTGTAAAAGTGTTGTAGTGATTTGCTCGGCGTTTATCAATCAACTTGACTTCTTTTTCGGCAGTTTCTGGATTTAAGCCGTGCTGTTCAATTGCACGTTTTACTTTGTCAGCAAGTGGAGCATAAATAAAAACATTTAAAACATCATTTTTATCAATTTCTTCACAATGTCGCAAAACATAATCTGAGCAACGTCCAACTATTACACAAGGACCTTTTTTCGCCAAATCGATAATTACTTTTCGCTGAGCGTTAAAAACTTGGTCAGCAAGTGGCGTATTTTGTGATTGCCCGCCAATTCCTAGTTTTGAACTTGTGCCCGGAGTTGCGTAACTTGCGCCCAAAAGCAAAGTGTAAAGCCAGCCTGAAGAAATATTTTGTTCATTCTTTTTAATAAAATCTGGAGAAAGTCCAGAATCTTTTGCAGCCATATCAATAATTTCGCTGTCGTAAAAAGGAACATTTAGTTCTTTTGCCACAATTTCGCCTATTGAATGTCCGCCAGAACCGTACTCTCGGCTAATTGTAATAATGTGTCTCATATTTTTACCTCCAAAATTTTTGGTTTTACGCTTATCTAAAAAGATGCTCACGTTTTTTAGTAAGTTAATTATATCAGATTTTTGTAAAATTGAAATTTTTTTTTATGTTAAGTTCTAGCAGATTCTCCGGGTAAAGCCCGCTTGAAACTTCGTTGAAAGTGCAGAATGACGACATAAGTGCTAATTTTTTGAAAACAAAGTTTTATGAA
>CAZLXK010000013.1:0-23075 GCA_964563305.1 uncultured Treponema sp.
CAGCGGTTCTAAAAGATAATGTTTGTTCGCCGGGCGGTTCTACAATTTGCGGCGTTACTTCGCTAGAAAAAAGTGGTTTAAGAAATGCTTGCATTAAATCAATCGACGCGATTATGAAAAGATAATTTTTTAATTTTTTTGGAGAAAATTCTCTAAGTAAAAGGTCTTTCGGAGTTCCGCTTTTCGCTTCATTGCTTCACTTTGTTTCGCAACGTGCCTAACGGCACGCTCCTACAGCCCGACTAATATTTTTTTATCGCCACAAAATCAAAATCGAAAAAAAAATATCAAAAATCGTTTCATTTACTGCAAAATCTTAAAAATAATAATCCATTTTATATTCACCAAAATATTTAAATCCAACTCTTTTATAAGCGTTAATTGCCGTAAAATTATTTTTTCTTACAAAAAGCACCACAGATTTTCCTTCATCTTTAAATTTACTTGCAATTTTTTTTACTAAAGTTCCTGCAAAACCTTTTTTTCTATAATCTTCTAAAGTAAAAACTCCGCCAATTTGAACAGTTTTTAAGGTTTTTGCATTTGTTTGTGCTTTAGATAAGGCTTTTCTATTCAAATCATCAAAAATTCCAACAACATATCGATTTTTTAAATTATGTTCTAAAGAAAGTCTTTCTGCACTAAGATTTATTTTTTTCCAAGAAGGCAAAACTTCTGCTTTGCAATAAGAAATATGTAAAGGAAACAAAATTTCTGCATCTTCAAGTGAACATTCTTTTATTTGAAAATCATTTTCTAAGAAATTTTTATATTTTTCTTGATTAGAATTATCAGACTCAAAATCAGAATTAAGACAAGTTTGATTTTCTTTGCAATATTCCATAAGAAACATTTGACGTTCTTCTGTAGGAAAAGAATTTTTTGCTTTTTTTATAAGCTTTTCAATCATTTCTACATCAAATTTCTGCCCAACAAGACAAAAAACTTCATTTTCTTTAAGAAATTTTATTAACAACGAACAAATTTTTTTTGTGTAAATCGGAACGTAAGAAGTAAAAGCTTTGCCTTTTGTATAAGAAAAAACGCCTACAATTTTTTGCTTGCAAGACGGCAAAATTTTCTGAATAATTACAAAAACTGAATCCTCGCCTTTTTGAATTCGCTCCATTAATGCACAAAAATATTTTTCTTTTGACTTTAAAAAATCTTCTGCCATATAAAAAAATTCTTTGCGTTGTTCTGCTTGAACAATTTTTGTGATTATCATAATTTTTCTGTGTTAAAGTTCAATTTCTTTTTTTGGTCTTCTTCCACAAGATTTTCGTTCCGTGCAAAAACCGCTAACATCACATTTTGGAACAAAAAATTTATCGCAAATCCATTTCCATTCATCTGAATAATCAGAAAGTTTTTGTTTGATTTCATTCATAACTTCTCTGTATTCCCAGTACGCTCTTGTGCAAAGTCGCTGATGACTCATTTCAATTAAATTTCGCAAATTTCGCTTGTCAACAATTTTTGTGTACATTGCTAAGGGCAAAATCATTGCGACATCTTCTCGCGGGATATCTAAATCTGTAAGTTTTTTGTACGACGCTTGAATTGATTTCATAATTTCATCGTAAACAGTTTTTGCTTTAGTTGAGTTTTGGATTTTTGGCGGAACAACATATTCAAATTCTTCACAGTTTACATAACGCGTGCTTTCTTGAAGTCTTGTAGGAGAACCGCCGATATGCGTGTACCATTCGCGAATCATTCTTGCAGAAACCTTGCTAATACAAAGTTCAACATCAACATATTCTAAAACTCGATGATGTCCGCTGATAATACAATCTTTTGCTCGTTTTATATTTTTTTCTTTGTCATCAATTGGAGAATTCCAACAAATTCCTGCCATTTGACCGATTTTTTGCAAAGGAAATTTTGTTGTTTCTTCTAAAATTTGAATCATTTTTTTTGCACCGTTTTTGATTTTGTCTTTAATTTCTGAAACTGTGGATTGGCGCAGGAATTCTTCCGCCACGATTTATAAAATCAGCACAGCCAAATTTACTTACGTTTATAATTGGGCAACCGCCAAGCAATCCGCCAAACTCAACCCATTCGCCCGCTTTCTTGCCAGGAACTGGAATTAAACGAACCGCTGTTGTTTTATTATTTACCATTCCAATCGCAAATTCGTCTGCCATAATTCCACTTACTGTTGTTGCAGGAGTATCGCCAGGAATCGCAATCATATCAAGTCCAACTGAACAAACTGTTGTCATTGCTTCAAGTTTTTCAAGGCAAATTGAACCTTGTTTTACAGCGTTTATCATTCCTTCATCTTCTGAAACTGGAATAAATGCTCCACTTAAACCGCCAACATTTGTAGAAGCCATAACGCCACCTTTTTTAACCATATCAGTGAGCATTGCTAAAGCCGCTGTTGTTCCCGGTGCTCCACAACCTTCAATTCCAAATTCTTCAAGGATTCTTGCAACCGAATCTCCAACTTCTGGCGTTGGAGCTAAAGATAAATCCAAAATTCCAAACTGAACGCCAAGTCTTTTTGCCGCTTCTGTTCCTACAAGTTGTCCCATACGAGTAATTTTAAATGCCATTTTTTTAATTCCGTCTGCAAGAACATTTATTGGCTGACCTTTATATTCTTTTACCGCTGCCAAAATTACGCCCGGACCAGAAACTCCAACATTTATTACACAATCACCTTCGCCAGGACCATGAAATGCTCCTGCCATAAAAGGATTATCTTCTGGAGCATTACAAAACACAACTAATTTCGCACAAGCATTTATTTCCTTATCTTTAGAACTTTCCGCTGTTTTGCAAATTATTTCGCCCATAAGCTTAACTGCATCCATATTGATGCCATTTTTTGTTGTACCAACATTTACGCTTGAACAAACATAATCAGTTGAAGAAAGTGCTTCAGGAATTGAATCAATTAAAATTCTATCAGCAGGCGTTATTCCTTTTTGAACTAAAGCACTAAATCCACCAATAAAATTTACGCCAAGTTCTTTTGCACATTTATCAAGCGTTTTACAATAATCCACATAAGATTTTGCTCCACTCGCTGCAGCAACCAAAGCAATCGGACTTACAGAAATTCTTTTATTTATAATAGGAACACCAAATTCTTTTTCAATATCTTGCCCAACTTTTACAAGATTTCCAGCTTTTTTCATAATTTTATCATAAATTTTGCTACAAGAACGTTTTATATCAGAATCAGCACAATCAAGCAAAGAAATTCCCATTGTTACACAACGAATATCTAACTTTTGTCGCATAAACATATTTACAGTTTCTTCAATTTCTATTGGTGAAAAAATCATAAAAAAACCTCTTTAATCATAAAAAATATCAATTTTTGGATAATCATATTAGTTTAACTAAAAAGCATATAATATTCAAATACTAGCAAAAATTTTGATATTGCTGATTTTAAATCAATAGTTCAATTTTGCTCATCAATCGTTTTCTGAATGACATTAATCAGCACAAAATCTGCAACCTTTTCTGTACCCATAAAATCGCATAAAACTTAATAAATAAAAGTTAAAAATTCTTAAAAATACTAGTAATTCAATTTGCATTATTTTAAATTTAGATTAAACTAGAAATATGAAAGAACTTATTTCAAAAAAAATTGTAAAAATTTTAGGACGCACTTACACTGATGAAAATGGAACTCTTTGGTTGAGTCAAAGTGCTGATGCTATTGAATTTAAGTTCAAAGGTTCATTTTTAAGTTTTAATTTACTCGGAGATATTACTTCTAATACAAAAAATTATATAAACGACCAAGCACGTTTTGCAATTTACGTTGATAATAAAATCATAAAAAAAGAAATGATGGACAGTTCCGCAAAAACAATTTCTTTAAAATTTTCTGATGAAAAATATCACAAAATACTTTTTATAAAACTTTCTGAAGCAAAACATTCATCTTTAGGAATAAAAAGTCTTGATGTTGATGAAAATTCTCAGTTTATTCCAACTAAGGAAAATAAAGTAAAAATCGAATTTATTGGTGACAGTATTACTTGTGGTTATGGAGTTGATTCAAAATCTCCAGACGAAGCATTTTCAACACAAACAGAAGATGTTTCTAAATCTTATGCATATCTTGCAGCAAAAAAATTAAAAGCAGATTACAGTTTTGTTTCTTATTCAAGTTTTGGACTTTATGCTCAGTGGACTCCAGATGGAAGTTTTATTCAAAATTGGTTAGTTCCAAATTTTTATGAAGACGTTTCTTATTGTATTTATGAAAGTAAAACGAATTATAAAAGATGGAATTTTGATGATTTTAAACCGACTTATATTTTAATAAATCTTGGAACAAATGATGAAGCTTATTTAAAAGATTTTACAGATCGACAAGAAAAATTTTCTGATGCGTATGTTGGTTTTTTGATTCATTTAAGAAGTACAAATCCAAACGCAAAAATAATTTGTTCGTTGAGCATTATGAAACAAGGTAAAAGACAATTTCCTTGGGTTGAACGAGCGTATGAAATTTACAAAAAACTCACTAACGATAAAAAAATTTTTCTTTTTGAATTTGGCACACAAGAAGCTTGCGAAGGTTACACTTGCGGAGAACATCCTAGCAAAATAACACATAAACGTTGTGCAAAAGAACTTGTAGATTTTATAAATTCTATAAAAGATTTGTAAAACATTTTTTAAATTTATCTTTGACAGATTCTGAAACAAGTTCAAAATGACAATTTTTTTCTAAAACATCTAACAAACAAAATCTTAATAATAAAAAACTTTAAAATTCTCTATTTTGAGATTAAAATAAATTTCCCTAAAAAAAGGGAATTTTAATTTTATTTTTGGAGGAAAACTTTATGGATGAAGCAACAACAAAATCTCTTATTGACAAAGCATTTGAAATGCTCAAGTATTCTTACGTTCCTTATTCAAAATTTCATGTAGGTGCAGGACTTTTAGCAAAGAACGGGAAAATTTATGGTGGCTGCAACATTGAAAATTCTGCTTTTGGACCAACAAATTGTGCTGAGCGAACGGCTTTTTTTAAGGCAATTAGTGAAGGTGTAAAAGATTTTGAAGCAATCGCTATTGTTGGCGGACCAAATGGAATTGTAAAAAATTATTGTACACCTTGCGGAATTTGTCGCCAAGTTATGAGTGAATTTTGTTCTTCAGATTTTAAGGTTATTCTTGCGAAAGACAAGGAAACTTACAAAATTTTTACACTTGACGAAATTTTGCCATTACGTTTTAACTTAAATGAATTTTAAAAATATTTTATTGTGCCAACCCACATAATTGTGAAATATTTTTATATCCATGAGATTTCATAAAATTTTTCAAGCCGTCAATAATTTCAAGCATTGCCTTTGGATTACTAAATGTTGCTGTTCCAACTTGGATTGCACTTGCACCTGCCATTATAAATTCAACAGCGTCTTGCCACTTTGAAATTCCACCTAATCCAATTACAGGAACTCTTTCATTTGCAGGAAGTTTATTGATTGCTTGAACAAGATCATAAACCATACGAAGAGCAATCGGTTTTATTGCAGGTCCGCATAATCCAGCACGAACATTATTAAAAACTGGACGAGCAGTTTCTATGTTGATTGCAGTCGCTTGAATTGTGTTAATCAAACTTAAAGCATCTGCACCTTCTTTTATGCAAGCCATTGCAACGCCTATTAAATCAGGAGCATTTGGACTTAATTTTACGATTAAAGGTTTGCTTGTTGCTTTTCTTACGGCTTTTACACATTCTCCAGCAGCCACACAATCGATTCCCCAAGCCATCCCTCCAGAACGAACGTTAGGACAACTAATATTAAGTTCTATCATGGGAACATTTGTTTTATCTAAAAGTTCTGCGCCTTTTATATAAGATTCTAAATCACTGCCAGCAAGGTTTGCAATAATAACAGGCTTTAACTTTAGCATTTCTGGAAGTTCATATTCTATAAAATGAGGAACACCGGGATTTTCTAGTCCAATAGAATTTATATCACCTGAAGCAACTTCAATAATTCGCTCGCCTTCATTTCCTGCTTTTGGCTCTAAAGTTAAACCTTTTGAACAAATTCCACCCAAAAGATTTACATCAAAAAACGAACGGTAGTTTTGTCCAAAACCAAAAGTTCCTGAAGCAGCAATTACAGGATTTTCAAAATGAACACCAGCAATTTCCACACATAAATCAACAAAATCAGAATTTTCAGAAGATTTTTCTTGAACTTCAAGACGCGTTTTTTCTTGCTTAGGGAAGTCAATAATTTCAGAATCAAAAATTGGTCCGTCTTTGCAAACTCTTTTATTTCCAAGTTTTGTTTTTATTGTGCAACCAAGACACGCTCCAACTCCACAAAGCATTTTCTTTTCTAAACTTAAATACGCTTTTATTCCAGCTTCGTGAGCAATTTTTTTTACATAAGAAAGCATCGGCGTAGGTCCGCAAGCAAAAATAACTTTATATTTTTTTTCTTTTAAAGTTTGAACAGAAAGTGCATTTGGCAACATTCCTTTTATTCCGAAGCTTCCGTCATCAGTTGTAATAATTAAATTTGAAGGAGCAATATTTTCAAGTCCGTAGGTTCCAGATTTAAAACTTGCATAAAAATCGTAAATTTTAGGATGCAAAGTCGAGGCAAAATTTATAACTGGAGCAACGCCAATTCCCCCGCCAACAATACAAATTTCTGGAGTTCGCGAAGGTTCTTTACTTATATCTTGCGGAATTTCAAAAAAGTTTCCTAAAGGACCAATTAACTCAACTTTATCATTTACTTTTAAATGACAAAGTTCTTTTGTTCCTTCACCTTTTTCAAGAATCAAAAATTTAATTTTTAACAATTTTTTTCCGTCAGCAGAAAAACCTTCTGTGGAATTGTAAACGCTAATTGGTCGACCAAATTGAACAGAAGAATTTTGACTTTTTATTAAATAAAACTGACCTGGCTTTGAAGAAATTTGAGTCGCAGCTAAAACTGTTAAAACTTCTAAAAGATAAACATTTTTTTGTCCTTTTATTTTTTCGCAAAAAGAAACATCTGCCTTTCCGCAAAAAAGTTTTGGGTTTCCTTTTTCGTCAATTTCAGCTTTATCCATTTTTTCCTCGCTTCTATAAAATTACAAATTCTTAAACGCATTTAAAAGTTCTTTTTTTGAACTTAAAGCAGCACTTGCCGCCGCTTGAGTAATATCTTGCAAAGTTAATGTTTTTTGATCTTTTTGCTGACATTTTAAATCTTTTTTCCAAGCACACAAAATTCCTCGACTAGAATTTACAACACCGCCAGCATTTTTTAACAAAGTTGCTGCAATTTTTGCCGCTCCACCTTGAGCTCCATATCCAGGAATCAAAAAGAAAATGTTTGGATATTTTTCGCGTAAATATTTTGCATCAGATTCTTGAGTTGCACCAACAACCGCTCCAATCGGAGAACAAGTTTGATTTGGATAGAAATTTTCAAATTCTTTTTCAATTCGCAAAAGTTCATTTCCAACTTGTTCTAAAACTGTCGAACCGTTTTTTAATTCTTGATGTTCAATATCTAACATTCCTGGATTTGAAGTACAAAGAAGAACAAACGAACCTTTTCCATTTTTTTCTGGAAGCGAATATTCTGTAAAAGGTTTTAAAGTGTCAAATCCCATATATGGATTTATTGTAATAAAATCTGATTCAAAATCACCAGAAAAATGAGCACGAGCATAAGCACTTGCAGTTGCCGCAATATCGCCTCGCTTAATATCTGAAATACAAAACAAATTTATCTTTTTAATTTCTTTTAATGTCTGAGAAAAAACTTTCATTCCTTCAAGTCCCATTGCTTCGTAATAAGCAATTTGAACCTTAAAACAACAAGCAGAATTTTCAGCAGAAATTTGTTCAATAAGTGCTTTGTTGTAAGCAAGAACCGCTTGAGGGGGAGATGAATATTCTTTTAAAACTGATTGAGGAAGATAACAAGGATCTGTATCTAAACCTACACAAAGTGGACCGTTTACAAGAGCAAGTTCTTGTAATTTTTGCATATAATGTTTCATGCTTTTAGATTATATATTTAAAAACACGCTTGGTCAGTAATTTTTTTATTGAAATTAGATTTTGAAAATATAAGGTCAAATTTATGATTTTTACCAAACTAAAGGTCGCGACTTGGCAGTAATTAAGAAAGGTCGAAATCACAATATAATTATAATGTAAAAGTCATTTCGACATACTCAATGACCGCTATGCTCTAAACTTAAGAAAAAATTTTTCGATAATAAATTTATGATTAAGAAACAATTTTGCTTTAGATTTTATTTTTTTGTATTAGTTTTATTTTTTTCAAAAAGTTTTGCACAAGATTCAAGACCACTTTCTATAGAAAACTTAAATGAAAAAATTCAACTCAAATATTCGGCAAGCAAAAATTATGTTCTTGTAGAACGCACAGATTTACGTTGTTATGAAAACAAAAAATATATTGGTCTTTTAAGTAGAGAATTACGCTCTTTTATTTATCCTGAAAAAACTGAAGATGATTTTACTTTTTATTCGGGAGATTTTTATGTCTGGCAAGAAACTCGAAGAAATAATCAAGAAGTAAAAAATGGAATTCACGACAGCATTGAAAGCAAATTTAAGATTTCTTCTGATGGAATTTTTGAAATAATTGAAGATAACGGTTTTCCAAGTTTTAGAAATTTTCCTTCTTACACAAAAAATGAATTAACACAAGGCGACACTTGGCTCGCAAACGCAGAAAGAGTTGTTGATCCTAAAAATCAGCAAATTTTTACAAAACTTCCAATGTATGTTGAATACAAATATTTGCGAAATGATGTTTATCACGGAGAGAAGGTTTTTGTTTTGTCAGCAAAATGGGCAACACGTTACGGCGACAAATATATTGATGAAAATGGAGATTCTTCTTTAAAGTCAGCAAATGGAAATCACAACGCAACAATACTTATTTCGCAAACGAATGGTCGTTCTTTGCTTATAAAAGATATTGTTGATGAGAATTTTATTTATAATTCAGGAGAAATTTTAAGTTTTAAGGGAACAATTTCTTTGTTTACAGAATATCCGCCAAGTTATAATTCTGAAGAAATTTTAGAAAATTTTACAAAAATCATAAAATCAGAAAATAAAATAAGCGATAAAAACTTAACAAAAGAAAATTATAACAACGAACAATCGTTAGCAAAAACAGACACTTTTGAAAATTTAGAAAATAACAATCTTAACGTCGAAAAAACAAATATTGGATTGCGACTAACAATAAAAAACTTGCAGTTTAAGCCAAATAGTTCAGAATTAGTTTTTGGCGAAGAAAAACATCTTGATTCAATTTGTGAAGTTTTGAAAACTTTGCAAAATCAAATGTTTTTAGTTGAAGGACACACAGCAAGAATTGGAAATAAAAGTAACGAAGAAAAACTTTCACTTGAGAGAGCACACACGATTGCAAATGAAATGACAAAACGTGGAATAAATGCTCAGAATATAATTTGTAAAGGAAGTGGTGGCAAAAAACCAATCGCAGATAATTCTACAGAAGAAGGAAGAGCATTAAATCGTCGCGTTGAAATTACAATTCTTGAATAAAAAATATCTGCAACTTACAGATTCCTATGGTTTGACAGGCTCACCAACCAGTTCGGAATGACGGAATTTTCTGTTAGTAAAGAAAAATTACACGCAATTAACAAAACCTAGCCGTGATTGGAAAGGTGGCGAAGCCATTATTTTTTGCGTAGCGAAAAATAACGAAACGAAAGTGTAGCCTTGCAAAGCACGTTAGCACAAAAAAAATTTGCTCCAAAACTTCCATATTAGAAAGAAATTTCGTAAAATAAAACGTATTTTTTAATTTAGGAGAATAAAATGTCTGGTGCAATGATTCAAGAAATTATTGCTTTTGTTATTTATTTGGGACTAATGATTTATGTTGGATTTAGTTTTGTTGGTAAAAACAAAAGTACGGAAGATTTCTTTTTAGGCGGAAGAAATATTGGTCCTTGGACAACTGCTTTAAGTGCCGAAGCAAGTGATATGTCTGGTTGGATGCTAATGGGTTTACCGGGACTTGCTTATCTTGGCGGAATGAAAGAAGCTTTTTGGACAGCTTTGGGACTTTTGATTGGAACTTATTTAAATTGGCTGATTGTTGCAAAACGACTTCGCACTTATTCAATAGTTTGTAATAATTCAATTACAATTCCACAGTTTTTTACAAATAGATTTAAAGATACTAAGCACATCATTTCTATTGTTTCGGCAGTTTTTATTATTTTATTTTTTGTGATTTACACAGCGTCTGGATTTGTTGCTTGTGCTAAACTTCTTGAATCAGTTTTTGGACTTCCTTATATTTGCGGACTTGTTATTGCAATGGCAATTATTTTACTTTATACATTGCTTGGCGGTTTTGGTGCAGTTTGTACAACTGATTTTATTCAAGGAACGCTTATGTTTGTTGCAATTATTATTACAGGAATTATTGTTTCTATAAAACTTGGCGGTCCAATTGAAGCGATAAACAAAGCAAATGAATTTACTACAAAAGCTTTAAATGGCGAACTTGGTGAAAAAATTCAGCAAAGTCTTTTGAACAATCAAAAATATGGAGCAATGTCTATTACTTCTGCACTTGCTTGGGGATTAGGATATTTTGGAATGCCTCACATTATTGTTCGATTTATGGGAATTCGCTCAAATAATGAAATTAAAATTGCACGCAGAGTTGCTATGATTTGGGTTACAATTTCTCTTCTTGCGGCGGTTTATGTTGGAGCAATTGGAACATCTTATCTTTTACCAACAGTTCTTGAAGGTGGAAAATCAGAAACTGTAATTATTGAATCATTTATGAAAGCATTTCCTCCTTTTATTGCAGGAATTTTCCTTTGTTCTATTCTTGCAGCGGCAATGTCAACAGCGGACAGTCAACTTCTTGTTGCGGCTAGTGCGTTTACCGAAGATATTTGGCAAAACCTTTCAAAGAAAAAACTTAGCCAAAAATTTGTTATGAATGTTAGCAGACTTGCGGTTCTTGTAATTGCGATAATTGCATTTTTTATTGCTTTAGATAACAACGCTTCTGTTATGGGACTTGTTTCTTACGCTTGGGCTGGATTTGGAGCAACGTTTGGTCCGCTTATTTTACTTGCACTTTTCTGGAAAAAAACTACGGCTGGTGGAGCAGTTGCGGGAATTATTGCTGGAGCAGTTTCTGTAATTCTTTGGCACAACTTAAAAGGCGGAATTTGGAATCTTTACGAAATAATTCCAGGATTTATTTTCTGTTTGCTTTTTGCAATAGTTGTAAGTTTGATTCAAGGCCAAAAAGATCCAGAAATTGATTCTGAATGGGAAAAGTACCAAAAGGAACTTAAGGTTAAAGAATAAAGATGGTTTCGATGGGCTCAACCACCGCAGACTGTTCGGCCACCCCATTCTTTGGAGTGGCTTTTTTCATATTCAATAGTTTTATCAAAATCCGCTAAAGGTTCACAATTTTTTTCAATTTGTAAAGCAACATTGTGCAATCTTTTTATGCAATCACTTTTGTCATTATAATTTAATTTACTTTTTTCGATTGCATTTCCTAAAACTCTAATACTTTCATCATAAATTTTTGTGGGAACTGGAAACGGATGGCCGTCTTTTCCACCGTGAGCAAAACTAAAGCGTGCTGGATCTGTAAATCGAGAAGGCGTGCCATTTATGACTTCGCTAACGAGCGTTAGTGACTGTAATGTTCGTGGACCAAGTCCTTTTGTTAAAAGCAAAGATTCAAAATCTTTTGGATCAGAATAATAAGCCGTTGCAAGAACTGCACCCAATTTTTTTAAGTCAAGATCTTCTGCACGAACTTCGTGATGTTGTGGCATTACAAGATTTCGTCGTTCATCGTTTAAAATTATTTCGTTTTCGTCTTGGAACAATTCCAACTGCAAATTTTCTTGTTTAGAAAAATCAGGATTTCCGTAAGAAATTAAATCTTTTACTTCTTTTAACACAAGATTTGGCTTTTCTTTTGAAAGTGAAAGAATTGAAGAACGCGTAGAATTTGCTTTTGAATCAGTTAAATTCAAAATTAAACCAGAATTTTCGCCAGTAACGCCAGAATGCGGTTCTTCCACAAAAGATTTTAAATTTTGAGAACACCAATGATAACGGCGAGCAGTTTTTGTAGAAACATTCATTCCTTGCTGAACAACTGCCCAATCACCTTGATCGCTTAAAATAAAATTATGCTGATAAAGTTGAAATCCGTCTTGAAGTGCAGTGTTGTCAACTTTTGCACACAACTTACTTGAACGAATTAATTCATCGCCATTAAGTCCAGTGTGTTCGCATAAATACAAAAGTTCATCTGGAGTTTTTCGACTATATTTTCCACGCCCACCGCAAACACAAAGTCCAAATTCTTTTGCTCGAGAATTTATTCCGCGTTTTAAAGCATACATTACGCTGGTTGTAATTCCCGAAGAATGCCAATCCATTCCTAAAACTGCACCAAATGATTGAAACCACAGAGGATCGCTCAAGCGACGCAAAACTTCTTTTTTCCCATACTGAATTAAAATCGCTTCAACAATTTCTGTTCCTAAGTCACGCATTCTGTCTGCAAGCCATTTTGGAACTGTTCCGTGATGAAGTGGCAAATCGGCATGTCCTGTACGACGCAACATATTTTTACTTTAGCACAAAAATTTTTCTTGGAAAAGCATAGCCCGCCGTGTAAGGTCGCCGTAGGCGTTCCGAAGCAAAGCGAAGGAATGAAGTGAAAACGGAAACCTGAAAGGGCGGTTTTACAGTTGATTGCAAATTTTTCTAAAAAAAGTGCAAGTTTAATAAAAAAGTATGCTCCAAAAAATCAAAAAAAAGAAGACTTATGACAAAGCAAAAAATTTTAAGTATATTTTAGTTATGATTAGAAAGGAAATTGAAGATAAAGAATTATTGGCTCATCTTGATTCAATTCATAAAGATGAAATGTCGATTTTTGTTATGGCAGACGGAAGAATTCGCGGTGCACTTTTTAATGGAACACGTTTTGTAAATCAAATGCGAGCACAACATAATCTTGGAATTCTTGAAACTATGATTTTGGGACAAGCAAGTTTGTGTGGAGCACTTTTAATTCCCACACTGAAAGGCAAAGAACATAAAACTTGGCGTTATGAAGTTGATGGTCCAGCAAAAGGTTTTTCTGTTGAAGCGGACAGTTCTGGTTATGTTCGCGGATATCTTTTTAATGATCAAATTCCTATTGAAAAACCTTTAGATTCTTGGGATTTAACAAATTTTTTAGGCGATGGAACTATGACAATTACAACAAGTCGCGAAGGATTTAAGGTTCCGGAAACAAGTTCAGTGGAAATTCTTTACAAAAATATTACTAAGGATTTGGCTTGGTTTTTTCAGCAATCGGAACAAATTCAAACAGCTTTTAATACAAGCATTTTTATGGACAAAAAAGGTCGCGTTGTTGGAGCGGGCGGAATGTTTGTTCAAATTTTGCCGGAAACTGGAGGAAATAAAGTTTTAGGTTCGCAGCTTAACAGTAGTTCTGATTTTAAGAAAGATGCAAATTTGATTGAAAAAGTTGAAAATGCTTTTAGTGCTTGTCCGTCTTTGGGAAAATGGTACGCTGAAAATGGAAATCAAGAAAATTTGATTTTTGGATTGTTTGATGAATTTAAACCGGAAATTGCTGTAACTAGAAATGTGATTTTTGATTGTCCTTGCACAAAAGAACATTATTTAAGTTACGTTCGTTCTCTTCCAAAATCTGAACTTGAAGATATTAAGAAAAATGGTCCAGATCCGCTAGAAATTATTTGCCGAAATTGCTCTAGCGTTTATCATATTTCAACAAAAGATATTTAAGTTTTTAGTTTTGATGATGATTTTGCTTGCGACTGATGATTTTACAATTTAACGTTAATTTGTTCGTTTTTACTTATAAATTTATAGACAACATCGGAAAACGTCATTCTGAGCGAAGCGAATAATCTCAAAACATCGATATTTATCTACGCTCAATATGACAGAACTTTTAACCTTACTAATTTATCACAACTACTTTTGTGGTTTTGAGAACATCAACCAACGAAATTTGTCAAAAATAAGAAAATTATTTTTTTTGTTACTAAATTTTATAACAGCGGTTTTAAATTATATAAATTGAACAAATCTAAGAAAAATTTTGGTTTAATTTCCAAAACAACTTAGATAAATTCAAAATTTTTAAGCGAGGTATGTTTATGAAAACATTTAGTTTATTAAAGAAAGGTTTTTGTGCAGTTGCTTTAATTGCAATGTGTTCATTTGGCGTATTTGCACAAGAAAAAAATGCTCCTAAACCACCAAAAGATGATGGTCCGCAAGAATTTGTTGGAAAACTTGACACAGCGAAAGTTAAGGGAAATAAACTTGTAACGCTGACAGTTGATAAAGAAGTTTACGTTTTAACAGTTGCTTGCCCTTCAGTTCCTAGACCAAAAGTTCCTAATGACGAAGCAAAACCTGCTCCAGAAAAAGAATTTGAACTTAACGAAGAAAACGAAAATGCTCCTTTTGAAGCAAAAATTGATGCTCCAAAAGATGGCCAATTAAATCCTCCACCAGCTCCAGATGTTAAACCAATTAGCATAAAAGAATTAAATGTTCTAAAAGGAAACACTGTAAAACTTCTTGGTTCTGCAAATAAAGAGGCTCACGTTATTATTGTTTATGGAATTTTTACTGGTCCTGCTGATGATGCAAAATAATTTGCCTTAAGATTTGAAAATTTTTATAAAACTGTCCATTAACTAATCTTTGGGCAGTTTTTTTATTTACCGCTATGAATAAAAAAACATAGCCCGCCGTGTAGCACCTTTAGTCTCGGGCAAAATTGTAAATTCTTTTACTAAGCATCAGCTGATTACAATACTTTTGATGGTTTCGATAGGCTCAACCACCGCAGATTTTCTTGCCCGAGATGAGCGAGAGCGAAGTGCGAAAGGGCGGTTAACACAAAGAATTCGCTCCAAAACCGCAAAATTAATGAATATATGAATATTTATGAACGCCTTTTTTGCTATATCTAAATCCGAAATCAATTTGGTAAGTCCAAGCGTAATCGTAAGGTTGAATAATTGAATTTGAACCCAAATTTGGATAATCCAAACTAAAACTTCCGTTCGCTAGAATAGTCCAATTTTTTGCAACTGGCAATTCAAATCCAGCCATTAAACCTAAACCTAAATAAAGCAAATCAAATTCATCAGTTCGCTGATACATAAAATGCAAACCAACGGCACTTTTTATTAAAATATATTTCCACATATCCGCTTCGAGCATTGGTCCCCAAAACAAATCAACCGCACCTAAAATTTTTTGCTTAGAACTTTGCTTCATTCCGTTAAAAGTATTGTAATACGGATAATAAATTGCTAATCGCGTATAATTGTTGATTGGTTTGATATTAACTGTTTGCATTGAAACATAAGCACCTAAAAGCGATGTTTGCCGAACAAAATTGCTACGTTTTTCTTGAAGTTCAAGTCTTGTAACTAAAGCGTCCGTAAAACCATAATTAAACATTACAAAAGGCTTTTCTTTTATTATTGGAAATCCGGTTTTGGGATCAAGTTCAACATCTGAATTTTCTTGTTCTTGAGAAAATTGCTCGGTAAACTGCTGATTTTCTGCAGAGTTTTGATTTTTTGAGGATTGTTCTGGTTGCTCTTGCAAAGAGCGGGCTTCATTTTCGGACTGCAACTCTTGTGCGTGAACTTGCGACTGTGAAAAAACAAAATGAACTGTTAAACAACACAAAAGTATAAGTGCAAAATTTTTTTTCATTTTCATAAAATTCATAAAAGTTTTTCCTTTATTTTGAAATTAAATAAAGCGTTAAAGTAACATTGTCACCTTCGGAATCTTTCCAATAAATATAAAACATTGAACCGCGGACATCCCATTCCGTAACAAGATTATAAGAAGAATTTTCTACTTCAAAAACTAAAACATTGTCTAGTACAACATAAGTTCCTTCATAAGAAGCAACGCTCGAAGAAAGCTTTACTTTTGCACTAAAACTTCCGTCATTTTGAAAACGAACTGTATTTCCTGCGTTATCCATCCAAGTTCCATACAATGGCGACGGCGTATAACATCCGCTAAAAACAAAAAGGTTTATAAAAAGTCCTGCAACTAAAATAAAACTTGTAAATGCTAATTTTTTTAATCTATTTTTCATTTTTTTCCTCTAATTTTTAGTCATCATTGCGAGAGATATCTTAGCGACTAAGTAATCACTACCATACTTACTGTTAGTAGATTGCTTCGACCACGCCTCGCAATGACGTTTATTGTGTCATTTATTCGCCCCAACCGTAACCTGTTGATTCTTCGCCAACCGTCCAACTTACTTGTGCGGAAGTAAAAATTGTGTTGCCTTCGTTGTCGTAAGTTGTAACTCCGTAATAACCACCGCCAGCCGCTCCGCTTACAATCTTTAAGTTGTTATAATCCGCAACTCCAGGATACATTCCTGTACAAGTTACAGAATTGCTCATACTTCCATTTGCACTCATATTACAAGAAGTGTCTGTGCTTCCGTTTAACAAGAAATATAAAACACAACGATTTTTTTGTTCTGAAGTCAAAGAATTATAATCAGAACCATAACCATTTACGTTTCCAAAATAAAGCGTTCCTTCATCTCCGCAATAAAAATCAGCGTAATCTGTGTAAGGCATTTTGATTTCTGCACCAAGCCCCGCAATTTTTGAAGTATAAGTTAAACTTCCGCTTACATCACCTTTAATTGTTTCTGTTCCAAGTTTGTCTGTGTCGCTCGATTTATGCATTAAAGTAAGTTTTGCTTGAGAACGCATAATCGTTTTATTGTATTCACGGAACCATTGATCCGCAGTTAAAGCTCCGTAACCTCTGCAAGAAAAATTTGCGTCGCTTAAAGGATCATTTGAATGTGTGCCTTGACCTTGAATGTTAAGCGAAACAACTTTGTAATAATACATAACGCCCGCTTTTGCTCCAGAATACGAATCAATGTAAGATAATTCTGATGTAGTCCCAACTTTTTTAAATCCACTGTCTGGCAAACTTGAACGATAAATCACATAAGAATATGAACTTGTGTCTCCATCAGACGGAGCGTCCCAAGTAATTTTTACTGGATAAACGCCATTTGCATTTGCAACCCAACTTTCGCTGATTTGAGCATTTTTTGTTGCACTAACATTTTCTGGTGCTGAAGGTTGTGGTGCGGCAGCAGAACTGTAAGTACTTTCAAGACCTGCGAAATTTACTGTCGTGATTTTATAGTAATTAAATTTTTCAACTTCGAGCGAAAGATATCCGCTTGAATCTAAATTTGACGAAGAAATATTTAGTTTTAGTAAAGTTGGACTTTCTGTTAATGTTGAAAGATAATAAACGTTGTAAGTATATTCTGAATCAACTTTGTCATAACCTAAAGCCGGCTTCCATTTTAAGATTACATTTTTGTCATCTTCGCCATCGTCAACTGTAATTGTAGTTGGCGGACTTAACAAAAATCCGTAAGCAGGATTTTCGCTGTCTGAACCTGAATCACTAAATCCACTTTTTAATTCAGTTCCGTCATCATAAACTGCAATCGTCATTACGTAATAATAATAATATAAACTTGTTGATAAACTTGAACTGTCAATATAAGAAGTTGATGTTGTTCGTGATTTTATTAGGCTAACTGTTGAATCTGCGGAACTTGAACGATAAATATTGTAATAAGCAGTTCCAGTTGCTCCGTTATAATCAGCAATACTTATAGGATCCCAAGAAATTGTTAAACTTTTTGTACTTGTTCCAAAACCGTCAACAACTTTTACATTATCTGGAGATGCAGGCGAACCTTCTGTTAAAGAATATCCCATTGCGATTGAACTTTTTGCTGATTCCTCGCCGTTTTCATTTAAAGCGACAACTTTATAGTAAAATTCCACGCCTTGATTTGAACTTGAAATTTCGTGCGTGTATGAAGTTAAACTTGCACTTACTGTATCAACTTTTTCCATAGAAGAGCCATCTTCATTAAGTCCGCGATAAATTTCATAACTCAACGTATTTTCTGAAGCGGCTTTCCAAGAAAGTTGAATTTCTGAAGTTGATTTTCCTTTCCAAGCAGTAAGATTTTGTGGCGGAGCAAAAAGATAACCGCAAGCATTTGTTGCTTCATTAGAAAGTTCTGTAAAATCGCTTGTTGTGTAACCTTTGCCGATATTTTGAGATGCAATTCTGTAATAATATTTGTAAGAATATTCAGCGTTGTTGTAACTTGGAGAAGACAAAATTGTGTCTTCGTATTTTGTTGTGTAAACGTATTGATTCAAAATTTCAAAATCTTCGTCTTGTGGCGTTGCATAATTTCCATCTTCGTCTGGAGAAATTATTGCTCGCTCAATTATGTATGAACTTGCGTTATCAACATCTTTCCATCGAACAACAATTTTATTTGAATAAATGCCTTCGCTTGCAAAAACTTGCTCTGGAGATTCAAGAACAACCGTGTCGCCAGAATAATTAAAAAGTTTTGTTAAATCCGCAATTTCAGTTTCTGTGTCCATAGGAATTTTGCCTTGAAACCAATCCGCACATGAAGTAAGAGAAAAGAGAAGAGTTGCAATTAATGTGGTGATTTCGAGAGCCTCAATCACCGTGCGTTTTGTAGCGGTGGTTGAACAATGTCGAAACCACTTATTTTTTATTACTTGTTTCATTCTAGTTTCGCTCCTATTCTTCGCTTGGCCACCAGCCATAAGTGGAATTTTTAAACCAATAATTATCATCAGAACCAATTTGAATAGGGAACCATTGTCTTCGAGTATCTTTATCTGTTGCAGAAATTATAGTTTTACTATCTTTTATAACTGTTAGAGCTGAATCACTTGTGCAAGTTACTGTAAGAACTGTGCTATAATCAACTTTGCTATTTGAATCAACATTTGAAACAGTAACACTAAATTTTTCAGTTCTAAATTTATCAAGCCAAGCATCTGATAAACCTTTTGTTCTTGTAGAAACATTTGACATTGAAACTGTAATAAATGTCGCATAATTGCCAGAAGGCGTAAGCATATTTTCTGTATAATTTGTCATAGAAACGTTCGCCTTATATTTTCCAACTTCAGAATCCCAAACTAATGCAGAAATAAGACTTCTACTTCCAAAACTTGCAGTTCCACTTGTAACAGAAGATGTTAAAGTTTTATCTCCAACATATTCATACGCTTTGCTTTCAACATTAGTCAAATCTTTTGGTCCACCACTTTCAAGATAGAACGCATAAGCAATATTCAACATTGCAGCCTTAACCAATTCTTCATCAGTAATATTTCGGTAAGCGTAAATTGAATTGTCGCCAGCTTCGGTTGCTTTTCCGTTTTCGCTTGTAAGTTCAATTTTGTAGTAATGTTTTGCATCGCGAAGAACTTTTAAAACGCCGTCTGTTGTTCCAGTTCCATTATTTTTTGTAGTAATTGCAGTTGGTGCAAGAGACAAAGCATAATCATCTGAAGATAAAGTTGTGTCTTTTAGAGTTTCAAAATTTGCTTCAGGAATTGAAAAATCTTCAACATTATAAGAAGCAACTTTTACAGTTGGGCTAAGCAAATTATAATTTGTAATATAAAGTTCCGCAGAGTTTGGTCCAATCGCACGTTTTTCATAATTCCACGGCGAAACAACAATTTGTTCAGAATAAGAACTTCCTGTAGAAGCCGTAAATTTTAGGGCTAAAAGATAACCTTTATTTAGTTGTTCTGTGTTGATTGAATATCGATTTTCTTGAGTTTTTGAAAGTTTTTCTACATAAGAATTAGACGCTTTATAAGAACCGCCCACGCTTACATTTGATGCAGAAATTCTATACTTAACTGCATATTCGTAAGCATTATAACGATCATCGCCACTTGGATTATATGAAGTTGAAGTTTCACCTTTTTCACATATTTTATAAACTTCCCAAGAATTTTCTGATGAATCGGCAAGTCGTCTTAAAATTGTTGGAGCATAATCTGTTGCGTAATAAGGAGCGTCCCATTCAATAACTTGAGAAGTTCCACTTACAGATTTTTGAGCCGCCACATTCAATCCATAACCAAATGTTGCATTTTTTACAAACGCTGGACTTTCGTCACTTGCAATGTCTGAATAAGAAACGCCAGAATTTCCTACATTTTCGCCACTTTTCATTTCTAAAGAGCCAGTTTCAAATTCAAAATCATCAGCATCATTTAAAACCGGCAAAATTACGTAACCAAAAGGAAGTCCCCAAGAAATTTTCCGCTGATTTATGCTAATTTCGTCCACACAAGAAGCATCGTCAATATCATTCAAAGTATATGTTGCAGAACTTTCCAAGTAAGAAACTGAAGAACCTTCCGCCGTAGAATCGCCATTTCGTTTTAAAGTCGCACTTGAAACATCATAATAATATTTGTCTGTTGAACTTTCGATTTTTGAATTATCCGCAGAACTGTCAGAATACAAAACGCGGTAAATTATGTAACCAGCCGCACCCTCAACTTTCTTCCATTGAACAAGAATATTGCTATCGTGCAAAGTTCCAAGACTTGCATTTATTAAAGACGGACCAAATGTGCAAACTGAAGATAAACTTTCGCTTGTGTTATCAGATTCGCGTTCAGAATTTTTTGCAGTAACTTTTAAGGTAATTGCTTTGCCAGATTTTAACGCTCTATCGTATCCGCTAGGTTTTGTAATTTTACAAGTGTAAATTGTTGTGCCGTTTTCTGTTGAAGTTGAAATTTCTGTGTTTTTATCATCTCCAGTAGTTACTAAAAGTTCAGTTTTTGATTCATCGTCAGCATAATAAGCCGAAACTTCGTAAGAATCTGCCTTTTGAACCGCCGACCAATTTACCGTAATTGAATCATAAGACGGAGAAGTCATAGAAACGCTTGCAGTTCCCAAAGCTTTACAAACTGAATCATAAGATTTTGATACTTGCAAACCGTTATCTGCTAAAATTGTATATTTCCTTGCGTCGCCACTTGTTGCAGAATGATTATAAGTTGCATAAGTTACACCGTCAGTTTCGCTAGTTGCAAAATCAGAAGTAGAAAGAACAAGACTTTGTGTTGAACTTGAAAGTGGTTGCTCTGTTGTGCCATCATATTCTGTCCACTGAATTGTATAAGTACAAGCAGAATCATAATTCCATTTTAAAACATATTTGCTTGTATAACCGTCAGTAACTTCAAAAGTACTAATTACTGGAAGTTTTGTAGAATCGTCTGTAATTGAACAGAAATTTGAACTAGAAATAGTTTCGTAATATTCGCTTGAACTTGGAATTGAAGTATTTTCTGTTGCTGATATTGATGATGAACAAATGTAAACTTTGTAAGAATAATATCCTTGATTTTCTGACTCACTTAAAAAGTCAGAATCGTAAGTTTTTGTATAATTTTTTAATTCTTCTACAGAAACAAAATTTGCTAAAAATTTTTCTTCGCCAGCCGTAGGATTTGGATTCGATTCAGTTGGAAAATCAGTTTTTTGATAAGTTAAAACGTAAGTATAAAATTTTGAATCATCTAAGCCAAAATCTTCAAAATCAAAATTACAATTTACAAAAATTGATGCAACATTTGTAGATTCACTTTCGGACGTTTCATAATTTGGCGTTAATTCCAAAGAAGCCACACTTATTAGCCAAGCGTTACATTCTTTATAACTTGAATCTGAACTAATTTGTTTAGTTCCAACATCGTCAGAATAAGAGCGAATTCTATAAGTGTATTGTTTTCCTGCAACTACAGATTTATCTGTGTAAGAAATTTTTGCTCCAACGCGATAATTTTCATAATTTGGAATTTTATCATCTTCAGTTGTGTTGCCAAGTTCTACACTCAAAACATCATTTTCGCCAAAATTTGCATCTGAATCGCAAGTAAAATAAATTTCGCTTGTTGAACTTGCACTTGCTTTAGAAGAATCAAAAGTTCCCAAATAAGAAGCCAAAGTTTTATACGCAGAATCTTGTTCGTTTAGCAATTTTCGTTCAAGTGTAAAATACAAAGGATGTTCTTCATAAATTCCAGAAGAAACTTTTACATCAACCGCTTCTGGAAGTGTCCAAGAAATTTTAATTCCGTTTCTAGAACTTTCGGTTGTAATTCCTTGTTCAGCACTTACATTTTCTGGAGCACTTGGAGTTGTAAGGCGTGCAGTTTCTGCATCAGCAAAGTCGCTTGTTTCTGCGGAACTTTCGTCGTCAATATACGCTTTAACTAAATAATAATAAGTTGATTTGTTTTCAAGTCCGCCAAAAGTAACGCTTCGCTCTGAGCCACTTGCATATAAAGTGTCGCCAACTTGCGTTAATTTGTCGCTTTTATAACAATAAATTGCAAATTGTACATTATTTTCGTAAGTTTGAGATTTACAGTTGCTCATCCACCAAGTTACAGTTGAACTTGTTCCGTCAGTTCCTAAATCTATTGAAGTAATGTTTGGAATTGCCATTGAAGAACCGCTTACGTAAGAACTTAAACTTGATTCTTCTTCTGAATAAGAAATTGCACTTACTCTAAACCAACAAGTTGTTCCAGAATCAACTGAATATTCAAATTCGTTAACATTTCCGCTTGTTTCGCCAACTTTTTCAAAATCATCATACGGAGAATTTGCTTTGTAAATTAAATATTGCATTGCGTTTGAAACTGTTGTCCAAGTTAAATTGATTTTTCTGTAAGAACCTTGACTCGCAGTTAAATTTTGCGGAGATGAAATTGAAGAAATGGACGCTTTTATTCCAGAAGTGTTTACATTTCCAATAATTGAATTAGAACAAGAAAATGTTGCTAACAATAAAACACAAAAAAATGAATTTCTTGCAAACAACAAAACAGAATGAATAAACTTTTTCATAAAAAAAATATTCTCCAAATATTGCAGTGGTTGTACTTCGACGTTGTTCAGTAACCGCAAAGTCGAAACCTTTAGGTTAAGCAAAGTCGAAATCACCAAACATCATTTACTAAATTCTATAAGTTCAGGATGATATTCAAAATGCATA
>CAZLXK010000014.1:0-22189 GCA_964563305.1 uncultured Treponema sp.
ATTCCTTCTAAAAGAAATATTAAAATCATTAGGTTCATCTACAAAAAAAACAACAGCAGTTTCGACTGCTGACTTTGAAAATGCATTTGGAATTTGGAAGGATAACGATATTTCTGTTGAAGAAATCCGTAAAAAAGCATGAAGCCGCTCATAATAAAGAAACAACGTTGAACATTTCAGATTTTAGGTTCATACCGAATTTAGTATTGTTTTAATATTCACAAGTAAGACTTTATAGGAAATCCATCCGGCAGACTTGTTCTTGCGCAATGCCAGCAAAACCCGCCAAGAAGTGCACGATTTTTTTGAGAATGAGTTATCACAAAAAGTTCGGGAAATGGTGGAGAAGAAGTTTCCAGCCGTTCCAAGCGAGAATGAGTAAAACCGACTATTTGCCATCAGAAAATACGTTGTTTACCTGCGGCAAATAACCGCCTAGCACAAGGAAAATAGACTGTGAGCAATGAGTAAATAATCGTTGGAAGCGGAGAAAATAACTTATTTGCCAGCGGAAATTAACGTTTTGACACTCCGAACAATGTTTCTTCTTTTTCACCAAGCTGTACAACTCTTGCATTTTGGATTATTGCTTTGGAAGTGTCGTTGTATTTGTCCTGTCCGTCGATTGCAATAAAAACTTCCTTATTATAGTTTTCGCAGAAATTGGCATAAAGAGAAAGCACAAAATTCAGCCGTTCATCTTCAAGCTCGTGAAAAATGTATGAATCGTGAATTAAATATGGAACTTTTGTTATGGAAAGCACCGCCAAGTCAAAAATAATCAAGTTCAAGTGTTTTGTTCCAGTTCCAACGTCATTTTCCCTAAACAAGCGGTATGATTTCTGTGTCGGAAATTCAAACTGCAAAGAAGTTCCCGATTTTTCATCAAAATTTTTCAGAGCAAGATTCACTTTATTTTCGATTGAAGAAAGTGCCTCTTCCTGCGTTATGCGAAGCTCGTTTTCTGTTGCAGATTGGTTTGCAATTAAATTTGTTTTAAGTTCATAGAGTTTCAGCATCTTTTCTAATTCTTCTATTTTGATTGCCTTTTTTCCGTATTCTTCAAGAACTGTCTGCGGAATATCTTTTAATGCTGGGCTTATTTGGTTTTCAAATTCTGCGATTTTTGCAGAAACATCGCTTAATTTTTCTTGCAGCCTTTCAGTTTCATCATCACATTCTTCATTCAAAATCTTGAAGATGCTTGAATGGAAATTAGCTAACATCCTCAATTTTTTTCAGATTTACGCTTGGAAAATAACTTTGAAGAACTTGCAAGTCTTTCTCCGACGGCTTTGCGGTTTTGCCAAGTTTTTGAATCGAGGCGATTTCGCTTTGAAGCCTTGTCCGTGTTGAACGCAAGGATTTCAGTTCTTTTTTTATGTCTGCGGTTTCCTGTGCTGTCTTTCCTTCAAATTCAAATAGATTTTGAATTTTTCCTGTTTTTGCTGCTTCAATTTCAGTTTTTAATTTTTCTAGTTCAGATTTTAGTTTTTCTGCGTCTTTTGGCGAACTGATATTTTTTCTTATGAATCCAAAATTTTCAGCATCCTTGAATGTTTTTGTTTTCTTTTCTGCAAGTTCATGCGATTCTGCCTTTGGCTTTACTTTTGAATATTCAGCAAAAAGTTTTTCAAAGCGTAAAATTGATTTTGACTGGCTTGTGTCGCCGCTGTTTTTTAATGGATTGTCAAAATCAGTTTCAAATCTGCCTGCTATATGCGAGTAAACCGAAACAATGTCGCGGAAAGAAAGCTCGCATTTTTCTAGTTCATATTGTTTTTTCAAGAAAGATGCAAAATCACTTATCTTCATTACGTCGTTTTTGGAAGTGTAATTTTCATCACAGATTTCAACAACATCAGGATTCTTTATAATTCCGATTTTGCCTTTCTAGCTCCATTTATATTGAGTGTGCAAGGTTAAGGCAAGTTTTGCACATCATCTTGCACAAAAATATTATACCACACTTCCGCTGTTCTTGCTGAAAAGTTCAGTGCGAGTGTGAGGAGGACACTATGGCAACACAGAATACGAACGCAAACAATGCGTTCATCAAGTTGCAGGAACAGGCTAACGGACGAGTTTCCGTTAAGTTGCAGAAAAACCAGTTCGCAAAGGAGGGCGAACAGAACTTCTACGGAAGAGTGGAGCGCGTAACGTTCAGCACGCAGAACGTTCTTGACGAGATGGCACAGGCGATTCCGCTTGTGGATGCGGGAACAATCGCGAGCGTGATGAACGCGTACACAAAAGTGATGCTTAAAATTCTTGCGAATGGAAACGCGGTTAAATTCGGAGAGCTTGGAGCTTTCTACATCGCGGGAAAAGGCACGGTTTCAAGTGAAACAGGAAAACCTGATTTGACGATGAAGTTTTCCGCATCGCAGGCACTTAAAAACGCGGTGCAGAACATCGAGATTGCGTCATCTGAATACATCGCGCCGAGCGGAATGATTTCGAGCGTGACTGATGTCTCAAGCGGAAAGGCGGACGGAAAACTGACGGCTGGCGGCTCGGTCTTGATTGAAGGAGCAAGCCTTAAAGTTGGCGGCGATGATTCTGGAATCTGGTTTGCGCCAGTTTTAGAAAGCACTGACAGTTTGAGCGGCGAAAGCGACTGGAAGAAAGTTGAGTCGGTTTTGATTTTCAATCTGCCATCAAAACTCTTGTTCGCTCTTCCGCAAAGCCTCGCAAGTGGAAAGTATAAGATTGTTGTCCGTACACGCTTTGCAGGAAAAACAGGCTACGAGCGGAAGTATCTTGTTGAGGTGGTTTCCGAGACTGTGGAAGTCGCGTAAAAACTTGGCGTGTGGTGGCTCGCTTGTATTTGTTCAACCGGCGGGCTGCCACTTCTCGAAAGACATAATCACATTGAAAATTAAAAGGAAACAACAAAATGAAAAGCAAACAAAACAAAAACATAATTGACGACGGATTCAACGCAGAGCTTGTTGAGAATGCAATCTTCACAGGTCTGTTAGAAAATTCCTTTAATCAAAAATCCTAGCAGAATCATAATTCCAAAAAGCATGATTCCGTTCAGCGAACGGAATAAATCGGAAACTCACGAAGAATTCATCTGCTTTTACGAACACGATATAAAATTCCGCGACATTCTCACGGCAACAAAAGAACAGTTTGATTCACTCCGACAGTTTGCAGGCGTGATTTTCCCCGACTGCTCGCTTTACTACGACATGCCGCTTGTCTTGCAGATGACAAACACTTACTTGAACCGTCAGATTGGACATTACCTTCAAGAGCAAGGACTTTATGTAATTCCAAATGTCCGCTGGGGAGACGAGCGGACTTACACACGACTTATTCCCGATGAATTACCGTTCGCGTTTCTAGGGCTTGAAAAGCACGGCATTTATTCAGTCGGAACTTACGGCTGCTGCAAAACTTCTGAATACAAGCATCATCTTCGCGAAGGCTTACGGTCTTTCATCGGAGAAATTGAGCCAAAAATCATTCTTGTCTACGGAGCGATGCCGGATTCAGTTTTCGGCGAGTTCAAGAAGGTTGTTCAATTTGTGCATTATGACGACTGGACAAAGACGCAGCATTTGCGGGGAGGCAAACAGAATGGGAAGCGGTAGAAGCGGAAGATATTACGGAACAAGAGGAAGTGGAACGAAAAGTAAAAATGTCCTTCCAAAAAACGATGCTCAAATCAAGCACATTTTCCGAAAAACAAAAGGTCATCTTTGCAATACGCCGAAAAATCAGAAAACTATAACCGATTTGATAAATGATGAGTCAAATTACAAAGGAACTGATAAAGATGGCTGTAAGCGGTATATTAAAAAAGGGAAAAATGGCTCTCAGTATTGGGCGAAAGTTTTTAATGGGACAGTGAGCGATGCGGGCTATAATCGAAGTCCGCTTGATTGGGATGATGAAACAGGTTTATGCAAAAATCCTAAAAAGCAAAGCAACCCATTCTTGAAAGGAGCAAGCAAATGACAAATTTTGAATTATTTACATTAATGTATTTTGTGTTGGATGCGGAATATGAAAAAGACGGAAAGACCGATGAACATCTTATGCACTATGTAAGCGAATTAAATCCGTTTCTTTGGGCTTCTGAAGATTCTGCCGACCCTGCGTATTTTTATGACTTCAATAAATTTATGCAGAATAAGACGATTGGAGATGATTTTGGATATTTTTTGATTGTTGAGTTCATAAAAACAAATGATGAATACTATTTCGGAATGGAAAGATATTTTTTGCGTACTTCAGTTGAAGAATTTAAGGAAACTGCAAAAAAATATCTTTCAGAATCACACAAAGGCGATGCCAAATGGAAAGCGGAATATGAAAAAAAATATGGAAAAAAGAAGATAGGAAAAAAATGAAAGAACTTATTGAAGAAGAACTGTCGAAATTTAAAGGCAGCAGAACATGTATGTGGATTAAAGTCTAATGCGCATAAAGTCGGGTCAAAAGTCCTTTGGGGAAAATACAAAGGCGTATGGGTCGGAGTATACAGAACGAACGGAAATGTCGCAACTGTATTTCCGGACAGCAACCAGTCAGACAAACATAGGAGACGATAGAAATGAAAGAACTTATTGAAAAAGAACTGGCGAAATTTAATGACAGCAAAATGTATGACGGGCTTGATGATTCGCAATACTCAAAACTTGAGAAGATGATTTTCGCTGATAAAGAAAATGCGACAGTTTCAACAACGTTGCATCTTCTTTGTGCATTGCGAAATAAAATAGGACTTGAAAATGACTGGCAGGCTGAACAATGGTGGAATCATGTTTCCGATTTTGCATCAAACCATATTGCGGAAACAATCGAGTTTGTAAAAAATGAATGTTCCGCAGATGAGTTTTCGACGCTTTCAGAAATCTTCGATGACATCGCTCAAAAAACAAACAGCAAGGAATTCATCGATGCTCTAAAGGAAACCGCAAAAAAGTTCCCAGAAGAATGTACAAAGTACAATATTCAAGGCTCAATAGACGATGCAGAATCGTATTTGAGTTAGGAATATCAACGGAAAGAGCGGTGCTACAACACCGCTTCTAAGTTTTTTTCAGTGACCGACGAACTTCTTTAACAATTTTTTCAGTAATTTGAGAATGAATTTTTTGAATTTTAGGAGTTTTTTCTAATTTTATAGGTTCGTTTTTGTTTGAAATAAAAAGCCGATAAACCTCTACATCAAGAACTGCCGCAATTTTTGAAATTGTTTCTTCACTCGGCCAACGTCTTTTTCCTTCGCTCGCGGCGCGCAATGACATAAACGCCTGGCATCAATCTATCAGAAAAAAGCGGAAAAACGAGAAAACTTGCACAAAATAACGCCCGCTTTTTAGTGCAAGAAAACAATCGGAATTACTTGACACCCTATCCAATAGGAGATAAATTAAAAGCATGACTAGAGAGTTCATTATCACTAAAGAGTTTGACCGTGCTTGGAAAAATTTAGGCTTGAACGATGATGAACTTGGTGAAGTGGAGATATTCCTTTGTAAAAATCCAGACGCAGGCGATGTAATGGAAGGAACTGGCGGAATCAGAAAATTCCGCTGGGCATTGGCTGGCAGAGGAAAAAGCGGAGGAGCAAGAATTATCTATCTTGATATAGTTTTTTCAGAGCACATTTATTTAATTACCGCGTTCCCAAAAAACGAAAAGTCAAATTTAAGCAAAGCGGAGCGCAATGAAATGAAAAAACTTGTGGAATTAATCAAGAATGCGGAGCACGAGGCGAAAAATGACGGAAAATAAAACGTTTGACAGCATTATGAAAGGTCTTTCGGAAAGTCTTGAATACGCAAAAGGCGACAGTTCAAAGGCTAGAAAAATGAGCATTTCTGTGGCGGAGCTTCCAAAATTTCATGACAAGCAGATAAAGCAAATCCGGGAAAATTTGAACCTCACGCAGAAAAACTTCGCATTTGTGCTCGGAGTTTCTCCAAAAACTGTGGAAGCATGGGAATCCGGAAAAAATATTCCGCAGGGAACTGCACAAAGATTTCTGCAGATGCTTGACTCTGGCGGAAAAAAACTTCTGCAGGATTATAACGTAATCAGCGTGAAAGCTTAGCAATTTTTCTGTTGCAGACTTGAACTTCATAAAAAGCAAAGCGCAGTTCCTTTTGCAGCCAGACAGCGGCTTCTACGAGGATTTGCTTGAATATCTTACGGCGCGGCATCAAGCTTCTTATCTTGCAAAAGGTTTTATAAAAGCGGCGCTTCCATATTTCTACAAGTTCTGCAAATGGAAAATCCAAACGTCTGTCCGCATTTCAGTTCAAGCTCATCAAATTCTCAGTGAGAATTCATCAAAAATCCACTGAGAATTTTAAAATTCTCACTGAGAAAATAAAAAAACTCACTGAGTTTCTGGTCAAAAGTCAGTGAGTTTTTGCAACATAAGCTTTTTGCATTGAGTGTGCACGTTATCTGCTTCAAGCAAATACGTTATTTTCTTCTGGCAAACAGTCTATGGGCGCAAGGTAGATAGTCAGTTTTCTTCGACATTTATAAAAGACAAAATCTAAAAACTGTTGTATAGTTGAACTAGAAGGAGGATTTTATGCCGACAGCAGTTCTAAACGCATACAGACAGCTCACAAAAGAAGACCAGCAGAAAGTCTCTGATTATATTTTCTCACTTGTCGCAAAATATCCATCAACTAATGCCTTGAAGCAATTTTCTAAAGAAGATGAGGAAACCTTTGACTATTTTACTGGCAGCCTTTCAAAAGATTTTGACGCGGAAAAAGCAATTCAAGAAAACAAAGCGGAAAAATACAAGGCGTAAGTATGAACATTCTTATTGACACTAACATCATTATCGACTGGCTTTTGGCAAGAGAAAAGAACGGCAAGAATGCTGAAAAAGCGATGCGATATATATTGGAAAAAAACGCAGAAGGATTCGTTACTTCGCACTCTCTTGCTGATTTGTATTTTGCGTCCGTAAAGAATTCTCAAAATCGGATTGGCAAAGGCTTTTAAGATTTATTGTCAGCAAAGTGAATATCATTCCGGAAGAAAAGACAGATTTTGAAAAAGTGCTTTCAATAGACAAACTGGATTATTTGGAGGATGGGCTTCAAATGCAATGTGCGGAAAAAGAAAATCTTGACTACATAGTATCTGAAAACTTAAAGGACTTTGAAAATTCACCAGTCAGGGCAATCAGCACGCTGGACTTTCTGAGAATCAATGGGTTGGAATAAAATCGGGAACCGGCAGCCGCAAAGGTCAATCCTACGCGAAGGCAATCGAATATTTCTGCGGCTTTCTTCACATCGACCTTCAGAACTTTTCGGCGGCAGACTTGAATTTCATAAAAAGCAAAGCGCAGTTCCTTTTGCAGCAGGACAGCAGTTTCTACGAGGATTTGCTTGAATATCTTACGGCGCGTCATCAAGCCTCGTATCTTGCAAAAGGCTTTATAAAAGCGGCGATTCCGTATTTCTACAAGTTTTGCGGGCAAAAAAAACTAAACTGCCGCACGCTTTAAAAATCAGCAAGATATTTTCCGTTGACAGAATTCCGCCAATGACGTATATTTAAATATGGAATTTATTGAAACGCCGACATTTACGCATCAAATAACAGAACTGATGGACGACGAAAATTACCGAAAACTTCAGGAAGAGCTGGCAAAGCATCCAAACAAAGGCTCTGTGATTGTAGGCGGAGGCGGAATCCGAAAAATTCGATGGAATTTGGATAATGGTCACGGAAAAAGCGGAGGAGTAAGAACCATTTATTATTACAAGGAAAATAAAAGTCAGATTTTTATGATTTTTGTTTATCCCAAAAATGTGATGGACAATCTTTCTGAAAGTCAAAAGAAGATTCTTAGGGAAATTGCAAAGGATTTTAACAATGAAAGATAAATATATGAGCGATGAAATGTTCGGTGAACTTGTAAAAAGTATGAAAGAAGCCACGGCAATAAGCAAAGGCGTGAAAAAGCCTTCCAGAACATTTGATTTTTCTCCGCTTGATGTAAAAGAAATCCGCGAAAAAACAAATAAAAGCCAAGCCGAGTTTGCAGATATGATTGGTGTAAAAGTTGGAACTTTGCAGAATTGGGAGCAAGGCCGCAGAAAACCGCAGGGAGCGGCACTAAGCCTTTTGAAAGTCGTATCGGCGAATCCTGAGTACGTGGAAAAAATTCTGCACGTTTAATACGCCGACGGCCGATTTGTTACTATTCCGGTCAAAAGTCAGTAAGTTTTTGCACAACGCATGGAACCGGCAGCCGCAAAGGAAAATCCTACGCGAAGGCAATCGAATATTTCTGCAACTTTCTGCACATCGACCTTCAGAACTTTTCAGCGGCGGACTTGCATTTCATAAAAAGCAAAGCGCAGTTCCTTTTGCAGCAGGACAGCGGCTTTTACGAGGATTTGCTTGAATATCTTACAAAAGGCTTTAGGGAATCTCTAAAAACTACAATGTCATTGTCGGGCTTGGTTACTGAGCGAAGTCGAAGTATGACCAGATAATCTTTTATTTGCAAGGAAAGATTCCCGCAGACGCTAACGCTAGACTTCGTACAAGTGCGGGAATGACAGTTTTTAGAGGCTGGCTTCATAAAAGCAGCACTTGTGTATTTCTACAATTTCTGTGAAGAAAAATCAAAATCTTGACGGCAAAAGTTTCGCAATGTATATTAAAAATCAGGAGGCAAAATATGTCAGAACTAGCATTTTCTGAGCTTGAAACTCAAGTAGAAACATTGCCATATTATCAAGTTGTCCTTTTAAAAAACAAAATCGACACAATTCTTGAAAGAGAAAAAGAGCGCGAATCAGAAACTTTTATTGACGACGGATTAAAATGGCTGAATAGCATTTCCGGCTCAGTTGACCGCGAAATCAACGAAAAAAAAGAACGCGAAGAATGGAGAGACGAAAGATATGAACGTGCTGATTGACACAAATGTTGTCCTTGATGTCCTTCAAAAAAGAGAACCGTTCCATGAAGATTCAAAGGAAATTCTTTCGCTTTGCATTCAGACAAAACTGAACGGATTTATGACCGCGCATTCTCTTTGTGACATTTTTTACATTCTTCGAAAGGATTTAAGTGTTGCAGAACGGCTTTCTTTAATTGACCGTCTTTGCAAATACATGACTGTAATTTCTGAACACCAGTCTGATTTTGAAACAGTTTCACAAAATCCTCTCACAAAAGATTTGGAAGATGGATTGCAAATGCAAAGCGCAAAGAATCACAGCCTAAAATATATTATCACACGAAACGTAAAAGATTTTGAAAATTCTACAGTGCCGGCTTTAACACCAGCAGATTTTCTAGAAAAGGTCTTACTTTCCTAACATTGCATAAACTCCCATCTTTATTCCCGCCACTTTCAAATCGACTTGGACGAATTCGCGCGCTTTTGCACAACTCCCTAGAATCGACAGCCGCAAAGGAAAATCCTACGCAAAGGCAATCGAATACTTCTGCGATTTTCTGCACATCGACCTTCAGAACTTTTCAGAGGCGGACTTGCATTTCATAAAAAGCAAAGTGCAGTTCCATTTGCAGCCGGACAGCGGCTTCTACGAGGATTTGCTTAAATATCTTACAAAAGGCTTTAGGGAATCTCTAAAAACTACAATGTCATTGTAATCAAGTTTGCTAACAAACTTGATAGACAATCCTTTATTTGCAGGGAAAGATTCCCGCAGACGCTAACGCTAGACTTCGTACAAGTGCGGGAATGACAGTTTTTAGAGGCTGGCTTTATAAAAACCGCCCTTCCGTACTTCTATGAGTTCTGAGAGAACATAAAATAACGCCTGTTTTTAAAGCAAAACACGATTCCATACAAACTGCGCAAGCCTTCTAGCAAAACTGTAAAAGCGTATTGGAAAGGCTTAATAAGCTTGCTAAAGAAACTGTGCAAGCGTGCCTACAAATTCCGCGAGGAGAAAAACGAAAAGTATCAGTTGCCTTAAAAATCTGTTGGACATTTTTCATTGACACATTCCATTTATCGTCTTATATAAAAGTAAGGAAAGTAAGGAGATTATATGGAACTCGCAAAAGTCACTTCAAAAGGTCAGATAACAATTCCGCTTATGATAAGAAATCAGCTCAAGCTCAAAACTGGCGACAAAGTTTTTTTTGAGGAAACTGACGGACGCATTTACATTGCAAACGCCTCGCAAATCACGCTTGCGAACGCTCAGAATCAAATGCAGAGCGAGGCTAAAAAGGCAGGATTCAAATCCGAAGAAGATGGCGTTTCCTACATCAAGGAACTTCGGAACGCAAAATGAGAGTTTTTACTGACACAAATGTTGTGATTTCTGCGATTTTGTCTGATTCCGACATTTTGATTACAGGCGACAAAGATTTTGAGGATATAAAAGTCAAAAAGCCGCTGATTTTCACTCCAACAGAATATTTTGAACTGATAAAAAAATGATTTTTTCTCTTCCCTATTTCTATCAGTTCTGCGCAGAAAAACAAAAAAAAACGCTCATCTGCGAATATGCAGACAAAGCGGTCTTTGAATTTGAGAAAGTGTTATATATATAGTAAAAAGATTCTTCGCAACGCTCAGAATAACAGAGCGGTTGTACAGAATGGCTTTTGTATGTTGATTTTAAAAAGTTACAGTTATTGCAATTGACGAATTGACGAATTGACGAATTGACGAATTGACGAATTTTGTGTTATAGAAAAATTCCTGTCAAGTCTTCTCGGTAAACTCATATTAAAAGTCTACTAAAAAAAGAAAAACAACAAGGCGGTATAATGCACACATCACACCGCCTTAAAAATCTTACGCAAGCACAACTTTTTCGCCGTAAACGCCGATTCGTACAGTTTTGTTTATGCGCGTTCCGGAGCCGTAGGCGGTTTTCAAAATCAGCCTGTAAGTTCCGCTTTCAACTGTAGAAGGAATATTGAACAAAATCTTTGTGTTTGTATTGTCCACAATGTTTTCCGTTCCAAGCGAAATCCAAGTTGAAGAATCCGCATTGTACGTTCCATCATCAGAACAAGAAGCAAAATACAATCTGGTTTTACTTTCATCGCCTGCGATTTTTAGTCGCTTGCCTATGATGCGCGCCGAATGTCCAATAGAAAGAGCCGAACCTTGCTGTTTTGTCTTGATGTTGTAAAGACTCGTTAAAACAGGCTCAGTTGTCGAAGAAACATCCGCTCCAACCGCAACATTCTTTACGGCTTCTAGCGCAATGTCGCTTGGAGTAAAAGAAAGCGTCATTTGTGAAACGTCCTCTATGCTTGGATTTGCGGAATCTATGCTAGAGGCAGGCTTTATGTACAAAGTTCCCATTTCAAGCAAATCAACCGCTTTTCCTGTTTTTAAAAGTTCCAAGATTGCGTTTCTAAAAAGCCCCGCAGAATACAATAGAGTTTCTCTGTCCATAACTTTATTGTGCTCAAGGATTTTTGAAACAATGTTGCCAATAAAAGCCGTGTTCCGTTTTACTTTTGCGTAAGAAACAGGCTTGTCTAAAAGAGTGAGCGTGTGCATAGTAACGTTCACTGTGTCTGAAAGTTCATTAATTTTATCGTTCATAGTGATACCATATTCATAAAAATTTTGTGCGGAACGGATCCGCTTATTGACCCCGAACGGCCGTATGTGGTATCTTCAAACTGACAGCGAGAAGATAACACATCTTTTTGTAAACTTGCGGATTTACGCCAATAAATTCGCAAGCCTTTTTTGTTCCTCCGTTTTCGGCTTGCCGGAAGAACATTTGCCTTTTGTTTTCAACTCTAATTTAGCCTCCCAACTATTTTATTTCTTTTTGCAACCAAAACAACTCTGGTTGCGGATATTCGATGTCATAATTGAATTTTCGCATATAAAACCGCGTCGGTATTCTAAAAATCAACCCTAATTGCACATCTTTTTTCATACAAGACGGAATCTTTCCATAACACAAAATCTTACGTGGCTTTATGCGTTTTTTAAGTTCGCTGTAACCATCTTCAAACAGTTCCATACAAGCCACATCCAATCTGTATGTGCTGACTGCAACAAAGCTGCCTTTCTCGATATTGTCGAACGCCAATGAATAAGTTTCTTTTCCTGACCAGACAGCATTATAAACGCAAAGGCTGTCATTCTTTTGCAAATACACGCAAAAACGTCTGTTACGTTTTATTGCCTCTCTATTGTAGTTTTCATCAATGTCGGGAAAAGTCGAAAAGTCCAAACCCACAACTGCGTAGAACTCTTGTAGAAAAGAAAGAAGTCTCTTGTCTGTTTGCAGGCGAAAATAATATTTTTCAAAATCCACATCGTCAGAATAAAAGAGCAGAATATATTCGCCCCGCTTTTCTTTGGGGACTGTACAGATTTCATTGATGAGAACAAACTTCTTTCCTGTAAGATTTATGCTTTGCACATAAATCTTTGGAATTGAATTCTTGAAGCTTGCGATTTGCTCCCACCAAACCGCGTTCGGAAGTCTATCCATTTTTGCCTCCGTTGATTTCCTCAAAAAGTTCGCGTGTCGGCTTCGTGTTGTTTTTCACCGGTAGCACGGAGCGCGGAATTCCGTTTTCGTCGCAGATAATTTGTGCAAGGGTTCTGTCGCCGATTTTATAGTTGTGGACGAGGTCGTAAAGGGAATTGTATTCCTTACATTTCGAGTCATCAAAATACGTGAACACATTTGGAGCATCTTGCTCGTGAATTCTCATTTTACTCTCGCCTAGAAATGGATCATCGAATTCTATAGAATACCAAACTCCGTTATATTCAAAATCGATGCCGGTGCGCGCTTCATCGTAAAAGTTTTCAACCGATGCAAAAGAAATGTTTTTCATGATTTATACTCCTTCAAAATTTTTTCTGCTTTTACAATTAACTCTAAATCGTCTGCCGTAGGTGGATCACCGTCTTTCGGATGATACTTGTCGCCGTTCTTAAAATTATGGACGTGCGGGCAGATTCCTTTGTGCTTGTGATCCAAGTCAATCTGTTTTACTTTTTCTTTGTTTGAATCAAACACATTGATGTTTTTTATTGCTCCGTTTTTTCCTATAACTGCGTAAATTGAGTTAGACGAATGTGCCGTCTCTATCGGCTTTAAGTTTTTCTCTAGCCCAGTTGAAATAACTAGTTTCATGTCGCCGTCTCGAGCGACTGTTGTATAAAGCAGACGGCTAAAAAGTCCGGTTGCTTGATTATAATCCTTAAATGACCCCATAGGCCTTATCCTCTTCAAAAAAAATATGCACTTGTGCTCATCTGCCAACGGCATTTTAAGGCTCAAGTTCGCTTTTATTTTTGACGATAATGCCTATAGACATGGACTCGCCAAAGTTATGTCTACAGGCGTTATCGCCGTTCCCGCTGATTGCTTTGTCTTTCAGTGGGATTTTTTTATTGCACACATATTTAAACGCTCCTTCTTTAAACTCTCCTTTCGTTCAGTGACATAAGTATTGACCAGCGAGGAAAGTCCTCGTAGTCAGATTCGCGGTACGGAATGCCACGCGAACAGCAATACGCCACGTTTGCAGCAGATTTGGTTACGCCGCACTGCAATTCAATTTCCTTGCGTCCAAGCGTGTTCACCAGATTATTGCTACACAAAAGCGAGCCTGTAAATGTGTTCGCTTGCCATTCGGGGATCCATCGACTTTAGAGTTGCATCGCTTATATCTGCAATGTCTTTAAGCGGGAATGGATAAGGCAAGCCCCCAAAGCTTGAACAGAATATAATGCGCAATCTCGTGCATTATGGTAAACCGTACACGGCCGTCGCCAAATGCAGCTTTATCATAGACATAGGCACGTATGAAAATCACATTTTTCTTTGCATCAATAGTACGCTTCTTCTTCCCTATACCATTCATCTGGAACAGAAAATGTTACGTCATTGCCGAAAAAATCTTGCAGATGAAACTCTAAAATGGAAAGCACATCCACATACAAAGTGTCTTCCGAAATTCCTAAAAACTGCCGCACAATTTCTGCCGCGTTCTCAATATCTTTTCTGCTTTTTGGATTTACAACAAGCAGATTAAACTCATCGTCCAATGTCATATATTGCCGCTATCTCCCTTCCTTTAATTTTTCATACATTTCCCGAAGTTCTTGCACCGAATAATTTTTTACCGCACGCGCAAACATCACGGTTGCGTCGATTGCTTCTGGGCTAGCGTCTTTAAGGTTGATAGTAAGCGATTTGTTCTTCTCTGCCTCGGCCTTCATCAGTGCGGTTTTCATATCATCGTCAAAGTTGTATTTTTGAGCGATTTTTTCTGTAAGCCCAACGGGAATGTCTCTAACGCCAGTTTCGATAGAAGAAAGATACGCCGGCGACAAACCAAGGTCTTTTGCCATTGTAGCAAGCAGAATTTGGTTGTCGATACGGTAATGCCTTAAAATTTTTCCGTATTCGGTAAGTGCGTTCATACAGCCACCTCTGTTATTAAAATCTTTATATTTTTAATATATCATTTTATTTTTGAAAGACAAGTAAATTTCACAATTTGTGAATAAAAATTTTCTATTACAGAGATAAAGTATCTCCACTACGGTGAGATAGTTTGGAACATTATGGTGGTTAGTTGCACACACTGTGAGGAGAGGGGAAAATTCGTACAAGCAAAAAATTATCTTTTCATTTCTTTTTTATAAATGCCTACAACTTTGTCCTTTGATTTTAAGAAAACGTCCGCAATGTTCGGGTCAAAGTCTTCGCCGCTTCCTTTTTCTATAATCTTAAAACATTCTTCTAGCGGAAGAGCGTCGCGGTAACATCTTTTTGCGGAAACAGCGTCAAACACATCTGCAACTGCCATTATCCGCGCACACAAAGGAATTTGCTCTTTTGTAAGATTGTCTGGATAACCTTTTCCGTTCCATTTTTCGTGATGATGTCGCGCAACTTCGTAAGCCATTTTTTCGTATTCATCATCGCCAGTGTTTCCAAAAGTTTCTTTTATTATTTTTCCGCCGCGTTCAGCGTGAGTTTTCATAATTTCAAATTCTTCGCTCGTTAGTTTTCCGGGCTTTTGAAGAATTGAATCAGGAATTGCAATTTTTCCCACATCGTGCATTGGGGCCGCCATTACAAGATTTTTAATATAGTCGTAAGTAAGCGTTTTTTCGTAAAGTCCGCGCAATTTAAGTTCTTCGCAAAGAAGACGCACATATTCTGTTGTTCGCTTTATGTGTCCGCCGGTGTTGTCGTCGCGGTTTTCTACCAAAGTTGCAAAACCCATAACCATTTCTTGGCTGTGCTTTTCTAGTTTTTCAAAAATCGGATTTTCCATATTCAAGTAAGCACCCACAATCGCAATAGTCGGAACAATGCAAGTTATTAAAGCTTGAGGAAAAATCATCTGGTAAACTGTAATGCAAGCGATAACTGCAATATATGTAGAAATTGTAAGGCGTTTGTGCTTTCCAAGATTTTCTATATTTGAAAAAACAGCCACAAGCGAAGCAGCAAGGTAAATCATCACCATAATAAAGCAAGTGTAAGCAGAAATTCCCATTGAATAGTTAGAGATTTCGCCTTTTCTATATTCAAGCTGCGGCATAAAAGCAACAATAACTAAAAGACTTATAATAAACGGAAGGCTTAGAATAAAACTTTTTTTAGAAGACTTAGTTTTTCCTCTTGAAATTTCAAGAATGTAAAGGAACATTAAATAAACGATTGAATCAAGTCCACAAAGAAAACAAAGATGGAAAATTCCGTTTAGAAGCGGCGGAATTTTACTAAGATGATTTACCGTGTACGCTGTAAGTCCGTCAAAAAAGATTGTGAAAATTCCTACAAACAAAAGACCTTCAAAAACAGGCTTATGCGTTTTTATTTTGTACGATTTTTTTTCAGAAAAATAAATAAAACTAACGTAAAGGACAACCAAAAGGCATCCAAACTGCAATTTAAAGTGTTCCATAAAATGAATTCCTTTTAGCTGGATTTGATTTTTCTTCTATATAATAGTTAGATTCTATCACGCTTTTTGTATTAAGCATAGATTAAGATTTTTTTATAGCAAAAACGCCATGTAATACGGAATCGTTATTTTGTTATCAGAAACGCCAATGTTGTTTTCTGAAAGTTTGTAGCAGATGTTCACATCGTACTGCGGATTTTTTAAAACTGTGTTTGCGGATTTTTGCACATTTTTATTTCATCGCTCAAATTATTTTTCGATGAAACTGATTTCTTCGACGGATAAGTTGTATTTTTTATTTTGCATCAAATAGTTGAAGTTTTGGAAGAACAACTTGCATCAACTTAAAATGATTATCGTTTGTCCAAATTGAACAACTATATTTAATACCGAGATATGCAATCATCGCATCTTGAAAAGGAACTGTAAGCCCATTTTTTCTAAACGTGATAAACTGTTCTGCTAGTTCAATCCAATCTGATTCATCAAAAAGTAAATAAGAAAAATCATTTAAGGCCTCATTGAATTCTGCGAACTGTTTTTCAGAACGTGCTCCACGTAGCAATTCAGTTTTTATATACTTCCGCAAGTGGCGATGTCATTGCTTGCAAAAATATGTCTTGCTTTTTCGGTAGGATTGTTCCAGAAGTCGATTATGATATTAGTGTCTGCAATAATCATATAAGGCTTGCCTCGCGCAGTTCAGTAACTTCGTTCGGGTCAAGATGGACTTTTCCAGCAAGTGCAAAAAATGCTTCTTTGTTTTTTGTCGCATTATGAGCAGCCGTCTGTTCTTTTTGCTCATTTTTCAACAGTTTTATAAAAGCCGAAACTGAAGTTAAAAGCGGCTCTGGAAGAGTTTTTACTTGTTCAATAACCATTTCATAACTCATTTTTCGCCTCCACGTTCAAAATATATCACATTCTGCAGGAATTTTCCATAACTAGATTAAAGTCCGCAGTTTACAGAAAACAGATGAGCAATATCTGGCAACTGTTCTTTGTGTACTGAAAACTGTTTACTCCATCGGGCGAATCATTTTTTCGATGAACGAGATTTCTTCGGCGGAAAGGTTGTATTTTTTGTAAAGCTGCGCGTCGATTTCGGGAATGGATTTTGCCCAGTCGATGTCGCTGTTTGCGGTGAAGTCTTGGAGAGGAACAAATTGGTAGACGGATTTTGAGGCGACGGGCGAGCCTTTTTTTAAGCATACTAAAAATCTGAAAAACTTTGTTTTCATATAAGCGCAAACGGCTTTTGTTTCATCAAGATTCTGAAAGGGACCAATTTGAAGATAAGTGTCTGTGCAAATTTCCCTCGGTTTTCCGACAAATGGAACGGAAATAACAGAATAAGGGATTTTCTTAATTGCATTTCCATTTGCATAAGAAACAAACACTTTATAATCGTTCAACAAAGATTTGTCTCCTTTTATATTTTGCTCTTCCACAAATCCAAAAGATTCACTGTCATAACATTTTATTTCACCCGTTTTTTTGCCTCGGAAATTTGTTGCAAAGCAATATGGATTTCTAATGCTCACTAAATCAGAAAAAGATTTTTCATTTTTTGAATGTACTGAATGTAAGACTGAAATTCCTTCCGTATAGCGAATGAAAACATCACAATCGTTTTCTCTTAATGGCCTTGTTGATGATGTTGTTCTGCCATTTATTGTAGAAGTTATTAAACAATCTCCGTTATGATTTCTATCCCACAAAAAATAACAAACACCACCAGCGATAGCCACTGAGGGAAAACAATCTTTTGCATCTAAAAAATCATGAATGTAGCATAATCGTTCATCTGAAAGCATATGCTCCCTAAAGTTATCAAGTCCTTTTCCACCGAAGAGCCATTTAGAAGGAGAAATCATAGAAACAAATGCCGGATTTATCTTTTTTGCAGTTTCAATAAAATAGTTGTATACAGGAGAGGCACTTGCGCCTTGTCCACCACCGCCATCATTTATATTATACGGCGGATTTCCCACGATTGCGTCAAATTCCATTTTGTCGTCCTTGTTGTTGTTTTTTGTGTCATGCTGAACTTGTTGCTTCGCGCCTTCGGACAGCATCTCATCAGTAGATTCCGAAACGAGTTCGGAATGACGTTTTTCTTGCATTGAATTTTGGCCTTTTCCCCAGAAGTTTTTGCTCGTCACTTTGCTGATAAAATTCTCGCTCTTGCTTTTTAGCTGGTTCACCAAGTCGTCAAAAGCGTGCGCGTTTATTTTTGCGTTTCCGTAGCCGGAAAGCGTTCGGCGCGTGATTGCCTTTGCCATTGGCGTTTTGCAGATTACAAAAATGTTCTCTTCAATAGTTTCGTTCCAAAGAGATTCGTCAGTTTTTGAATTGTCATTGTCGGGCTTGACCCGACAATCTGTTTCATCAGAAGATTCCCGCGTCAAGCGCGGGAATGACATTTGCTGACGAGAGAATGACATTGCATTATTAGTCGCTTTTGCTTTCTTCGCGCGGAAAATTGAGTAAGCGCAGTAAAGCGGATAAAGTCCAGTCTTGCTGTTGATTTCCAAAATCTTCGCGTCGGGATTCTCAAGCGTTTTGTCAGTTACATTTTCAATGTGAATCAAGTGCGGCTCTTCGTTTTCAGCGAGCGGCTTTTCATAATTCTTGTCAAAAAATGAATATCCGCCGAGGCAGTCGCCCAAATGCATGTTCACGACGCGCCACGGAGTCAAGACAGTTTCCTTGTCCGGATTTCTGAAATACGAGAAAATCTCCGCGATTTTACGCACGCGCTCCGTAACCGAAAGTTTGTCCGCGTTCAAGACAAGATTTCTAATTCTTTTTCCTGCGGCGATAAAAACATCTTCATCATAATATTTTGTAAATTCCTTGAACCTTTCTTTTGTAACTCCGCGCGGCATAAATTCCTGCCATGAAGTTTCGTCAACCATCTCGACGAATTTTTCAAGGCTGATTTCTTCGTCAACTGCAACGTCGGCTCCGTAAATCAAAAGCGGCATCCTGATAGAAATTCCGCGAAGAACGCTGATTGCTGTCTGGCGCATTTTCTTCGCTTCCTGAAGTTTTTGTCTTTGCGCTTCTTCTTCAGGCGTAAGTTCGTGTTTTTCTGGCTTCGGCTTTGGTTTTTCAAGTTCCTCGTATTCTTCTTCGGTCAAGCCTTGCGCGTTCACATCGATTTTTCCGCCTGCATTGTTCGCCTTTGTTTCGCCGATAATTCCTTGCAAATCCTTGAATTGCTTTAGTTCGACTTCCGTCAACTTTAAAAGCTCGTCGTTGTACAAACTTGCGTCATCAAATCCTTTTGTAACGGCGCGCTCGGCGTAAGCGGATTTCAACTCTTGCAAAAGTCCGTTCACTTGGTAAGGCTTCATCGTGCTGCCTTCAATTCCAATCACAGGGCAGTAGTTCAAGAATTCGCCAAGTCGGATTTTATCTTCCGCCTTTGTCTTTCCAGCTTTTGCGCTAAGCGTGACGGAATCCGCGACCATTTTGAGCGTTCTGTCGGGAGCGAAATCAAACACGTAGCATTGCGTTTTTACTTTTCCAAATTTGTTGCACGGAGTTTGCACGCGGAAAATTGTCTGCAAATATCCTGCGGCTTTTGTTGTGTAGCTTCCAGAAAGCATAAAAACCGCCGTCCATTCTGGAACGGAAACTCCGGTTGTAAGTTTCCCGCAGCTCAATGTAATCGTGTAGCCGTCCTCGCCTGCGTCAGAAATTGCTTTTTTCACTTTTTCCAACGCTTCGCCTGTCGGATCTTCTGGATCTCCGTTTCCTGCGACATTCACAATTTCAAAGGCTTGAAAAACTAGATGATGTTCAAGAAGATGCTGCAAAGCGAGCGCTTCTTTTACGCCGGGAACAATCCAAAATGAATGACGGAAAAGTTTTCTGTAATTTTCATTGCTGAAAGGATAAAGGCTTTCTTCGCTTTCCTTTGTAAGAAGATTCAAAAATGAATTTACATCTTCTTCGTGAACAAAAGTTCCTTCTTCGTTCGTCCTGAAAAACTCTGAAAAGTTAAAAGCCTTGTCTTCAAAATCTTCATATTTTTCGTGCAGAAGTTTTCCCAAGTCGTACGTGAACATATTCATTTCCGGCAAGTCCGCGTAAGGATTTGAATCGCCGAAATGAGTTTCTTCCCATTCCCGCTTGGCTTTTTGCTCCATCACATAATCCCAAGTGTAGACGGAATTTTCGTCTTCGTAGTTTTCAAGAATGTTGAACGGCGTTCCGGAAAGCTCCAGAAGTTTTGTTCCTTTTTTTTCCTTAAAAAGCAGAGATTTTACTTCGTCGCCGAGCTTTGTCGTTGTTCCTTCGTGCGCTTCGTCGATAATCACCAGATTCCATTTGATATTAAAAACTTCGTTGTTCTTGTCGAACTTTCCGCCCGCTTCTTTTGAGCCGCGCAAATCCTGGATTGAAGCGAAATAAATGTAGTTCTTGCCGCTTTTTTCAAGCGCGCTTATTGTTGCGCCGTTTTTTTTTGAACCGTAAACATAGTTGTCTTCTTTTGTAAAAATCTTCGCGAAATCCTCGTGCCAGCCTTCGTCAACAACCGGACGATGAGTGATTAAAATTGTTTTTTTGAATTTGCATCGTTTTACAACTTCCAAAGCGGAAAGCGTTTTTCCAAAGCGCATTTTTGCGTTCCACAACATTCTTGAAGATTTTTTGAACTGCGCCACCGTTTTTGTAATCGCTTCTTTTTGCTCAGGGCGGAACACAATCGGAACAAAATCTTCGCTTGCTTTTGTCGGATCAAGGCTTGTAATCTGATGCTTTACTGCGGAAATCGCTTCTTTCGCTGTGTCAAGCCCGATTTCAAACCATTCATTTCCAGTTGAATCTTCAAACTTTTTTGATTTGATTCCTGAATTTTTAAGAACTCGATGAACATCGTGGTCTCTAAATGATTTTGTAATGAACTTTTCGTTTTCTTGCCATGTTGCAAGCGCAAGTTCCGTGTGCAGAAGAACAACGTCAACAGCCGCTGTGTTCGTGTATTCTTTGATTCTTTCAAGCGCGGCTTGATTCAGCTCGTGGCAGTTTGGAGCAAGTTTGTCCGGCTGCAAGTCTGTGTCGAGCGTTGCGTCGCCGATTTTTAGGCAGCCTTCGTGCTTTTCATCTGGAATTGTAAAAACGTAAATAAGTTTGTATGAAAATGTGCTCTTAAAAATTGGTTTTGATTTTTCTTCTGCCATTATGCCCTCCGATTTTTCAAAAGTGATTTGTATAAAATGACCTTGTTTTCTTTCCAGTCCATAATTTTGCAGGGAAAGTTTTTTGTTTCGTTCATTTCTTCAAAAAGGAAATTCTGTCCGTTGTCGTCTGCGCTAGAAAACGGAGTTGAAAAAGTGAGTCCGTCCATCTGCCATAAGTTCCAGGAAATGATTTCTGCAATTTTCGTCTGCTCTTCTTCAGTTGGATTTCGTTTTAGAAAATATTTTGTGTATTCATCAAAAGAAAGGAGAAGATTTGCGCGCGCCAAAAGAAGATTGTCTCCTTGAAGCTCAAATCCGTAGCAGTTTTCAAATGCGATTCTCGCCCACAAAAGATAATCCGCCTCGTTTTCCGCGTTCTCGCACACAACGCGCATTTTTCTGTCGAGAATTCCGATCCGGCGGGCAAGCGAAATTTTCTTTCCGGAAACAGAATCGTAACGGCTCACTAAATAAGGCGCTTCGCCGCAAGCAATTTCAAGGCGAGGAAGTTTTACGTAATCTTGCCAGGTTTTTCCGCTTTTTATGTCAGACGAAAACGCGATTTTTTCTTTTGTTGATTTCCAAGTTTTGCCGGACGGAGCATTGAAAACGTTTTTGCGTCCAAACCAAGCGTCGTCAATCAGATTATTCTGCGCGTTGCAAATCCAGCTCGGAGTAAAAACTTCCGCTTTGTTTCTTGTGCGTTTCGTCTGCTCATTTTTTTGCTTTTGAATCCTCGGCTTGATTCGTTCGGCGTTTTTTCCTGTGATTTGTTCAAGTTTGATTTGTGATTTCGCGCTGATTCCGTTGTAGTCGTCGGTCGCCCAGAGAATGTTTTTTCCGGTCGTGCGGTCAAGAAGAAGAATTGAGAGGATTTTGTCTGAAAAAGGAAATGAGGAAGATTTTTGTTGTTCTGATAAACGCCCGATTTAAAAAGCAACTATGAAAATTTGATAAAGTGTAATATAATAGTAGAAAGCAAGAGAAAAACTGAAATCATATGAAAAATCCTGCACAAAATATCGGGCGTTATTTTGTGCAAGTTTTTTGCTGATGTCAAGTCCTTTTTAATAAAG
>CAZLXK010000015.1:0-22095 GCA_964563305.1 uncultured Treponema sp.
GAAATTCCGTAAACAGGATTAGATTCGGAGTTTAAAAAATTAATTCCTTTGTAACTTACTTTAAACTGATTTCTTAAAAGAGTAGTATTGTTTTCTGATTCAGTTTGAGCCAAAGAAATATTAAGATTTCCTATGTTTTTTGAAATTATAGATTCAGTCTTAAATTGAAGCACAAAAATTCCGACAATAATAACTGAATAAATTACAAGAAGTGCAAAAAACTTTCGTATTGGATGTTTACGCATTTTTATTATTTTAATTAGTGATTTTATAAAATTCAATATAGTTAAATTTTGGAGATAAAACTAAAGTACGGTGATTGAGCAACGTCGAAATCACTTTATATAATGTTAAGGTCATTTCGACAGGTTCAATGACCGTTTTGGAGATAAAATGAAAATAGTAAAATTAATTCGCTTAGCAAAAAATTGTTTAATTGCAGAAATTTGTTTGTTTTCTTTTGGATTTTTGATGATTTTAAGTTCTTGTCAAAGTTCAAAAGTTCAAGAAAAACCTCAAGAAGTTCCGCAAGAAATTCAAGAAAATCCGCCACTTAATGACAAAGAATTTTCAAAATCAGATTTTATTGCAAACGTAAAAGAACTTTCGCGTCACGCACAATACGAAGAAGCGTTATCTGAATATTCAAAACTTTCGGCAAAAAATCAAAAAAAATACGCTGATGATTATGAAATGCAAATTCTTCACGCAAATCTTTTGGCAATAACTGGCGACACAGAAAATGCTATAAAACTTTGCGAAACTTTAAGCGAAAAAAATCAAACTGAAGAACTTTCAAAACTTTTATTTTCGCTAAAAAAAGAAAAATTTATGAATTCGTTAAGAATTGCACTTGAAACAAGCGAACAAGAAGCTCTAAATCTTTACGAAAATATTGATTCTGAACTTTCTGACGATTTTGATATAAATCTTATAAAAGCGTCGCTTTACGTAAGCAACAAAGAATTTGATAAAGCGGAAAAAACTTGCGATTTTCTTGACAAATTAAATCCGAACAGCACAGATGTTTTAGAAATCAGAATGATGATTGCTCAAATGTCTGGCGATTCTAAGCAAAAAGATGCTCAACTTAAAAAACTTATCGCAAAAGATCCTTACAATGAAAGTGCAAATATTGAGTTGGCTTCTTCGGCGGCAGTTAGAAAAAATTATAAACAAGCGAAACTTTATTATCAAAAAGCTTTGGCTAAAAATCCGCAAAATGAAGATGCACTTTTTGGCTCTGGACAAATGGATTATTATCTTGAAAATGACGACAAAGCTAAAGAAACTTTTAACAAATTGCTCGAAATAAATCCGAACAATGCTCAAGCGTATTCTTATTTAGGAAAATTAGCTTTTGCAAACGATGAATATAAAATTGCCGCTGATAATATTGAAAAAGCTATTGCTTTAGATGACACAAATTACGATTATTTTTTAGATTACGGACAATATCTTAGATTTTTAGGTCGATTTAGTGACGCTGAAAAAGCTTGGACTCGTGCGATTGAAATTGATGATTCTTACTTTTTGGCTTACGCTTACAGAGCTGGAATTTATGATGAACAAGAAAAACTGCAAGAAGCTCTCGCTGATTACGAAATGGTTATAAAACTTAATCCAAAATATTATTATGCTTACGAAAGTATTGGAATTATTGCTCTTCACGAAAAAAAATGGGACGAAGCGGGAAAAGCGTTTTTTGAATGTAGAAAATATAATCAAGAAAATATTTCTTATCCGCTTATGGTAACTTATTGTTATTATATGCTTGGAAACGAAGAAAAAGCTAAAGGAAATTATAAAGGAGCAAAGGAATTTTCTGATAGAGCAAAAAAATATAGCAATGATATTCTTAGAAAAATGGGCAATCCTAATACAATAGATTATAAAATGTTGCGCGTTTATCACGATGAAAATGGATATCAGTTGCTCTCTCAACAAATTGCGTCGCTTTCAAATATGAATCAGCGTGGGAAAATGTATTTTTATTTAGGTCAACTTTATGATATGTTTGGAAGTTATGAAAGTGCAAAAGAATATTATTCAAAAGTTCTTTCAATGAACTCGCCAATGTTTTTTGAATTTAGACTTGCAGAATGGGCAGTTAAAGAAGGCGATGCTAAAGTTGAATAATGACGTCTGAATAAAATTTGCACTAAACTTGGTGGTTTCGAGAGCCTACTTGGTAAAGTGCAGCGAAGCATCAAGCAAACTTAGTTGAGAGTTCAACCACTGAAAAATTAAAACTTAGGAACAGAAAATGTCTCAAGAAAATTATGAAAAAATTAACGCTGAAACAAAAGAAGCAACTCTTAGCAAAAATAAGGGCGACGCTGATAATGAAAAATTTTCCGCTGTCGAAACTGAAAATGCGACGCTTAAATCGGAAGATGAAAACTTGACGGTAGAAAAAGAAAAAATCACAGCCGACGACAAAAAGCCAACAGCAAACGCCCAAGATTATTCTGCCGACGCAGAATCAGAATCAGATAAATCAGAACCAAGTAAAACGCAAAAAATTCTTGAACTTAACGGCAGAAAATTTATTTTGGTTGGAACAGCTCACGTTAGTGCACAAAGCATTGACGAAGTTAAGTCAGCGATTGAAAGAGAAATGCCAGACAATGTTGCTATTGAATTGGACGAAAATCGGCTTAAAAATATGGAAGATCCAGAATCTTGGAAAAAAATGGACATTATTAAAGTTCTTAGAAAAAAGATGGGCTTTTTAATGATGGCAAATTTGATTTTGGCGAGTTATCAAAAACGAATGGGGCAGCAAACTTCAGTTAAACCTGGAGACGAAATGATGGCTGCAATTCAAAAAGCAAAAGAATTAAATATTCCACAAACAATGGTTGATCGTCCGATTGCTGTTACTTTGCGACGTGCTTGGTCAAAAAATAATTTTTTTGGTAAGTGCAAGTTGCTTTCGGTTTTGATTGCAAGTGCTTTTTCTAAGGAAGAAGCGTCCGCTAAGGAAATTGAAGATTTAAAACAGTCGAGCGAAATGGATAATATGATGAATGAACTTTCACATTATCTTCCAAAAGTTAAAGAAGTTTTAATTGATGAGCGTGATTTTTATTTGGCTTCTCATATTTGGGAATGTAAAGGCGATAAGGTTTTGGCGGTTTTAGGTGCGGGACATTTGCCTGGCGTTGTGGAACACTTGAAAAAAATTGCCGCTGGCGAAGAAAATACTGATTGTTCAAAAATTCAGGAAGTTCCTAAAAAATCTGTTGGTTCAAAAATTGCTTCTTGGATTATTCCGATTTTGATTGTGGCTTTTATTGTTTTAGGTTTTGTTTACGGCGGAGAACAAATGGGTAAGCAAATGCTTAGTTCTTGGCTTTTGTGGAATGGCGTTCTTGCGGGGCTTGGTGCTTTGATTGCTGGCGCACATCCGCTTACAATTTTAGTTTCGATTGTTGGTGCACCTTTTACGTCTTTATGTCCGTTTATTGGGATTGGAATTGTTGCTGGAATTGTTCAAGCGATTGTTTGCAAACCTAAAGTGAGCGATATGGAAACTTTGCAAAATGATGCTTCTTCGCTTAAAGGATTTTATAGAAATAGGATTTTAAGAACGCTTTTAGTTTTTTTACTTTCGTCGATTGGAAGTTCGATTGGAACTTTTGTTGCTGGAGCGTCGTTTGTGGCAGCAATTACAAAGTTTTTTGACAAAATTGTTGATTCTGTGAATTCTTTGTTTGTGAAATAAAGCGGGCGGTTGACGTAGAAAAGTGTCAGTTTTCGAAGTAACGTAGCGGGCGGTTTTGTTTGGTTCTGTCTGTTAGCATAGAAAAAATGTCTAAAATTGCAAAAAGTGTCAGTCTATAAAGAAGCGACAAGAATGTCGCGTTATTCAGTGATGTTGTGGTTTCGAGAACCTCAACCACCGATGCTAAGTGCAATAACAAAATTCGCTCCAAAAAAATCAAAAAAATTGCCAAACTAACAAAAAATTACTACATTCAAGTTATGCCAAAAAAAAATGTAATTTATAAATGTTCAAATTGCTCGTATTCACAGCCAGCTTGGTTAGGTCGCTGCCCGCAATGTGGCGAATGGAATACTTTTGAAGAATTTGTTGTGGATTCAAACGCAAAAAATCCATCTTCTGCGAGAAGTTTCGCTTCTGAAAAAGCCAAGCCAGTTCCAATGTCAAAAATTCAAGTTCAAGATGACGGACGCTTCTCTACGGGAAACTTAGAATTTGACAGAGTTTTAGGCGGAGGAGCAACTAAGAGAAGTGCCACGCTGATTGGTGGCGAACCTGGAATTGGAAAATCAACTTTGCTTCTTCAAAGTGCCGCTGCCTTTCTTGAACAAAATCCTAAGTGTCGAGTTCTTTACGTTTCTGGCGAAGAGTCTGCGAGTCAAATAAAATCTCGTGCCATAAGATTAAAACTTCAAGTTGATGAAATTGAAATTTTGTGTACTTTGCGACTAGAAGATATTTTGGACGCATTAGACAAATTAAATCCGAGTCTTGTGATTATAGATTCGATTCAAACAGTTTATTCAGCCGAAGCGGGCGTTATTCCGGGAACTGTGAGTCAGTTAAAATATTGTGCAAACGAATTGATTGCTTGGGTTAAAGAACGCGACAGTGTGCTTTTTATGACGGCTCACGTTACAAAAGACGGAAATATCGCTGGACCTAAAAGTTTAGAGCATATGGTTGATACAGTTTTGAGTTTTGAGCGTAATTCTGATGAAGTAAGATTTTTGCGTGCTTTAAAAAACAGATTTGGTTCAGTTGATGAACTTGGAATTTTCCAAATGGATTCTGACGGATTAAAATGCGTGAGTGATCCAAGCACTTTGTTCATTACAAGACGAAATGGTCCTTTGCCAGCGGGAATTGCTTATGTTCCAGTTTTTGAAGGAACAAGAGTTTTTATAGTAGAAATCCAAGCGTTGACAGTTCCTGCAAAAGCGTCAATAAATCGCGTTTATTCAGAAAAAATTGATTCAGGAAGAATTAGCCGAGTTGCCGCTGTTTTAGAAAAGCGTGCCGGAATAAAATTTAGCGAAGAAGATATTTACGTAAATGTCGCAGGCGGAGTGCGACTAAACGAAAGTGCTATTGATGCTGCGATTGCTGCGGCTTTGTATAGTGCAAGGGCGGATTTGTCTTTGCCAGAAAATACTGTGGTCTTGGGCGAGTTGAGTTTGGCTGGAGAAATTCGTCCGGTTAGCAAGTTAAAGCAGAGAATTAAAACTTCGCACGAACTTGGCTTTAAAAACGTCCTTTGTCCTGAAGTTTTGCCAGAAACTACGCAAATTTTCGACATAAAATCGCTGATTAAGGCTTTGTTTTCTAAATAAATTCTTTATATGGTTGGTGAGCCACGTCGAAACATTGGAGCATATTTTTTTGTGCTAACCGCCCTTCCAGCCTTCGCTAACGCTCATCTCGGGTAAAACTTAGTACGGTGCTTGAGCAATGTCGAAACCACTGTGCTATCTAGTAAGCAAATGACGCTTAATATAGGGAAAATTACAGTTTTACCCGAGACTAAAGGGCTTCCACGGCGGGCTATGTTTTTCTGCAAGAAAGTGCCAGTTGTTTGTGCTAAGTTCTTGTTGGTTTGGGCGGGCTGCCGTTCGGTAGCCCGCCCTGTCACTAAGAAGATAAACTCTTATTGCAAAAAGATTCTCTGCCGTTAAAATACCATGAGGTTTTGTATAAAAACTAGCAAGTAAGTGCAGTTTATCAATTCTCGTAATCGCCACGCTTTACTAAGAAAATAAAAACTACTTACAGAAAAGTGGCTACACGGACGTCGCTATAAAACTGCAAATTCTCACAATCGACAAGAAGTCGACAAAATTCACAAAAACTACTAAAATAAGTTAAAGGTCAAAAAATGCAAAATCAATCAGAAAATAACAAAAATGAAAGTGAAAACATAGACGCTGCTGTTTCAAAAATCCTTGAATCGTATCAAAAATACGGCGGAATAAATTTAAATGAATGTGCAAATTTTCCAAACCGCGAAAACGTAATTTTAGTTTTAAACGATTTGCAAAGTTTAATTTTTCCAGGTTACCGAAAAGCCGAAGATGTTGACTGCAACACGCTTCGTTTCGTAACTGGCGAGCGAGTAAACCGCATAATTTCCTTGTTAACAAAAGAAATTCAAAAAGCACTTTGTTTTGTAAAGCCCGAAGCCGAAGAATCTCATTGCATTAATTTAGCCCAAAGTGCCGCAATTTCTCTAATCGAAGAAATTCCAGAGATCCGAAGAAAAATTGGTCTTGATGTTCAAGCGGCATTCAGTGGAGATCCAGCCGCAAAGTCAAATGAAGAAGTAATTGTTTCTTATCCAGGACTTCAAGCGATTGTTATTTATCGCATAGCACATTATTTAACTAAAATCGGCGTTCCAGTAATTTCTCGCATTATGAGTGAATATGCTCACGGTCACACAGGAATTGATATAAATCCCGGAGCAGAAATTGGCGAAAGTTTTTTTATTGACCACGGAACTGGCGTTGTAATTGGCGAATCTTGCAAAATCGGCAACAATGTAAAACTTTATCAAGGCGTTACTTTGGGTGCGTTAAGTGTAAAAAAAGAATTAATGAATAAAAAGCGTCATCCAACAATCGAAGACGACGTTACAATTTATGCAAATGCAACAATTTTAGGTGGCGAAACTGTAATCGGTAAAGGTTGCACAATCGGCGGAAACACTTGGATTACAAAATCTGTTCCAGCCGGCACCACAGTTACTCAAAGCAAATGTATTTAGAATTTATCTTGTCATTCTGAGCGATGATTCGACGTTGCTCACCAACCGCGAAGAATTTAATTTTTATTTCTTTTGGAGCGAATTTTTCTTACTTAGCGAATATTAACTTTACTAACTTCTCGCCCTAAACAAAACCGCCCTTCCAGTGTTCCGTTTTCACTTCATTCTCTGCAAAACGTATACGGTGGTTGAGGCTCTCGAAAACGCCAAGTGTTTATAATCTATTACCACTTAGCATAAAATCAACAATCAGTTTTGCAGAGAACGTGCTGTCGCACGCACTTCCACGGCGGGCTAAGTCTCCTGCGGGGGCGGGCGGCCTTTTGGCCGCCCGCCCTGTTACTCAGAAAATATCCACTGTGGCAGTATTGTAGCACTTTACTATTTCTTTGTACAAATTAAAATCCTCTATAAAAAAATATAAATTTTGTCTAATTTCCCTTAAATTTATTGACAATAAGTTTTTATTTAGTTATATTTTTTCAACACATAATCTTAATTGGCAGATTATGCTCTTGTAGCTCAGTCGGTAGAGCACATCGTTGGTAACGATGAGGTCAGCGGTCCGATTCCGCTCGGGAGCTTCAGTTTTTATAAGGAGAATAAAATGGCAAGTAAGAAAAAATCTGCAGTAGAAATTATTGCTTTGCAGTGCACAGAATGTAAAAGAAAGAATTACACAACATACAAGAACCGTAAAAATATTACTGGTAAACTTGAAAAAAACAAGTATTGTCCTTTCTGTCGCAAAGAAGTTTTACATAAAGAAACAAAAGCTAAATAATTTTCTTGAACATATTTTATCTTTCTTTTTACAGAGAGATTTAATATATTTAGGTCAGTAGCTCAGTTGGTAGAGTCCCGGTCTCCAAAACCGGTTGTCGCGGGTTCAAGTCCTGCCTGGCCTGTTATTTTTTTTACAGATATTTTTAATTCTGAATATCAAAATCGAGGATAAAAGTGAAGAAGATAATTCAATTTATTAAAGAATGTGTAGCCGAAATGAAACGTGTTACATGGCCTTCTCGTAGTGAAGTTTTTTCTTCAATTAGAGTTGTGTTGATTTCAACAATTATAATGGCAATAGTTTTAGGACTTTTGGATTATTTATTCACACAAGGTCTTCGTTTAATTTATTAGTTTAAGGAAATTAAATGTCTCGAAGTTGGTATATTGTCCATACTTATTCTGGTTATGAACAAAAAATTTGTAGTGTATTAAATACTCTTCTCTCTGAAAACAAAATTGACCCAAATGTTCTTATTCAAGTAAAAGTTCCTATCGAAGAAGTTGAAGAAGTTAAAAATAATAAAAAAGTAAAACATAAGATGCTTTTACTTCCTGGTTATATTATGGTTGAAATGGATTTGCCACAAATTGGTTGGAAAGACGTTTGTTCTCAAATAAGAAGAATTCAAGGTGTTACAGGATTTGTTGGTACAAAGCCTTCTGAAAAACCTCGTCCTATTTCTCCAGAAGAAGCAAAAAGTCTTTTACAACAAGCCGGTGAAATAAAAGGGGAAAAAGTTTCTCGCGTAACACAAGCATATAATGTTGGAGATAGAGTAAAAATTACAGCTGGTCCTTTTGCAACTTTTGAAGGCAATATAGAAGAAGTTAATGCAGAAAAAAATAAACTTCGTGTTAATGTTCAAATTTTCGGAAGAGCAACTCCTGTTGAAGTTGATGTTCTTCAAGTAGATAAAATCTAATTGATTTAATTATGAATAAATTTTCAAAAGCCTGCACTAGTAAAAGTGGGCTTTTTTGTTTATATTTTGTTTTTTGACAAATGCTTAATAATGGTTATTACAAATCGTGATTGCGGTTTGTCTTAATATTTGGGAGAAATACAAGTCCGTTGGACAAAGGTATTTCGTTAGGGTTTCGCTATATTTTGAAATCCACACCAATTTATAAGGAGATACATTATGGCCACAAAGAAGGTAACGGCTTACATTAAGTTACAGTGTCCTGCGGGATCTGCGACTCCTGCCCCACCTATTGGACCAGCTCTTGGACCTCATGGTGTTCCTGCTCCAAAATTTGTTCAGGAATTTAATGATCGTACTAAGAACATGGAGAAGGGATTAATTATCCCTGTTGTAATTACTGTCTATCAAGACAAATCATTTACATTCATTTTAAAAACTCCACCAGCAGCAGTTCTTATTAAAAAAGCTGCAAATGTTCAGAAAGGCTCTGGAAATCCTCTTCGCGATAAAGTTGGTACACTTTCACAAGCGTCACTTGAAGAAATCGCTAAGACAAAACTTCCTGATCTTAATGCAAATGATCTTGAAGCTGCAAGAAAAATTATTGCGGGTACTGCTCGTAGTATGGGTATCGAAGTGGAGGCTAAATAATGAAACACGGAAAAAATTACCGCACATCATTAACTAAATATGATCCAACTAAGGCTTATACAGTTGCTGAGGCGTGTCAGTTAGTAAAAGATCTTCACTACGTAAAATTTGATGAAACTGTAGAACTTTCAGTTTCTTTGAAACTTGAAAAAAATCAAACTGTACGTGATACTTTGGTATTTCCACATCAATTCACTGCTGAAAAACGCGTTTTGGTATTTTGTAAAGAAGAACGTGTAAAAGAAGCACTTGATGCTGGTGCAACTTACGCTGGAACAGAATATATCGACAAGGTAAAAGGTGGTTGGCTTGATTTTGATATTGCAGTTGCAACTCCTGATATGATGAAAGACGTTGGTCGTCTTGGTATGGTTTTAGGACGCAAAGGTTTAATGCCTAATCCAAAAACTGGAACAGTTACTCCTGATATTGCAGGTGCTGTTGCTGCTCTTAAAAAGGGTCGTACAGAATTCCGTGCAGATAAAACTGGTGTAGTTCATATTCCGGTTGGAAAAGTTTCTATGGATCCTAAAGATGTTGCAGAAAATGTTAACACTTTTATGACAGAACTTGATCGTAAAAAGCCAGCAGATGCAAAAGTTGGATTTATTCGTTCAGTTTCTCTAAGTTCTTCTATGGGACCTGGCGTTTGGGTTGACTTCAAGGAGGATGAGTAATGGCTATTAGAGCAAAGCAAATTCAGCCTGCTAAAACAGCAGCTATTGAAGAAGCTAAAAAAATTCTCGGAGAATATGCAAATTATGTGTTTGTTGATTATCGTGGACTCACTGTAGAACAAATTACAAAATTAAGAGCAAGCCTTCGTGAAAAAGATTCTCAACTTAAAGTTTTTAAAAATAATTTTGCGAAAGTTGCATTCGATGAATTAAAAAATGATTCTGTTGCTCAGTATTTGTCTGGTCCAACAGCAATCGCTCTTATTAAAGAAGATGCTAACGAATCTGCAAAAATTTTATTTGATTTTGCAAAAGATGCTCCAGCTCTTGTTGTAAAAGGTGCTTGGGTTGACGGGGAACTTTATGATGCTGCAAAAATTGAAGCATTTTCAAAACTTCCTGGCAAAAAGCAACTTATTGCTATGCTTATGTCTGCAATCAATGGCCCTGCAAGAAAACTTGCTGGTACATTGCAAGCGTATGTTGAAAAATTAGAAAAAGAAGGTCCTGCTGTTCAAACTAAAGAAGAAACTTCTGCAGCAGAACAACCTGCCTCTGATGCTCTAAGTGCAGAAGCGGCACCTACTCCAGCAGCTGAATAGTTTTCAGTGGATAAAATCCAAAGTAGGATTCTTTTTTACTACGGTCAGGCTTCTATGTGCTGATTACTGTCCGTAGAAAATCGCGTAAAACAGAGAAAAAGAAACAGTTTGTTTCTTCTGTAAGCGAAAAATTATTAATCGTAAAGATTATGGAGAAGACAATTATGGCACTTTCTAATGATGAAATTCTTGAAGCAATCGCTAACATGACAGTTCAGCAAGCCGCTGATCTCGTAAAAGCAATGGAAGAAAAATTTGGTGTTTCAGCAGCAGCACCAGTTGCAGTAGCAGCAGGTCCAGCAGCACCAGCAGCAGAAGAACAAACAGAATTTACTGTTACACTTGAATCTATTCAAGCAGACAAAAAGATTGCTGTTATTAAAGCAGTTCGTGCTATTACAGGTCTTGGACTTGGTGATGCAAAAGCACTTGTTGAAGGTGCTCCAAAGGTTGTAAAAGAAGGTGTATCTAAAGCAGATGCTGATAAGATGATTGCTGATATTGAAGCAGCTGGCGGAAAGGCAAGCAAGAAATAATTTTGCTTAAGATTTTACTTCAAGTTTTACATAATTATTTTTCAAGTACAATTTTGTGCTTGAAAACTTTACTCAAATCTTAATTTTTAAGCTTCAGGAATTCTATATTTCTGAGGCTTTTAGGCGTCAATAAGAAAATAGCAGAAAAATATTATTGATGTTTTTGTTTAGTTTTATTTTCTGTCGGAACAGAAACTCCGTTAGGACTGTTGTTCTCGTGCTGAGCAAAGTCTTTGCTTGTAGCGGCTCTATCAGGACCAGTTTCAAACCTACGAGGTAAATAATGTTTGCAAAAAGCAAAACTATCGTAAGAAAGTATTTTGGTAAGAACATTTCTGACTTTCAAGAAATGCCAAACCTTATAGGAATTCAGCTTTCTTCTTATGAAAGTTTTATTCAGAGAGAAAGACTTGAAAAAAAAGAACCTTTAAAAAATCAGGGATTACAAGAAGTTTTTACATCAACATTTCCAATCAAAAGTCCTACCGAAAATATGTCCCTTGAATATGAATTTTATGAACTTGATTTTGATAATATAAAATTCGATGAACTTGAATGTAAAAAGAAAGGTACAACTTATGCAGTTCCTTTAAAGGCAAGAATAAATCTTGTTTACAAAGACACTGGTACAATTCTTCAAAAAGATATTTATATGGGTGATGTTCCTCTTATGACTGATCGAGGAACTTTTATCATCAATGGTGCAGAACGCGTTGTTGTTAGTCAGATTCACCGTTCGCCAGGCGTAATTTTCCAAAATGATAAGGGCGTTTTTTCTTCAAGAATTATTCCTTATCGTGGATCTTGGCTTGAATTTGAAATTGATCAGAAAAAAGATTTAATTTACGCAAAAATCGACCGTAAAAAGAAGATTTTAGGCACAATTTTCCTTCGAGCATTAGGTTATTCAACTCGTGAAGAAATAATTGATGCATTTTATAAAACAGAAAATATTGAAGTTCCTTCAGATTCTGAAGAAAGAGAAAAACTTGTTGGAAAAGTTTTTGCAAAAGCAGTTATTTTAAAAGATGAAGATACTGGCGAAGAAAAGAAACTTTTTAGAGCAGGCGACAAACTTCATCCGCACGATATTGATGATTTACTTGCGAACAACGTAAAAAATATTTGCGTAATTCAATTTGATTCAAGAAAAACTTCAGATCAAAGAGAAGTAAATCTTTCGTTAAACAGCGATATGATTGTTAATTGCTTTGAAAAAGAAGAATTAATTTTTGCAAAAGATGGAAGCGAAACTGCAGACGAACCAAGTTTGGCTGAATGTATTAGCAAAGTTTATCAAGTTCTTATGCCAGGCGAACCAATCAGCATTGAATCTGCAGAAAAAGATTTGAATTCTATGTTCTTTAATATTCGCCGTTATGATTTGGGAAGAGTTGGTCGTTATAAACTTAACAAAAAGTTTGAATATGATCCGCCAAAAGAAGACAACACTTTGGTAAAAGACGACATTATTCAAACAATGAAACATCTTATCAACGTTTATATTGGCGATGAATATCTTGATGATATTGACCATTTAGGAAATCGTCGTGTTCGTTGTGTAGGAGAACTTCTTACAAATCAGTTTAAAATTGCATTTTCAAGAATGGAACGAATTGCAAAAGATAGAATGAATCTTAAAGATACTGAAACTTTAAAACCTCAAGATTTAATTTCTATTAAACCAATCGTTTCTGCAATTAGAGAATTTTTTGGTTCATCACAACTTTCGCAGTTTATGGATCAGTGTAATCCACTTTCGGAACTTACTCACAAAAGACGTCTTAGTGCTTTGGGAACTGGTGGTCTTTCTCGCGATAGAGCAGGCTTTGAAGTTCGTGACGTTCACTATACGCATTATGGTCGAATGTGTCCGATTGAAACTCCTGAAGGTCCAAATATTGGTTTGATTGTTTCACTTGCAATTTACACAAGCATTAACGAATATGGATTCCTTGAAGAACCTTATCGCAAAGTAGAAAATGGTAAGGCAACTAACAAGGTTGAATATCTATCTCCAATGGATGAAGACAAATATGTAATTGGTCAAGTAACTGAAGGAATGGGCAAAGATGGTTCGTTCCCTACAGATTTGATTCCAACTCGTTATCGTGGTGATTATACAAGCCGTTCTCCAAAAGATGTTCAGTATATGGACGTTTCTCCTCGTCAAGTAATTTCAGTTTCGGCTTCTTTAGTTCCTTTCCTTGAACACGATGACGCTAACCGTGCGTTGATGGGTTGTAACATGCAGCGTCAGGCAGTTCCACTTCTTTTCCCAGAACCTCCATATGTTGGAACTGGAATGGAAGCAAAAGCCGCTTATGATTCAGGCGTTCTTGTAAAAGCAAAACATGACGGCGAAGTTGTTTGGGTTGAGAGTGATCTTATTAAAATTAAGCCAAATGATTCAGAAGAACTTGATGAATATCATCTTTTGAAATATCAGAAAAATAACGCTGATACTTGTAATCATCAGCGTCCAACAGTTAAAGTGGGCGAGAAAGTTAAAAAAGGCGATGTTATTGCTGACGGTCCTGCAACTTTTAATGGCGAACTTGCACTTGGCCGAAATCTTTTAGTTGGATTTGTGCCTTGGAATGGTTACAACTACGAGGATGCCGTTCTTATTAGCCAACGAGTTGTAAAAGAAGATATGTACACTTCTATGCATATTCACGAATTTGAAACTGAACTTCGAGACACAAAACTTGGTCCAGAGCGTATTACTCGCGACGTTCCAAATACATCAGAAAAGAATCTTGAAAATCTTGATCAAGAAGGAATTGTTCGAATTGGAGCGAAAGTTCGTTCAGGAGATATTTTGGTTGGAAAAGTAACTCCAAAAAATGAAACTGAAACAACTCCAGAATTCCGTTTGTTGCAACAAATTTTCGGTGAAAAAGCAAAAGAAGTTCGTGATACTTCATTAAAACTTCCGCACGGAGTTCAAGGCGTTGTAATTGATGTTCAGCGTTTAAAACGTTCTGAAGGCGATGAACTTAATCCTGGCGTAAATGAAAAAATCAAAATCATTATTGCTGATAAACGAAAACTCGTTGTTGGCGATAAAATGGCTGGACGACACGGAAATAAAGGTGTTGTTGCTCGAATTCTTCCAGAAGAAGATATGCCTTATCTTGATGATGGAACTCCACTTGACATTTGTCTTAATCCGTTAGGCGTTCCTTCTCGTATGAATATTGGTCAGATTATGGAAAGTGAACTTGGAAGAGCAGGACTTGTCTTAAACGAATGGTACAATTCTCCGGCATTCCAAACTCCAAGTCAGGAACAAATTGCTGAAAAACTTAAAGAAGCGGGACTTTCTGCGGATTGTAAACAAAAAGTTCACGACGGATATACAGGCGAAACATTTGTTAATCCAATTTTTGTTGGCGTAATTTACTTTATGAAGTTGCATCACTTGGTTGACGACAAAATGCACGCTCGTTCAACTGGTCCATATTCTCTTGTAACTCAGCAACCACTTGGCGGTAAGGCTCAGTTTGGTGGTCAGCGTCTTGGTGAAATGGAAGTTTGGGCTCTTGAGGCGTACGGAGCAGCAAATACTTTGCAAGAAATGATGACTATTAAATCTGATGATATGAATGGTCGTTCTAAAGTTTATGAAGCGATTGTAAAAGGCGATCCAAGTGCACCAATCGGAGTTCCAGAATCATTTAACGTTTTGGTTCAAGAAATGAGAGGTTTGGCACTTGACTTTACAATTTATGACGATAAAGGAAAACCTATTGCTCTTACTGAACGCGATCAAGAATTAATTGATAACGCAAGTTCAGGTTTTAATAAGGAGAAAGAAAATGCGTGATATTCAGGATTTTTCAAGTCTAAAAATAAAACTTGCTTCACCAGAAATCATTAAAAAATGGTCTTATGGTGAAGTTAAAAAACCAGAAACAATCAATTATCGAACTTTGCGTCCAGAGCGCGATGGTTTGTTTTGTGAACGTATTTTTGGTACAACAAAAGAATGGGAATGTTACTGCGGAAAATTCAAAAGTATTCGTTATAAGGGCGTTGTTTGTGATCGTTGTGGCGTTGAAGTTACTCACTTTAAGGTAAGACGTGAAAGAACTGGACATATTGAACTTGCGGCTCCGGTAAGTCACATTTGGTATTATCATTCAGTGCCAAGTCGAATGGGTTTACTTTTGGATTTGCAAGTTGCATCTTTGCGTTCAGTTTTGTATTACGAAAAATACATTGTAACTGATCCGGGCGACACTGAGTACAAAAAAAATCAACTTTTAACCGAAGACGAATATATAGAAGGAAAAGAACGTTACGGTGAATCATTTTCTGCGGGAATGGGTGCCGAAGCAATAAAAACTTTGCTCGAAAACCTTGATCTCGAAGCACTTAGAGCTGAATTGCGTCAAAAAATGATTGAAAAAGGCGACAAAAGTGATAAGCGACTTTTAAAACGCATTGAAATCGTAGAAAATTTCATCAACTCAGGAAACAAAGCATCTTGGATGATTCTTGACGTAATTCCTGTAATTCCGCCTGATCTTCGTCCAATGGTTCAACTTGAAGGTGGACGCTTTGCTACATCAGATTTAAATGATTTGTATCGTCGTGTTATTAACCGCAATAATCGTCTCAAGAGATTGCAGCAACTTTCTGCTCCAGACATTATTATTCGTAACGAAAAACGTATGTTGCAAGAAGCAGTTGATTCTCTTTTTGATAATACAAAACGTAAGCAGCGAGTTGTAAAAGGTGCATCAAATCGTCCTTTAAAATCAATCAGCGATATGCTTAAAGGTAAGCAAGGTCGATTCCGTCAAAATCTTTTAGGAAAGCGTGTTGACTATTCTGGACGTTCTGTAATTGTTGTAGGTCCAGAACTTAAACTTTGGCAATGTGGCGTTCCAGAAAAAATGGCACTTGAACTTTTTAAGCCGTTCATTATGAAAAAGTTGATGGACAAGCAAATTGTTGGAAGTTTAAAGCGTGCTCGAACAATGGTTGACACAGAAGCAACAGAAGTTTTCGCTGTTCTTGATGAAGTTGTTCGCGAGCATCCTGTTATGTTAAACCGTGCACCTACTTTGCACCGACTTGGTATTCAAGCATTCGAGCCAGTTCTTGTTTCTGGAAAAGCACTTAAATTGCATCCTTTGGCTTGTAAGGCATTTAACGCTGACTTTGATGGCGACCAGATGGCAATTCACGTTCCTCTTACTCAAGCGGCACAAATGGAATGTTGGAATTTGATGCTTTCTGCACGAAATTTGCTTGATCCTGCAAACGGAAACTCTATTGTAAATCCATCGCAAGATATGGTTTTGGGCATTTATTATATGACTTCAATCAAACCTCAAACTTACGACGAAAATGGTCAGGTTGTTAAAGCGGTAAAAGGAACTGGCAAATTGTTTAGTTCTGCTGATGAAGTTAGACTTGCCGCAACTTCTGGTGCGTTGGATTGGCAGGCAGAAATTAAAATCCACAAAGCCGGACTTAATAAATGTGTTGCAGAAGATTCTGAGCCAGACAGCAAATATCTTGTAACTTCGGCTGGTCGTCTTGCGTTTAACGAAGCAATGCCTGATGAAATTGACTATCAAAATAGACAGTTGGGCGATAAGCAACTCAAGAAGATGATTGAATCAGTTTATCACATTCAGCAAACTTCGGATAAAAAGATTCGTGCTCTTATTTCAGAAAAATATGGCGTTGAAAAACTTGATGTTCAAACATTAGACAAAATTTTAGCCGATCAACTTTTGCGCAAAGATATTGATCGTATTTTCAACAGAACAGTTCCGCTTGAAGATAGTCAACTTCGCAAACTTCTTTCAAGCCTTTATGCAAGTGACAAAGCTTGGCTTACAGTTCAAATGTTGGATTGCATTAAAGCGACTGGTTACAAAAATGCAACTTTCTACGGAGCAACTCTTTCTATGGACGATATTATTGTTCCAGAAGAAAAAGATGCAGAAGTAAAAAAAGCTGAAAAAGAAGTCGAAAAAATTGTTAAGCAATGGGAAAATGCTGAAATTACTCCAGAAGAAAGATATCAGCGTTCTATCGAAATTTGGGGAAAAACAACTGATGAACTCACAAATTTGATGTACGACAAAATGTCAAAAGATAAAGATGGATTTAACACAATCTTTATGATGGCAAATTCTGGCGCTCGTGGTTCTAAAAAGCAAATGTCTCAGTTGGCTGCAATGCGTGGTCTTATGCAGAAACCAAATGGTGCAATTATTGAACTTCCTGTAAAATCAAACTTTAAGGAAGGACTTTCTGTTATTGAATACTTTATTTCGTCAAACGGTGCTCGAAAAGGTCTTTCTGATACTGCTCTTAAAACTGCCGACGCTGGTTATATGACTCGTCGACTTGTTGATGTTGCACAAGATGTTGTTGTTAACGAAGAAGATTGTGGCACAATCAACGGAATTGATTACACAGCGATTAAGGAAGGCGATGAAATAAAAGTTCCTTTAGCAACTCGAATTGTTGGTCACTATACTATTGAACGCGTTGTTGATCCTGTTTCTGGTGAACTTCTTTGCGATGTTAATGAATACATTGATGATGCACTTGCTCAAAAAATCGACAAAGCTGGCGTTGAAAAAGTAAAAATTCGAACAGTTCTTACTTGCGAAAGTAAACATGGAATTTGTGTTAAATGTTATGGAAAAGATTTAGCACGTAATAAAATTGTTGAAATTGGTGAATCAGTTGGAACTATTGCGGCACAATCAATTGGTCAGCCTGGAACTCAGTTGACTCTTCGAACATTCCATACTGGCGGTGCGGCTGAAACCACAACTGAAGATAATCACATTACAATGAAATATCCTGTTTTAATTTTGAATGTTGCAGGAACTCACGTTGTAACTAAAAAAGGCGATTGGTTATTTACTCGACGTGGTTCGATGATTGTTACAAAACTCTTCAATAAATACGCTCTTAATTCTTCAGACGAAGTTCTTGTATCTGACGGTTCGCGTGTAAGAAAAGACAATGTTATCTTGCGACAAAAAGGCAAGGACGTTCTTGCTTCTGATACTGGAAGAGTTCTTATAATTGACAATACGCTTTATCTTGTTGGTAATGATCAAAAAGTTGAAATTGCAAACGGTTCAACAATTTATGCGTCTTATGTAAATCCAAACAGTACCGCAGATTCTTCAAAGCCAGTTGGTGAATTTGATGCATTTAACGAACCTATTATTGCTGAAGTTTCGGGTTATGTTCACTACGAAGATATTATTCCTGGTGCAACGCTTGAGCAAAAAGAAGATGAACTTACTGGAAAAGTTCAGCGTTTAATAAATGGAGTTCAACTTGATGTTAAGCAACCAAAAATCCGAATTTGTGATGAAGTTGGAAATGAACTTGGAAGTTACTATTTGCCTGCTGGTGCTCAACTTTTGGTTGATGATAATGCAAGTGTAGAAGCGGGAGAAGTTCTTGCTCACATTCAAAAAGAAGCAGCAAAAGCAAACGATATTACTCTCGGTTTGCCTCGTGTTTCTGAATTGTTTGAAGCTCGTAAACCTAAGAATCCAGCCGTTATTTCTCAAATTTCCGGAACAGTAAAATTTGGTAAAAACGTAAAAGGCAAAAGGTCAGTTATTGTTGTTGATGATTATGGAAAAGAATTTACTCATCTAGTTCCAGTTTCAAAACGATTGCTTGTTCGTGATGGTGATAAAGTTGAAGCCGGAGAAAAACTTTGCGATGGTTCAGTTGATGCACACGATGTTCTTAATGTACTTGGTGAAGATTCATTGCAGAATTTCTTGATGGACGAAATTCAGTCAGTTTATCGTGCACAAGGCGTTGATATTAACGACAAACATATCGGTACAATTATTCGTCAAATGCTTAAAAAAGTTGAAATTGTTTCTGTAGGAGACACAAAATTCATCTTTGGTCAGCAAATTGATAAATACTCGTTCCGAGAAGAAAATGAACGTGTTATTGCCGAAGGTGGACAACCAGCGATTGCTCGCCCAATGTTCCAAGGAATTACAAAAGCGGCACTTGCTACAGATTCATTTATTTCCGCTGCATCATTCCAAGAAACAACTCGCGTTCTTACAAATGCTGCAATTCAAGGAAAAGTTGATCATTTACGCGGATTAAAGGAAAATGTAATTATTGGTCATATGATTCCAGCCGGAACTGGTATGCGTCAATATCACGACATTAAACTTTATGATGAATCTTCATCAGATCTTCAAAAGAAGATGGAAGAAATTCTTGAGCGTCGTCGTCAAGAAAGAGCAGAAGAAGAGTCAAATTCAGAAATTTCTCTTGCTCCAGTTGAAACTAGCGACGAAGATTAAAAAAAGTGTTGAACTAAAATTTATAAATTTATGATTTGATAATTAAGAATTCATCAAAATTCTATTGACCGAATGTTGATGAATTCGTTATCATCTTTAAAATTGTTTTGTTAAACTGCCCAAGGTGCTGATTGGGTCAAAATATAGGAGAAAAGGCCGATGCCTACAATAAATCAGTTAATTCGTAAAGGTCGTCAGACTGCTGCAAACAGAACTAAAGCTCCCGCACTTGAGTCTTGTCCGCAGAAACGTGGTGTATGTACACGTGTAATGACTATGACACCTAAAAAACCAAACTCAGCTCTTAGAAAAATTGCTCGTGTTCGCTTGAGTAATGGTATTGAAGTTACAGCGTATATTCCAGGAATTGGACATAACTTGCAGGAACACTCAGTTGTTCTTGTTCGTGGTGGACGTGTAAAGGATCTTCCTGGTGTTCGTTATCATATTATCCGCGGTACAAAAGATACTCTCGGTGTAGATGGTCGTAAACGCGGTCGTTCAAAGTATGGTGCTAAAAAACCAAAGGCATAATGTTTAGGAGAGTGTAATTATGGGAAGACATAAGAAATCAGTAAATCGTCCTGTTATGCCAGATGAAAGATATAACAGTGTTGTTGTTTCTAAATTTGTTACAAGAATGATGCTTGATGGTAAAAAAGCTACTTGTCAAAAAATTGTATATGAAGCTTTTGATAAACTTAAGGCTAAAACAGAAAAAGATCCGCTTGAAGTATTCTTAAAAGCAATTGACAATGTAAAGCCTTTAGTTGAAGTAAAAAGCCGACGTGTTGGTGGTGCAACTTATCAAGTTCCAGTTGAAATTCGTGAAACTCGTCGTGAAGCACTTGCAATGAGATGGATGATTACAGCTGCTCGTTCAAGATCTGGTCATGGAATGGCAGAAACTCTTGCTGCTGAACTTTATGATGCATTTAATAACACAGGTTCTGCATATAAAAAGAAGGAAGATACCCACAAAATGGCAGAAGCAAACAAAGCGTTTTCTCATTTCCGTTGGTAGATTTACTTCTATTATAATAATCTTAAATTCAGTCCGCTCATTATTTGGGCGGATTTTTTTTTATAAAAATTTGTAAATTTTATCAAATTTCAAAGTTTTTACTTGAAACTATTTTTTAAAAGTTATATAGTCTTTTACAAATAATCCCTTAGTGGAAGTGTCTGCATCTATATGCAGCATAGGTTCTTTGAAGTTAGACGAACAATTAGGAAGTTGTTTGGTGGAAATCGTAAAGTTAAATGTTGTTCCTAAACATTTTTCAGATATTCTGCACCTGTGTTTGCTTGAGTTAATCGTTGATTAGCTCGTAGATTTTAAGCGACTCAGGATTCTGACTTGTAGTTTACGCAATGTAAACAAAATAAGGGTCCTAAAGTACCAGACCAGTTATCGATGATTTGTTTATCAAATCTTTTTTCTTGATGATGTTAGGTGGATTTAAGACCGACTGCTTCGAAAATGATGAAACAGGATTTGCTAAGTCTTATCCGAATAAAAATCATCTCAAAATATTGGTTAAAGTGTGTATGCGAAAGTGTTATAAACCTTTTAGGAGTAACATTTTCTGGCTTAAAGTGCAACACATAAAATAAAAAAAATATGCCCAAAGTTTGTTTGCTTGGGTAAGGAGAAAATCATGGCTAAGGAAGAGTTCAATAGAACTAAACCTCACATGAACGTTGGTACTATCGGTCACGTTGACCATGGTAAGACAACTTTGTCTGCGGCTATCACAGCATATTGTGCTAAAAAATATGGTGATAAGCTTTTGAAGTACGATGAAATTGATAATGCTCCAGAGGAAAAAGCTCGTGGTATTACAATTAACTCTCGTCACTTGGAGTATCAGTCAGATAAACGTCACTATGCACATATTGACTGTCCTGGACATGCTGACTATATCAAAAACATGATTACTGGTGCAGCTCAAATGGATGGAGCTATTCTTGTTGTTTCTGCTCCAGATTCAGTTATGCCTCAAACAAAAGAACATTTGTTGCTTGCTCGTCAGGTAGGTGTTCCAAAGATTATTGTATTCTTGAATAAAGTTGACCTTGTTGACGATCCAGATCTTCTTGAATTGGTAGAAGAAGAAGTTAAAGATACAATTACAAGTTATGGTTTTTCACCAGATACACCAATTATTAAAGGTTCGGCTTTCAAAGCTTTGAATGCTTCTGATGATCCTGCAAATACAAAATGTATCGAAGAACTCCTTACAGCTATGGACACTTGGTTTGATGATCCTATTCGTGATGATGAAAAACCATTCTTGATGCCTATCGAAGATATCTTCACAATTACTGGACGTGGTACAGTTGTAACTGGTCGTATTGAACGAGGTGTTATCCACATGGGTGACGCTGTAGAAATTGTTGGTATTCGCCCAACTCAGACTTCAACAGTTACTGGTATCGAAATGTTCAATAAAACGCTTAATGAAGGTATGGCTGGTGATAATGCTGGTATTCTTCTCCGTGGTATTGAAAAGAAAGATGTTGTTCGTGGACAAGTTTTGGCTGCTCCAAAATCAATTCACCCACACACAAAGTTCGAAGCACAACTTTATGTTCTTTCAAAAGAAGAAGGTGGACGCCATTCTCCATTCTTCTCAGGTTATCGCCCTCAGTTCTATTTCAGAACAACAGATATTACAGGTACTGTTGAACTTGAACCAGGAACAGACATGGTGAAACCAGGTGATAATGTTAAGATTATTGGTGAACTTATTCACCCAATCGCTATGGATGAAGGTCTTAAACTTGCTATTCGCGAAG
>CAZLXK010000016.1:0-21908 GCA_964563305.1 uncultured Treponema sp.
TTATGACAAATTTCTTATATTACAGATTCCGAAACAAGTTCGGAATGACATTTCCTTTTTTATAAACTTTATGACAACTTAAAACCTGCAAGTTCGTTTGTAATTGCTGAAATTGCAGTTTGATTGTCTGTGGCTCCTTGTTTTACAGTTTCAATCGATTTTGCAAAATCTTCAATTACAAGTGCAGATTCTTTTAAAGCATTATTAACTTGTGCAGAAATATTTACAACTTCTTTTACGCTACTTTCCAAATTATTAGAATATTCTGCTTGATTTTTTATTAAAGTGTTAATTTCTACAATTTGTTCCGAAACTTTATTTGTAGCTTTTAAGGTTTCTTGTGCTCCAATCGACTGTTCATTTGTGGCGCGAGAAAGTGTTTCTACAAGATTAAGTTGCTGACTAATACTTTCGTGAATTGTCATAAAAGCGTTGCTTGTGTTAGTAATTTTCTGACTACTTTGTTCAATCGAAGAAACAAGTTCTTTAATCATATCGTTAATGTCTTTTGTGCTTTTTGAAGTTGATTCTGCAAGTTTACGAATTTCGTCTGCAACAACCGCAAATCCTTTTCCTGCTTCGCCAGCGTGAGCCGCTTCAATCGCAGCGTTCATTGCTAAAAGATTTGTTTGACTTGCAACTCCTTGAATAACATTTGTAACTTCTGCCATTTGTGTAGATTTTTCTGTAATTTCGTTGATGATTTTAAAAGTTTCAGAAACTTCTTTATTTCCCACATCAGAAAGTTCAGAAAGTTTTTCAGAAAGTAATTTTGACTGATTAACCATTTTTTCAATAGAATTTATATTTGCAACCATTTCTGTAATGCTCGAAGCATTTTCTTCAGTTGCTTCAGTTTGTGAAAATACAAGTTCAGAAATTCTATTTGAATCAGCGGCAAGTTTTTCTATATTAGTGTGCGTGTCTTCCAAAAGTTTGTCGCGTTCATCATTTTTAGAATCCATACTTTGAAAAGTTGCTTTAAGTTGATTTATTCCTACCGAACTTTCTTCGCTTGTAGTAAGTAAAATTTTCGCTTTGTCAGAAATTGAATTTGACTGATTTCTAATTTGCGTGATTATTCCAATCAAATAATCAATAAGTTTATTAACTTCAGCACTTGTTGCTCCAAAATCATCAAGTTGAACAACAAAAATTCTTCGCGTAAGTTCGCCTTGTTCTCGAATATTTTTAATGACTTTTGTAACTTTCTGAAATCTTTTGCGGAATTTTATCAAAGTGTAATCTAGCAAAAATGCACAATACGCCAAACAAAGAATCATAATCGGAATTGCTGCCAAACTAAAATGTTTGATATTTTCAACTCCGTATCGAACCGAATAATAAGTTAGCAAAACTGCTCGCCAACCAATAAACATCGTAATAAAACTTGCTAAAAGTCCAAGCAAAGCGGTAAAATGTTCAGGTTTTTCTTTAGCTAAATCCACAATTTTTAAATCTTCAATTTCTTTAGTGATTAACGCTTCAAAAACCATAATACAATAAGCAACCGAAAGTGTTCCAAACAAAAATGCATCAACTAAAGCAACTGTAATTGTAACGGCTTTGTAAGCAGAATTAAAACCTAAAATAAAATGTCCTAAATGAGAATTTATTAAAATAATTGCTAAAGCACCAAAAACGTAAGCTGCCATAAAAGAAATTGTTGTAATTATGCGTAACCTATTGCGTATTTTGCGAAATTGTGATACTTCTTCTTCTTCTTCTTCTTCTTCTATAGAACCGGCTTGTTGCACTCGTTCAAGCAAGGCATTTAAAGGTTTTAAGTGAAACCAAACTAAAGTTAAAACAATCACTGAAAGAACTGCAATAATTATAAAAAGCATCGGAAAGTCTCTAACCCATTCAGAAATCGGAACTCCGTGAATGTAAATATATTGTCCGTAAGTCATTAAAAGACAACCAACAACTGTGCTAGAAATATAAACTAGAAAATATTTTTTAAATAATCTCATAAGTTTCTCCGTTTTATTTTTAAATTTATTTTTTTAAATTTTGATTGCAATCAACGCTGAATGCGTCATTCTGACCTCGCAACGAAGTTTCAAGCGTACGAGCAACAAAGTTTCAAGTGGCGAAGCAGAAGAATCTACTAACACTTAGCAAAAATTTCTTCAGTTTAACTGCAAAATTTCCTCACAAAACTGGCGGTTCTTGCAAGAAAGTTGCGGTTTTTTCACAAAACTGGCAGTTCTTGCAGAAAAGTTGCGACTTTTTTACAAAACTGGCGGTTTCTCGCGAGAAGTTTGCGGTTCTCGACGCGAACAGAAAGTTTCCTGCAAGAACCGCCAGTTTCTCGCGAGAAGTTGTCACTTTTTGCAAGAACCGCCACTTAACACATCATTGCAAGAAACAGAGAGACGTGGCAATCTACTTTCACTTGGCACAAAAAATTTTTCAGTTTAACTGCGAATTTTTCCGTCAAAACAGCCACTTAACGCGTCATGTTGAGCGTATGCAAAACATCTGGCAACACTTTGATTTAGCAAGTGTCAGTTTCTCGCGACTATTTTTGTGATTTTTTTACTTTAGTTTTATTTTTTTATTTTCCCTCGATTCTTATGCAAAAGATTTTCTTTGTTTAACTTTTATTTTAAAATCAGAAACTTAAAATTATCTGTTTTTAGCCAAATTTTCAGTTAAAATTTTTCATTAAAATTTAAAGTTCTAAAAATAATTATTACACAAAATTTCACATAACAAAAAATAATTACAAATTTTTATATTTAACACTTAATGAAATCAGCGTTGCTGGCTGCGAAGATGTTTGCACTTTGTAAAATCAGCGTTGCTGGCCACAAGAAAAGTGGCACATAGCACAAAAAATTTCAGTTTAACCGCAAAATTTTCTGCAAAAACTTTCATTTAGCACAAAAAATCCGCAGAATCAAAATCAATTTATAAAAATCATCAGAATCAAAAAATCAGAAAATCATAAAATCATTAAAAAACAAACCTAAAAACCTATTGACATACTAGGAAATTATTTATAATATAAACCCATTAAATCACTAGGAAATATTAAAAGTTCCTAATGACGACGGAGGAAAATATGTCAAATCTTTCGCATCTTGATGAACTGGAAGCCGAAGCAATTTACATTATTCGCGAAGTTGCCGCTGAATGTGAAAAGCCAGTTATGCTTTATTCAATCGGAAAAGACAGTTCCGTTATGCTTCATCTTGCGCTAAAAGCGTTTTATCCAGAAAAACCGCCGTTTCCGTTTATGCACATTGACACAACTTGGAAATTTAAAGAAATGATTCAGTTTCGCGATCACGTTGCAAAAAAGTACGGCTTGGATATGATTGTTTACACAAATCAAGAAGGCGTAAAAAACGGCATAAATCCTTTTGACCACGGTTCTGCTTACACAGACATTATGAAAACTCAGGCGTTAAAACAAGCGCTTACAAAATATCAGTTTACGGCAGCGTTTGGTGGCGGTCGCCGCGACGAAGAAAAATCGCGCGCAAAAGAACGAATCTTTAGTTTTAGAAACGCGGCTCAGGCTTGGGATCCAAAAAATCAGCGACCAGAAATGTGGAAACTTTACAACACGCAAATTCACAAAGGCGAAAGCATCCGAGTATTTCCGCTTTCTAACTGGACAGAAACAGACATTTGGGAATACATTAAGCGTGAAAACATAGAAATTGTAAGTTTGTACTTTGCAAAAAAACGTCCAGTAATTTACCGAGACGGAAACATAATTATGGTAGACGATGATCGCTTAAAGTTGCGTCCGGGCGAAAAAATCGAATACAAATCGGTTCGTTTTAGAACGCTTGGCTGTTATCCGCTAACCGGCGGCGTAGAATCCACAGCAGACACTTTGGACGGAATTATAAACGAAACTTTAAGTGCAGTAACTAGCGAGCGCACAAGTCGAGTTATCGATAAAGACGGCGGAGCTGCCAGCATGGAAAAACGAAAGCGCGAGGGATATTTCTAATTAGGAATTAGCGGTGGTTGAACAACGTCATTCTGAACTTGTTTCAGAATCTGTTGGGCGTTACCTGCCTAGCGGCAGGTCGGGCTATGGCGTTATAAAATTGCGACTTGTCGCAATTTTTCCGTTCAGCCTTGCTTCGCAAGTCCGAACCCTATCGGGCTCATATCCCTAACGCATTTGGGCAAAGCAGATGGACGATTCCAAAGCGGACAAGCAGAATGTCATTGTCGGGCTTGACCCGACAATCTGCTGACAGTAAAGAGATTCCCGTGTCAAGCACGGAAATGACATAAAGGATTTAATTTATGAAAAAACTTTTAAAATTTATTACTTGCGGTTCGGTTGACGACGGAAAATCTACTTTGATTGGTCACATTTTGTACGACGCAAAACTTTTGTACACAGACCAAGAAGAAGCGTTGGAACTTGATTCTAAAGTTGGTAGCCGCGACGGAAAAATTGACTATTCTCTTTTGTTAGACGGACTTATGGCGGAGCGCGAGCAAGGAATTACAATCGACGTTGCTTACCGCTATTTTAATACAGAAAAGCGAAGTTTTATTGTTGCCGACACTCCGGGCCACGAAGAATATACGCGAAATATGGCGGTTGGCGCTTCTTTTGCCGACCTTGCAATTATTTTGGTAGACGCAAAGCAAGGCGTTTTGGTTCAAACTCGCAGACATTCAAGAATTTGTGCTTTAATGGGAATTCGCCATTTTATTTACGCAATTAACAAAATGGATTTAGTTGGCTACAGCAAAGAACGCTTTAACGAAGTAAATGCGCAAGTTCAAGAAATTGTAAAAGAGTTAAATCTTCAGAATGTTCAAGTAATTCCTGTTTCTGCAACCGAAGGCGACAACGTTACAAAACGTAGCGAAAATATGAAGTGGTACAAAGGGCCTGCAATTCTTGAATATTTGGAAAATGTTGACACAAGCGATGTGGACGAACACTTGTCATTGTCGGGCTTAACCCGACAATCGGCTGACAGTAAAGAGATTCCCGTGTCAAGCACGGGAATGACAAGAGGAGTTCCTGAAAAAGGCTTTTATATGCCGGTTCAGCGAGTTTGCCGCCCAAATCGAGAATTTCGCGGTTTTCAAGGTCAAATAGAAGACGGAAAAATTAAAGTTGGCGACGAAATTACAACGCTTCCAAGCGGCGAAAAAGCAAAAGTTAAAAAAATTATCCGCGGATTTAACGAAGTTCAAGAAGCAGAAGCAGGCGAGGCAGTAAACATTTGTCTTGACCGCGAAGTTGACGTAAGTCGCGGTTGTATGTTCGAAATTGGTGCAGACTTAAAATTAGCAAATTCTGTAACTGCAACAATTTTGTGGATGGACGACGCAAATCTTGAAACCGGAAAGAACTTTTACATTAAACTTGGAACAAAGCAACTTCCAGCAATCGTTACAAGCATAAAATACGCAATCGATGTAAACTCTGGCGAGCACAAAGTGGCAAGCGAACTTCATAAAAACGAAATTGCAGTTTGTGACATTTCGTTTAGCGACACAATTGTTGTAGACGAATTTGCAAAGCACAAAACTGCTGGCGAACTTATTTTAATTGACCGCATTACAAATATGACAAGCGCTTGCGGCGTTGTAACAGAAGTTCACGCAAACGACGGAAAAATTCACGCGACAAACGTAAACGGCGAAAAACGTGCGGAACTTAAAGGCCAAAAAGCACTTGCATTTGAATTTTTGCTTGGAAAGAACGGCGTTTCAGAAAAACTTTTGCAAAACGTAGAAAAATTGCTTTATGAAGAAGGTCGGCACACATATTTGTACATTCCTGTTGTTGGCGAAGATTACGAAAATGTTGTGCGACATTTGATTGACGCGGGGCTTGTTGTTCTTCTTGCGTTAGACGAACGAGTTGAACTTTCAGAAAAACTTTCTAAAGAAAAGTTCTTTGTTGGCGACGAAAACGCTTTGCAGAAAAATATTACGAAAGTTAGTGCGGACGATTTAGCAAATCAAATAAAAAAGCAAACTGTTCCAAATTTTGACGAAAGCGACACTTACACAATTTAAAAATTTGGAATTCTGATAAAACACAAAATAGCAATACGGAGTATAAGTATATGAAAAATAAATTTATCTTCTTTACTTTACTTTTAATTTTTCTTTCTCCAGTTTTTGCAACACAAAACTTAAGTCAAAATGCACTTAAGCAAAACTTAATAGAAGAAAATAAAAGTCCAAAAAGTGTAGTTGCACTTTCAAAATCCGTAGCACAAATGTGGCTTTTAGTCGGCGGAAAACTTTCTGGTTGCACAAGCGACGCTTTAGAATTGCCAGAAATAAATTCTGACGTTTCTGTCGTTGGAACTTTGACAACTACAAGTTTAGAATCAATTTTTTCATTAAATCCCGATTTTGTGATTTTAACAAAAGACATTCCGATTCACAAAAATTTAAAAACTAACTTAGAAAATTTGGATGTTCAAGTTTATGTTGTAGATGTAAAATCATTTTCTGATTATGAAAATGTAATGAAAGATTTTACATCTTTAACCAACAGAAGTGATTTGTATAAAAAAAATGTTCAAGACGTAAAAGAAAATTTTACAAAATACATCGAAAAAGCAAAATCAAAAAATCCCGAAAAAAAATTAACTTATATATTTTTCAGAGTTTCAGCGACAAAAAATAAAATCTTAAAAGAACATTTTGCAAACGAAATTTTCCAAAACTTAAATTTGCAAAATGTAATTTCTGATAAAAATTCGCTAACTGAACTAAATGTGGAAAGTTTGCTCACTTACGATCCAGATATAATTTTTGTAGTAAGTCAAGGAAATGAAAAAAAAGCAAAAGATATTTTCAGCCAAGTGTTTGAAAAAAATCCAATTTGGTCTCAATTATCTGCGGTAAAAAATAATCAAGTTTACGTTCTTCCAAAAGAACTTTTTAATTACAAACCAAACAATAATTGGGACAAAGCCTACGCTTATATTTTTAATTTAATTTACGCTGATTAAATACGGTGATTGAGCAATGTTGAAATCACTTTTATAAAAAATCTGTCAATGGCTAAGATTGCAACTTTAATTTTAACGCTTTATGAAAAGTAAAAAAATAAAAACACAAATTATCATTTTTATATTTACTCTAATTTTTCTCTTTTTACTTTCAATTTTCGCACCAACAAAATCGCTTGGTTTTAAAGACGCATTGGTAAATTTTACAAATTTTATTTTGCAAAAAGAATATTCCAAAAAAGCAATAATCATAATTTTTCAAATAAGACTTGTGCGAAGTTTAGCAACAATTTTTTGCGGAGCAGCTCTTTCGTTAAGCGGACTTCTTCTTCAAGCAGCTTTAAATAACACTTTGGCAAGTCCGGGAATCATTGGCGTAAATTCTGGAGCAGGATTATTTGTTTTACTCACAAGTTTAATTTTTCCTTACGTCGCATTTGCAAAAACTTTAGGTGCGTTTTTTGGAGCCTTGCTGGCAGTTTTAAGTGTTTATCTCATCAGCAAAAAAGCGGGAATTTCAAAAACGTCGCTCGTGCTTGCCGGAGTTGCAGTTTCTTCTTTAATGACTGCCGGAGTTGATATTTTAATTACAGTTTTTCCAGATGTTGTTGTAGATAAAATTTCTTTCAATTTAGGCGGATTTCAAAATTTGCTGATTAAACAATTTTACCTTGCAGTTCCAGTAATAATTATTTGCGTGGCAATTTCATTTTTTTTAGCAAACGGAATTGATTTATTTGAACTTGGCGATGAAACAGCGTACGGTTTAGGATTAAATGTTCAAGCGTACAGAATTTCTTCAATAATTGTTGCAGGAATTTTAGCGGGAAGTGCAGTAAGCGTTTGTGGCATTTTGGGATTTTTAGGTTTGATTGTTCCAAATTTGGTTCGCTTACTTACAAAAGAAAAATTTAAATATAAAATAATTCTTTCCATATTAATCGGTTCGTCCTTTTTGCTTTTGTGTGATTTGCTTGCAAGACTTTTGTTTTTCCCTTATGAACTTCCAGTTGGATTAATTCTTTCGTGTTTAGGTTCGCCGTTTTTTATTTATCTTTTGATTCATCGAAAAAAGCGATTAGAAATTTGATTAGAAAATTTAATGTAAAATTTAGAGTTTTAGATTTTTTGCCATTCCGAACTTTTACTGAGTCTGTCAAAGTATGATTCGGAATTTGTAAAATAAAAAAATAATTCGGATTTTAAAAACTTAAAATGATAAAAATTGAAAATTTAATTTCAGGTTATTCAAAAGAAAAAAATATTCTCAAAATAGATTCGTTAGAATTTGCTGACGGAAAAATAAATTCTATAATTGGATTAAACGGAAGCGGAAAATCAACTTTGCTAAAAACCATAATTGGCTTAACAAATTATTCTGGAAATATTTTTGTTGATGAAAAAAATTTGTCTTCGTTAAGTCATAAAGAGCGAGCAAAAAAAATCGCATATCTTCCACAAAATTATTCTTCTGTAAATATGGACGTTTACACTTTAGTTTGTCACGGAAGATTTCCATATCTTGGCTTTTCAAAAATTTTGTCGCAGCAAGACAAAGATTTAGTTGAATATTCACTTTCGCTAACTGATTTGTGGCAAAAACGATTTTGTTCCGTAAAAGAAATTTCTGGTGGTGAAAAACAACGAGCGTATATTGCAATGTCGATTGCTCAAAATACAAAAATGCTTTTGCTTGATGAAGTTTGTTCATCGATTGATATTAAACATCAAATTAAAATTATGAAAATTTTAAGAAAACTTGCAGATGATGGAAAAGGAATAATTTTAACAAGTCATAATCTTGAGCAAAGTTTTTCTGATTCTGATATAATAACTTTACTAGATGAAGGAAAAATTATTACATCAAAAAGTCCGCAAGAATTTTTAGAAAATAAAAACTTAATAAAAAATATTTTTAAGGTTTCACTAAAACAAACTCAAGAAGAAAATTCTTTGTATAAATATATTTTGACAAAATAAAAATTGGAGAAAAAAAATGAAAAAAAATCTTCTATTAATAAGCACGATTTTTGCAACAATGAATCTTTTATTTGCTCAAGAAACTTTGCAAGAAAACTCAAATTCTATTCAAGAAGTTCAAAATTCAAAAAATCAAATTTTAAAAAATCAAAATGCAAATCAAACAAAAAATTCTGAAAAAAAGTATTCTGTTTTGTCAGAATCAAAATCAAATATTACTTTTGGAATTACGCCACTAGAAAGTTCAAGTTCAGAAAACTCAACTTGCGAATTTGGCGGAATGTATTTGCTCGGCGACTTTGTACTTTCCGTGCCAAAAATTTCTGTAGGAACAAAAATTTACTACAGAATAAATTCTTCGGATTCTTGGGAAAACAATCAGCAAAAAATTGACATAAAAAGAGCATATTTGCGTTATCGTCCGTTTGCAAATAATTTTTTGGAATTCTCTGCAGGCAAACTTTATTCATATTATCTTCCAGGGAATTTTTTTAATCTCGCAGAAATTTACACAGGATCAAGTCGCTGGGGGAAAACTGGCGTTGCTACAAAATTTGATTATCAAGGATTTTTCGGCGGATTTGCAATTCCACTTTCTGAAAGTTACACTGATTTTGCAAAAAGTTTTGGCATAAATTTTGCCTTAGGTTATAATTTTTCAGAATTAAATAAAAATATTCCGATTAAATTTTCAAGTGCAATATTTTTTACTCGGCAAAGTGAAAATAAAATTGATTACGAAAATGATTATAGTTTTTCTGTTTCTGCACAATATTCGCCAAGTTTAAAAGGTTTCATTTCAAAACTTTCATTAACAACAACATATTCTTATAATGCTGAAAGTTATGTTTCAAGTTCAATTTTCAAAAAAGTTTCAAATTACAAAGTTGCAGAATTAAAAAACACACAACTTTTTTCTGTAAACTATAAAAATAATTTTGGTCCAGTTCAGTTTTCTTTAGAAAGTGAAGTAGGGCATTCTCTAAAAGAAAATATGATTCCACTTTATTTAGGAACTCAAGTTTCAATTCCGATTGAAAAACATTTAGAACTTCGCCCAAGATTTTATTATTACGCAGCTTTTGATTCACAAAATTCTTCTGCAAGTAGACAAACTTATGAATTTTATCCACGTTTTTGGATTACATTAAAAAATATTTCAATTTCTTTAGCCGCTGATTTTGAATACAAACAAACATCTTCAAACGATTGGAATTTATCTTGGTCGCTTCCGTGCTATGTGCAATTAAAAATAAAATAATCACCGTCATTGAGCATTGTCGAGATAAGTTGAACTTTACTAAAAAAAACAAAACCTAACGTTAGGTTTTAATATTTTATGAACATGAATTATTCGTTGATTATAATTTCAACAACTTTGAAACGCTATAAATTTGAAATAACCTCAGAATGTTGAATTTTGAAAATATAAAAAATGTAAAAATCTTCTAGGTAGACAGAACATATATTATATAAAGCCGCCGTCTTATTATCAATTTTCTATAAAATATTATAAGTTAAAAAATCACATAAAATTATCATCATAAATAATTTTAAAAGTCGTTAAATCATATAAATTAAATCGCCATTGTTTTTAGCACAAAAAATTATTTTTTTAGTTCAACAAAAATTTAAAACAAAAAAAAGGAAACTTTAACTAAATAAAGTTCCCTTTTTAATCTTTCATTAAACTCTAAACATATTCTAATTTTTAGCGAAATTTTTAGAATTTAAATTCGTTTAGTCTGCTTGATGAATTTCAATCTTCTTTGCTGCACTTGCTTGTTTTCGTGGCATTGTAACTGTAAGAACTCCATTTTTTACCGAAGCAGAAATATTTTCGTTGTCTACATCATCAGGGAGAGAAAAACTTCGGCTAAACTGAGTCCAAGTTCGCTCGCGAAGATGCCATTTTTCGTTAGACTTTTTGTCGTCTTTCTTTTCGTCTTTTTCAGAATTCTTTGTTGAAGAAATTGTAAGCACATTATTGTTTAATTCAATTTCTACATCTTTGTCTGTTTTTCCTGGAACATCCATTTCAAGCGTGTAATTTTCGTCAGTTTCTTTTACATCTACTTTTGGAGCTTGTTTTTTGTAAGTAAATGTTGGAAAGTAATTGTCGCCTACCAAATTGTCAAATAAATCGTTAAATAAAGTTAAATCGTTCATAAATTGCCTCCATAAAATTTTCTTTATAATTTCTTTCACTAAACATTATGCAGAAATCGTGCCAAGTTTTTTTGTTTTTGATTTTCTTTGATGATTTTGTTCTAAGAATAAAATCCATTTTCAATAGAAGAAATTTTACTAAATGATAATTTGAAACCTAAGTACATTGGTTTTATAGGTAATTCACACGAAACATTTTGTTAACTCCTTAAATTCACGGTTTTAACATTACACAAAAACAAGATTTCTAGTAAAATCGTCTAAAATAATGTACATCTTAACTTAAAATCTAATAAAATTTGTATATTTTTATATACATCTTAAAGTAAAATTTTGTAATTAAATCAAAAATAAGTCTTTTCGAGAACTCGCTAAAAACGCTGTTGGGATTTTAATGAGCGAGCACGATAAAATCTTCTTAAAAAAGCGAAAACTTAGCACAGAAAAATAGTTTTTTATGGAAGAAATGCGTCAAATTTACTCAGAATTTAAAAAATTAAATCAAAAAATGAATTCTTATTTGACAAAAATCATCACGCAACAAAACGAAAAATCATCAATCATCATCAAAAAAAAGAAAACATTTTTTATTTTATTGTGAAATTTAAGAATTTGCTGAGCGATTTTTTAAATAATCAAAATATTCTTGACCAACTTTTTCTTTTTCCCAATTTTTTACAAGTCTGTAGCCAATTCCGCTAAAAATTGTTTCGCAAGCAAGTTCAAAAATTGCACCAACCGCTGAGCAAATAAATACTTGAGTCCAAGTCCATCCAAAGAAAATTTTGGAAACTACAGTTGCAAAAATCAAATTGTCAACAAATTGTGCAATAATTGTAGAAATATAAGAGCGAACTGCAAATGAAAAAAATCCGTTTGACGTTAAAGTCTTTCCGATTGCGTTATTCAAAACTGCGTTTGTAATTGAAGATGTTATAAATGCTAATGCTGAACCTAAAACTACATACCAAGATCCGCCAAAAGTTGCATTTAACGCAGCGTTTACTTCGTAATTTTTGCTTGTGTAAAATTCGCCCCACTTTCCCGGAGTTAATGAAAGAAGTGCAAAAATTCCGCAAACCGCCAAATTTACTGTTAACGCAAGAAGCGAAACTTTTATGCTCGCCTTCGCTCCCCAACGTTTACAAATCACGTCCATACAAAGCGACATAAGCCAACTAAAAATGTATCCGCAATCTAAGGCAACGTACTTGTAATTTATAAGTTCTTTGTTTGCCATAAGATTTGCACATACAACGGAAAGAATAAAAATTGAAACGATTGTGGAAGGAATGTTTCTAAGAAGAATTTTGTAATCTTGGGCTTCTTCTTTTAGCCAAGTAGAAATTTTTACCATAAAAGGTAAGCCTCCTTAAGAATTTTAATTTTTTGAGCGCAGGAGAGTTTTGAGGAATCATAAACTGCGCTGATTTTTAATTTGCACAAGATTATATTTTTTATTCAACAAAAGCAAGTCTTTCTTAAAAATTGTAGTTTCGATAAGCTCAAGCACCGAAATTTTTTATTGTAAAAATCTGATTTTCTGAACTTTGCTCAAGAAAAAACTAAAATTTTTCTAAAATTTTTTGAAATATTTAAAAAAAATGTGTTATAGTTAAATTAAGTTTAAAGTTGTCTTAAACTAACAATTTTAAATAACGGAGCATTTTATGAAAAAAACTAATTTTTTTAACAAGACGCTTACTCGACAGTTGTCTTTTAGCATTGGTGCGGTTCTTTTTATTGCATTGCTTGCTTTAGGTTCAGTGCTTTTCAGTCGAGTAAAATCTTCGTACCGAAAAATTACTTATGATTATGTTCAAGAAACGACTGCTCGCTACAGTTCGGACACAAGAATGATTCTTGAAAAAGAATTTGCTATTGGTTCAACTTTGGTAAACGCACTTGAAGGATTTCAGCAAATTAGTCCACAAAATCGGCGAGATTATATCAACGAAATTTTACAAGATACTTTAAAAGCAAATCCTACGCTTGTTGATGCTTGGACAGCTTGGGAACCAAATGCACTTGACGGACTTGATTCTCAATATGCAAATACACTTTATCACGATCAAACTGGTCGATTCATTCCATATTGGACTCAAGTTGGCTCAAACATAGAATGTACTCCGTTAACTGATTATGAAACAGGATTTTGGTACGTAAATCCATTTTCTAGCCCGACTGGAATTTTAATTGATCCAAACCTTTATAATGTTGCCGGAAAAGATATTTGGGTTTGCGGAGTAGCTTTTCCACTTCACGATAAAAGTGGCAAAACAGTTGGCGTTGCAGGAATTGATATGTCGCTTGACACGCTAACAGGAATTTTACGCGAAGCAAAACTCTTTGATTCTGGCTATTTAAGTCTTATTTCAAATTCTGGACTTGTTGCAGTTGATATTGATGTAGAAAAAGAAGGTCAAACAAGTAGTCATTTTGCTGATCAAATTTTTAAAGACGCACGTTCTTCGTTAAAACAAACTTATACTGTTGATTCTGACAAAATTTTGCACGTTGTTGAGCCAATCAAAGTTGACGGAGCAAAAGAAGTTTGGTATTTGGTTGCAAATGTTCCGCAAAAAGAAGTTAATCGTGATTCAAACAATATTCTTATTGCAATATTTATTGGATTTGTAATTTGTCTTTTGATTTTGTGCGGACTTACAATTTTGTTGATTTCGTTCTTGTCAAAATCACTTAAAAAAGGCGTTGGTGCTCTAAAAAATATTGCTCATGGCGATGGCGATTTAACCGTTAGAATTGATGTTGGCTTAGGAAATGAAATTGGTCAAATGTACAATTACTTCAACGAAACAATGGAAAAATTGCAAACTTCAATTTCAAAAGTTAAGACAGAATCAGAAACTATGCAAAAAGTTGGAATTACGCTTGCTGATAATATGAATGACACTGCGGCAGCGGCAAATCAAATTACTTCAAATATTAACAGCGTAACTCACGAAGTTCAGCAACAATCAGATAATGTAAAATCTGCGGACGCTTCTGTTCAGCAAATCAACAAAAATCTAGAAGATCTTATCAAGCAAATTGAATCTCAAAGTTCGTGCGTTGTTGAATCATCTTCTGCGATTGAAGAAATGGTTGCAAATATTCGCTCTGTTACAAAAATCCTCGAAACAAACGGCACAACAATTTCTTCGCTCGAAAAATCTTCTGAAGAAGGAAAAACTAGCGTAGCAACTTCGGTTAGTGCAACTGAAAAAATTCGTGAACAATCGCAAATCTTGCTTGATGCATCAAAAGTCATTCAAAATATTGCAAGCCAAACTAACCTTCTCGCAATGAACGCGGCAATTGAAGCGGCTCACGCAGGAGAGGCTGGAAAAGGATTTAGCGTTGTTGCTGATGAAATTCGAAAACTCGCTGAAGATTCAAATACGCAAGGCAAAAAAATCACTACAAATCTTAAAGAAGTTCTTGCTAGCATTGAAGATATGGCAAAATCTTCAGTTAATTTGCAATCGAAATTTAATGAGATTTATGATCTTACGCAAAAAGTTTCTGAACAAGAGCTTACAATTATGAATGCAATGCACGAACAATCAGAAGGCGGCGGACAAGTTCTTGAAGCAATGCGAGAGATTAACGACATTACAGTAAATGTAAAAACTGGCGGTAATCAAATGCAAGCAGCAACAGAATCTGTAAACAAAGAAATGTCTAGTTTGATTCGTATTACAAACGAAATTACTGCAAGCATGGACGAAATGGAACAAGGAATTACTGACATCAACAAATCAATAAATGAAGTAAACGATTTAACGCATCAAACTTCAGATAGCATTGAAAATTTGAACAGCGTCGTTAAAACATTTAAGGTTTAATTTTTGGTTCTGTTCGATATTTCAACTGAAATATTATTAACTCTAAATCATTGAATGCTGCTTGAGATTTTTCTTGGGCGGCATTTTTTAGTTTAAGAATTTTTATTTCAAACATTTTATGGCATTTTTTTTTGCAATTTTGTAAAATTTTCAAAGTTTATGTTTAAAATTCCGCGAATTATAAAATGTATTATTTCTTCCGCATTTTCTGCAATGATTGACGCTTTGATTTTTCAAGGATTTGTGTATTTTTTGCCAAGCTTAAATCTTAGCGAAAAAATTTCTATTGTAATTGGAACGATTGTTGCGCGCATAATTTCTACGGCGGTTAATTTTGTAATAAATAAATTTTGGAGTTTTCAAAGCAAACAAAAAAGTTTTAAAGAAGCGTTTTTGTTTTTTCTGATGTTCTTGGGAAAAATGGGAATAAGTGCCACACTTGTCGCTGCCCTTTCAAATATTCCGATTCCACCTTTAGTTACAAAGTTGGCAGTTGACGCACTTTTGTTTTTTGCAGGATATTTCATTCAGAAAAAATTTATTTTTGTTCCGAGCAACAGTTATAATAAAACAGAATCTTCTGAAGAAAACTTGAGAAAAATTTAGATGCAAATTTTATAAATGAATTGCACAACTTTTTGAAGTCAAAATAATTTACAAATTCTAAACGTTATTCTGATTTGTAAGTTTAAAAACAAAATCAACTGCACTAGAAATTTCTTTTTCATCAGGATGACCTTTTTGAGTTCCGCCAATAATTTTTAAAAATCCAAAAGTGTCAAATCCTAAGCAAAAATAAGTTCCTACAACAGCACATTTTTTCTCGTTTACAATTTTCTGAATTTTATTTGTGTAATTTGAACGCGGAGAGCCGCAAGTATAAAGTAAAAAAACATTTTTGTGTTCAGGAAGATTATCGTTAGCAAATTTTAAAACTGATTTGTGAAATTTGCCAAAATAAATTCCTGAAGCAATTCCAATCAAATCAAAATTTTGCAAATCTTTCATAACAACTTTTTTTGCGTCAATTAAAGTTACGTCTGGAATTCGATGAGCGATTGTTTGCACAACTTTTTCTGTATTCTTATGATGAATCGACGAATAAATAATTGCTGTTTTCATTTTTGAATCCTTAAATCAATCTTAATTATAACAGTTATTATTTATTTTGACGATAATATTGGCAGATTTATAAATTTTTTGTTGTTGATGTGCGAGTTTTTACATTTTCGCTGAAGTTTTAGATTTTACTAACAACCGATGAGTCTGTCTAAAAAGGATGAAATGCGGTGCTTGAGTTTATCGAAATCTTTAGATTGAGCAACGTCGAAATTACCAAATATAGTGCTTAGGTCATTTCGACTCACCTCAATAACCGACGTTCTAAACTTATTAGACAGCCCAATAACAGTTCTTGCAACAGCGTTTTTAACAGTTTGTCGAAGAATAATCACCGTAAATTTTTTAATCAGTGAATCTTATTTTTTCCCAGCGTTCATGATATTTATCTAAGTCTTGACCTAAGTCTTTTTTTAAAGTGCAAGTAAACGCTTGCGACGGATCGTACATTGATTTTTCAGTAACATATTGTTGTGCTTCCAAATTCACAATGCAAGGATAGCCAAATTGGTCAATAAAAAGTGCATAATTTTCTGGGCGATGAATAAAATTGATAAATTCATTTGCAAGTTCTGCGTGCGGAGCATCTTTTAAGATAACCATACAATCCATTGTTGCAGGTCCGCCTTCTTTTGGAATAAAAAAATCAATTGTTTCTTCCCAGCGACTTTTATCAACTTCACCAAAACAAATTTCTGGATAACCTTGGCACAACCAAAAATCTCCGCTCGCAAAAGATTTGCCAAAACCTTCCGCGTCAAATTTTACAAGATTCGGCTTCCATTCATTTATAACTTTTTGCGTTGCTTCATCAAGTTCTTGTTCATTCGTTGTGTTTAAATCATAACCTAAACTAACTAAGGCACAACCTAAAACTTCACGTTGTTCATCCATCATTGTAGCGTGACCAGCAAATTGTGGATCAGAAAAAATTTCATAACTTCTAGGATAATTTGGATTTGTAACTTTTGTTTTGTTTACAATAATTCCAGTTGCACTTAAAGCATAAGGAACGCAATATTCCATTTGTGAATCAAAATCAATCATCTGCAAAACAATCGGATTTATTTTGTCGCGATTTGTAAGTTTACTTTGATCAAGTTTTTGAATCATTCCTTGCTTTATCATAATCGAAACAAAATCATTTGAAGGAATTACAACATCATAACCTTTTGCTCCGGCTCGCAATTTTGCATACATTTCGTCGCAAGTTGAATAACTGTCAACTCTGACTTTACAATTAAATTCTTCTTCAAAACGAGCAAGAACTTCATCTGGCGTATAATAAGTCCAGTTGTAAAGATACAAAATTCTTTCGTTTTTTTTAGAACATGCACTTAATGCAAAAATTGTTGAAATAAGCACAATGGCTTTTAGGATTTTTGTGAAGTTTTTCATTTGAATACTCCAAGTTAAATTTTTTGTGTTTTAAACACCTCGAATTTGGCAAACTAAAAAAGTTCGCTTTAGTTTTTTCACAACAGCAGAGCGTCAACGGCGAGTACAGTGTGAAGAGAAAATCTTAGCATTTTTTTGATTTTTTGGCAAAACCTTACAAAACTTGCAAAAAAGCGACAAACGCTTACATTTCTTTATATTTCTTGAAAATAATATTAAAAGGAATATAATAAATTTATAATTTTATTAAAATTTTGTTATAAAACGTTTTTTTAAGAAATTAAAAATGTCAAAAATTTACGTTTTGCTCTTTTACAGTAAATATTTGTTCGCAAAATCCAAAAATCATCAAACTTGCAAAAGTGGCAAATCAAAATTTTGATAAATAGATTTTTTGGAGGTTTATTTTGAAAATCAGTCTTAAAGTCAAAATTATTTCATTAGTTGTAACAATTTTGATTATTTCAAATCTTTTTATTAGCATAAGTTTGTATAATGTTGCACAAAAAAATTTGAAAGATTCTGTAAACGGCGAACTTAATGCAATTTCACAAAATGTTGCAAATCAAATAAAAGCAAATAACGATAAAGAATTTTATTTTTTACATTCAATTTCTGCCCTTCCCGCGATTTCAAATTCAAATAATTCTTTGCAAGAAAAAATTTCTGCACTTTCGGAAATTGTTAAGCGAAATTCTTCTACTTACGAAGGAATTGCGGTTTTTGATGAAAACGGAAACACAATTTTGCCAAATGGTCGCGTAATGAATTATGGTTACGAAACTTATTTTAAGGAAGCTTTAAAAGGCAACGATTATGTTTCAAGTCCAATCACAAACACAGACACTTCAAGCGGCGGAGAAATAACTTTTTATGCAGTTCCGATTTATGATGAAAATGGGAAAATTTCTGGCGTTTTATCTTCTGTTGTAAAAGGAAATATGCTCACCGATATCGTAAAAAAAATTGATATTGGAAACGGATTTCATCCTAGCGTTATTGATATGCGAACTGGCAACACGATTGGAAATGCAAATTCGGCAGCTCAAGTTAAACAAGGAAAATCGCAGTCGGAACTTGATCCAAATAGTTCGTTGGCGAGAGTTTTAAAAAATACATCTTCTGGAAAAGTTGGAATTGAAGAATTTGTTGATCCTTCTACAAATAAAAAAATGATTGTTGCTTATCGTCCAGTTGGCGGAGTTGCGTCTTGGGCGATTTTTGCGGCGGCTCCTTATGATTTTTATTTGGCGGGAATGCAAAAACTTACGCTTACAGTTTTGATTGGAACGATTGCAGCGCTGATTGTTAGCATTTTACTTTGCTTTTTCTTCATCAGAAAAATTATAAAACCTTTGACTTTGGTAAAAACAAATATTAATGAAATTGCGACAGGAAATGCTGATCTTACAAAACGAATCAAACAAACAACTCACGACGAAATTGGCGATGTTGTTGAAGGATTTAATAAATTTTCAAATAAACTTTCTGAAATTGTAAAAAATCTAAAACATGTTGATGAAAATCTTGTTCTTGCTGGCGAAGATTTAAGTGCAAGCACGCAAGACACAAGTGCTTCGATTACACAAATTCTTGCAAACATTGATTCTGTTCATCAGCAAATAAACACACAATCAAATAGCGTTCAAGAAACTGCCGGTGCGGTTAACGAAATTGCCGCTAATATTGAATCACTTGAAAAAATGATTGAAAACCAAAGTTCTGGAGTTGCTCAAGCGTCGGCTGCGGTTGAAGAAATGATTGGAAATATCAATTCAGTCAATAATTCTATGGACAAAATGGCTACTTCGTTTGAAAAACTTACAAGTCGTGCTCAAGAAGGTTCTGAAAGGCAACTTGATGTTAACGAAAAAATTGAACAAATTAAAAATCAATCGCAATCTTTGCAAGAAGCAAATGCCGCAATTTCTGCGATTGCTGAACAAACAAATCTTTTAGCAATGAACGCTGCGATTGAAGCGGCTCACGCAGGAGATGCTGGAAAAGGATTTAGCGTTGTCGCTGATGAAATCCGAAAACTTTCTGAAACTTCAAGTCAGCAATCAAAAACTATTGGCGAGCAACTTAAAGAGATTGAATCTTCAATTTCAAGTGTTGTTGACGCAAGCGTTCAGTCAAGCGAGGCTTTCCAAACCGTTACTTCACAAATCAAAGAAACTGATGAACTTGTGCGTCAAGTTCGTGCGGCAATGGAAGAACAATCTGAAGGTTCTCAGCAAATTAGCGATGCTCTTCATTCAATGAACGACAGCACAATCGAAGTTCGCACTGCTTCAAGAGAAATGTCGATTGGAAATAAACAAATTTTAACTGACGTAAAAAATCTTCAAGATGCCACAAATGTTATGCTTACAAGTATGGACGAAATGAAAATTGGTGCAAAGAAAATTAACGAAACTGGCGTTGCACTAACTGAAATTTCTAAAAAAATGCAAGATTCAATTAACGAAATTGGCAGTGAAATAAATTTGTTTAAGGTTTGATTTTAATATTAAATTCTGACTTTTAACCTTGATTTCGGAAACTTCAATAACCCGAAAATAAAAAAATGGGAAATTGAAACATAAAATTTCAATCTCCCATTAATTTTTAATCTAAAAGCAAAAGTTTCAGTTTAATAATTTTCTGCGTTAAGTTCAAAGAAACTTTGCGGATGATTACAAACTGGACAAACTTCTGGAGCCTTTGTTCCTACAACAATGTGACCACAATTTCGACATTCCCAAATCTTTACTTCGCTTTTTTCAAACACTTGTTTCATCTCAACATTTTTAAGCAAAGCTCGATATCTTTCTTCGTGATGTTTTTCGATTGCAGCAACCGCTCTAAATTTTTGTGCAAGTTCGTGGAATCCTTCTTCGTCAGCAGTTTTTGCAAAACCGTCGTACATATCAGTCCACTCGTAATTTTCGCCTTCTGCCGCCGCTTCAAGATTCGTTGCAGTGTTTCCAATTCCGCCAAGTTCTTTAAACCACATTTTTGCGTGTTCTTTTTCATTATCAGCAGTTTTTAAAAACAAAGCAGCAATTTGTTCAAAACCTTCTTTTTTTGCAGTTGAAGCGAAAAAAGTATATTTGTTTCGAGCCTGACTTTCTCCTGCAAAAGCTGTTTGTAAATTTTTTTCAGTTTGAGTTCCTGCATATTTATTCATTTTAGTTTCCTCAGTAGTAGTATTTTTGATAGTATTTTGATTTTCTGATTCTGAAATTTTTTCAGATTTTTCTGCCAAAGTTTCAGTTTTTTGACCATTAGAATCAGCAACAGAAGAAGTTTCTTCGTAAATTGGTTCAAAATCTTCGGCTGGATGTCCACAAAGCGGACAAATATAATCTTTTGGCAATTCAGAACCTTCGTAAATAAAACCGCAAATTTTACATCGCCAAGCAATAATTTTTTTTGTTTGCGAAATAGTTTGTTTTGGTTTTATTTCATTTTGATAATCAGCGTAAGTTACCGGCGAATTTGAATTTAATAACGAAGCGTCAAGAATTTCTGCAACAAACAAAGTGTGCGTTCCTAAATCTTCTTGCGACAAAACTTTACACGACAAAAGCGAACAAACGTGATTTGTAATGTAAGGGCAACCATTTAGGTCAGTTTTGTAATCAAAATCAGAAAATTTATCAACATCTTTTCCGCTTTGAAATCCAAAGTGCTTAATTAAATCAAAACCAACAGTTTTATCCAAAATCGAAAGTGCAAAAAATCCAGAATTCTTAATCATTTGGCAAGTATAATTTTTGTTTAAAACGGAAATCGCAATTCTTGTTGGATCAGCGGCAACTTGCATACAAGTATTTGTAATACAAGCATTTACTTTTTGATTTTCTTTCGCACCTAAGACAAAAACGCCGTAAGATAAATTATATAAAGCTTTATTGTCCATAAATGTCCTTGAAGTTAAATTTTAATTTGCCCACAATCCGTGAAGATTACAATAAGCATAAGCACGCTCAAATTTGTCATCATCAGACAAAATAAATTTTGCTTGAGGAACATCTCCTGGTTTTAAATCTTTAATTTGATTACCATTTTTTGATTCAACTGCAATGAACTCAATAAAATGTTTTTCTTCCATTGGATGAACAACAGAACCAACTTTTACTTCAACAGCGTTTCCTTGAACTTCTACAACTGGAACGTGTTTTTCTTGTGCAGCGTCAGTTGTGTTTGGTTTAAGTTCTGCCATTGGCTCGCCACAACAAATTGTATCGCAAGCAGAACTTTTCAACATTGCGATAAGTTTTTGACATTTTGTACATTTAAAAAATTTAATTTTCATGCCACTTCACTCCTTTGAAAATTATCTGATTCAATTATAACATATTTAAAAAATTCTACAAAAAAATCTTAAATTAAAATATAAAGTTATTTTTTTGTTTTATATCAAACCTTATTT
>CAZLXK010000017.1:0-17305 GCA_964563305.1 uncultured Treponema sp.
TAATTTATCGTTGCAAAGAGAAAAATGAGCAAAAATCTGTAAAAGAAAAATCTTATGAAACGCTCGCATTTTTAAACGATGAAGATGGAAATAAATATTTAATCAGTTTGTTAAAAGATTCAAAAACTGCTGACACTACAAAAGCAAAAGTTGCATCTTGTCTTTTAGAATATAATAATGACGGAACGAATGAACTTCTTGAACTTGCAAAAGCTTCTTTAAAAAATGATTTGAAAAAAAACATACGTTATTCTTTGGGAAAAGAATTTGCAAAATATGGTCGGGCGGAATTTGAAGAGATTTGTGGACTTTATCTTGAATCAAAAGATGTTGCAACTCAAGGAACTGGACTCGATATTTGGGCAAAAGGTCAATATAAATCTTTAAGGCCAGCGGTTGAAAAATTAGCAAGTGAAGTTGAAGAAGAGCAAAAGGCAAAAGATGAACGCGACGAAGCTTTAAAAAATGCAAAGTCTGAAGATGAAAAGCGAAGTATAAGATTAAGGTCAATAAAAAAAGCAAATGCTAATGCAACAAAGGCAAAACGAATTCTTGAGCAAGTGAATTCTATTACAGCGTACAAGAATAAATTGAATCAAGAAAATTTTGCAAATCCTAATGAAAGTTCAACTGAAGAAAATTTTGATGGCGTTTCAAGTGCACAAAAATCTTCTAAAGTTGAAAACTCAGTTTCTGTTGATGACGCAAAATAAAAGTTTTAGTGTTTGCGGTTTAGAGAGTCTTAACCACCATTCATTTTAGTGTTTGCACTTGCTGAGAAAAGGCGAAGTGCAACCACCGTGATTCGACAGGCTCACCAAACGTTTATTCATAAAGTGAGTTTATGTGGCGATAAATAAGATTTATTTTTTCTTTTTGCGAAGAATTTAATTCAAGTTTTTCAGAATCATCAATAAGTTTTTCTAAAGAACTTAAACTATTATTTATTGCAGTTGGTGCTCCGCGAGAAATTTTGTACCAATAAGTTCCACGTCCGTCAGTAAAAAGCGAAACAAATCCATATTCTTTTGTAGAACTTTTTGCGATTGTAACTCGAAGAATTGTGCTTAAAGAATCCACAAGTTTTTTTATATTATCATTTTCAAAAATATTTAAATTAAGATTTTTTATCCAAGAATTTTCTTTTAATGGTTCAAGATTTATATTTTTTGCAAGTTTTATCATCAATTCTAACTTTTCGCCTTTCATCAAAGTGTAGCCTTTGTCCATCAAAATAATTCCTTTTAATGAACTAAGTTGTGCAAGATGATTTTCGTCTTTTTCGAGCATTGAAGCAGAAATAAAATCTTTGTAAGGAAGTTTGACTAAATTTTTTCCTTTGATTTTTGCAATTTCAAATTCTTTTGTGCCAAGAATTATTTTATTTTCCGACTTTTTATTTTTTTGATGAGATTTATTTTTCTTTTGTTTTTCATTTTTTTCTTCATCGCGGAACGTTGTGCCAGAATATTCGTAATTTCCCGTAAGACTTCTGCCTTTTTTTCCGCGAACTTTTTCAAGTTCTTTTTCAAGATTCGGATCAATTTTTGACAAAAGATTTTTTGTAAGAGGCGAAACGCTCGAAGCAAAAGTTCGGCTTGTTTTTACAATTTCGCCTGCAACAATGTAAAGTGGATTTGTTCTAAACATTGAACTTCCCGGATGAATTGAAATATGATCTGCGGTTAAAGTTCTGTAAGTTTCTCTGCCTTCTCGAATGCAAACAGATTGAATCATTCCACTTGCAACGCAACAAAGATAATTGTCCATACTTCCGCCACTTGTAATTGGAAGTTGCAAACGTTCGCTAATAATTTGTTCAAGTTGAGTTTTGATATTTAAAATTTCAGCCATTACTTTTTCATCAAGAAAATTTACTTTACAAAATTTTTCTTTGTTAGACTGATTCATATATTTTCTAAAAAGTTTTACATAACTTACAAAATCACCTTGAATGTCGCGGAATTCGTGATGTGCTGCACGAGCTTCCATTTCTTGTCCAACTGGCAAAACGAACGGAGATTGAGCACTTAAAAATGAACAGCAAATTAAAACTTCTTCAAGAACATCAGGATATTTTAAAATACTTTCTACAATTATTCTGCTGATTCTTGGTTCCAAAGGAAATTCAACCATAAGTTTTCCGATTGAACTTAAAGTTCCGTCGCTTTCTAAGGCTTTTAACATATTTAAAGTTTTTACTGCTCCGAGCAAACCTTCGTGACTTGGAGGCGAAATAAAATCGAACTTTTCAAAATCAGTAATTCCAAGTTCAGCCATTCTTAAAACAACTTCGCTTAAATCTGTGCGATAAATTTCTTCAGTTGTATATTCTTCGCGCGAATCAAAATCGGCTTTTGAATAAAGTCTGTAGCAAGTTCCTTCGCAAGTTCTGCCTGCTCTTCCGCGTCGCTGATTACAACTTGCTTTGCTAACTGGCGTTTCGTTTAAACTTGAAGTGTAAGTTTTTGGGCTGTAAAAATTTAGTTTTGCTAATCCTGAATCAATTACTGTTGTAATTCCGTTTATTGTAACTGAAGTTTCTGCAATATTTGTGCTAATTACGACTTTCTTTTTGCCAAAAGGTGCACCTTCAAAAACTTTTTCTTGTTCTTCTTTTGGCAAGCGACCGTAAAGTGGAATCATATGAATTTTATTTCTAAAACTTGCATTTGAAAGATGCAACATACAATCTTTAATAGATTTTTCTCCTGGCAAAAAAATTAAAATGTCGCCGTTTTCTTTATTATCTAAAACTCTGTCGATTGTTTTTTCGATTTTTGACATAAGTGCTTCAGTTCCTTCGTCGGAAGAAGTTGTGGCTTTTATTGCTGGCGGATCGTAAACCATAGCGACTGGAAAAACTTGCGTTTCTATTGTGACGATTGGGCAGTTGTTAAAATATTTGCTAAAAATTTCTGCGTTAATTGTTGCTGAACTTACAATCACCTTAAAATCTTTTCTTTGAGCAAGAATGCGTTTTAAAAGTCCCAAGACAAAATCAATATTTAAACTTCGCTCGTGAGCTTCATCAACCATAACAACCGAATATTTTGACATCCAAGGATCTAATTTCATTTCTTGTAAAAGAATTCCGTCAGTCATAATTTTGATTTTTGTTGTAGAGTCGGTTTTATCTTCAAAGCGCATTTTGTAACCAACAAGTCCCGGATATTTTGTTTTGAGTTGCTTGGAAATATATTCACTCACACTTAACGCTGCAATTCTTCTAGGCTGAGTTACAGCAATTATTCCGTTTTGTGAATAACCTGCTTCGTGCAAAATTACTGGAAGTTGCGTGGTTTTTCCAGAGCCAGTTGGACTTTGCACAACAATAACTTGATTTTCTCTTAGTGCTTGTAAAATTTTTTCTTTTTGCTGATAAACTGGTAAACTTTTGTAATCTATTGACATAATTTTTCCTTAAAATAATTTTGATTTTGTCATGCTGAATTTATTTCAGCATCTGTTAGTGACAGATTCTTTGACGTTGCTTTAGAAAGTCAGTTCTTTTACAGTGCATTTTATTTTTTCCATAAGGTTTTTGCGTTCTTCAAGATATTTGCTCCATTTTATATTTCCTTCAAGTTTTAATTCTTCAATAAAATTGTCATCAAGTTTTTTTATTACGTAGTGATATTTTGGTGTAATATAAGTTGTTACAAAAAGCGGATTAGACTGAACAATTTGAATTCCATCTTGCGTTTTTTCAAATCGTAATTGAACTAAAAGACTGTCGCCTGTGTAATCCCAAAAATCACTTGGATCTTGAAAATTTGGAAGTGAGCGCTGACCTGAAATTGTGTTACCCATTCCGTAAAAAATTGCCTTTCTGATTTTTCCATTTTGGTCGCTTAAAAGTTCCCAAGATTTTGTAACGTGAGCATGATTTATCCAAAGAATATCAACTCCGCAATTTATAATTTGATTATAAAATTTCTTTTGATTTTCTGGAACAGTTCTAATATATTCGGCCTCGCTGCAATGAAATCCTAAAACAAATAAATCTGGATTATGTTCTGATTTTAAGTTTGCTAAATTTTCTAAAAATAAATTTCGATCTTTTTCGTTTGGCTTTACAAAATCAATGTAAGAAGAATAATCGTTTCTATTTAAAATTTCTGTAACTGATAAAAATAAAATTTTCCAAGATTGCCCGTTTGCTGATTTTTTTTCTAAAATTTGATAGGTGAGTGGAGAAGATGATTTTTCTTTAATTCCAGCAGCGTAAATTGGACGCGAAGAATTTTTGCTTGAAGAGATTTTTTCTTCAAAATATTTTCTTGTAGAATTTATTCCTTGTAAACCTTGATCGTTTGTGTGATTATTTGCAAGACAAAAAACATTGATTCCAGAATTTATTGCTTCATCAACATATTCGCCGTGAACATTAAAATTTGGATAAGTGGAATATTCTTGACTTTCTAAAATTGGCGTTTCAAGATTTGCAAAAGTAAAATCTGAGGCAGAAAAATAATCTTTTACATCTTCATAAATTTCTTTAAAACTTTTTGGTCGCGTTACGTTTGCGTGTGCCATTAAATCTCCAGCAAATGTGATTAAAATTGTGTCGCGGTTTTCAAACTGATTTTGTGCTGTAATAATTTTTGTTCCATCAGCGAATTTGTGAGCGAAAAGATTTTGATTTTGCGGATTTTTATTTTTGCTTGGAGAATTTTTTTCAGTAAGATTTGTAGTTTGGCAAGCGATAATTGAGAAAATAAAAAATATAAAACTTAAAGAAAAAATTTTTTTGTTTTTGTTCATATTTTGAGTTTCAAAGATTTTTGATTTAAAATGTTTTTCTTTTGATTTTTAAACACTTAGTTATTTTACAGCAAATTTTTTTATTATTCTAGGTTTGGAGTTAGAACTTAGAACTTAGGAATGCTTTGCATTAAGAAGAGCTTTTTTTGAAAAGTGGACAGCCGTAAGGAACTGACTTTTACTTTCTTGTAGCAAAGCCTAGCCCAGATCGTAGTGGTTGCGAAGCAATTAGCACAAAGTGCTAACGAAGCGAAAGCGTAGCCACGGAGAGCTGGAGGAGTTATAAAAAACTTGCTCCAAGAGCAAAAAATTATAAAAAATACTTTTAATTGACTACATCAAATTTAATAATTAAAATAGAAAATATGTTTGATATTAAAGATTCTACGCCATTTGAAACTGAGGAAGAAGATTTTGACACAGTTATGGCAGAAGATATTTCTTTTACGGGAACGATTCGCTTTTCAAAACCTTTTATGATTAAGGGAAAAATGAATGGAAATATTGAAGCGACGAGCGATTTGTTGATTGATTCAAAAGCGGAAGTTAATGCTGATATTGTTGCTGACAGAGTTTTAGTTCGCGGAAAAGTGAACGGAAATATTGTTGGTAAAGATTTAGTTTATGTTTGTACTAACGGTTCGGTTTTTGGTGATATTACTTCAGCACAAGTTGTTCTTGAGCCAGGCTCGAATTTTTCTGGCAAATGTTCTATGTCAAAAAATTAAAATTTTGTTTTTGTGGATTTTCTGATTTCTTAAGTTGATTATTTTTGATGATTTTGCTGATTTGATGACAGAAGATTTTGATGATTTTTGGCGGACAGAAAATTTTTCTTTTAAGGCGGACGCTGAACTTAAAAAAATTTAAAATTTGGTGGAGAAAATGTGTAAATTAAATACAAAAAAAATTTTTATATTACTTGCATTAAATTTATTTTGTGCAATTTCAGTTTTTTCACAATCACAAAATTCAAGACCTGATGCTTTAAAACTTTATAACGAAGGAAAATACAAAGAAGCAATTTTAGTTTGTGAAGATGAAATCGCATCAAATCCAAATAATCGAGAAGCGTATGTTGTTTTGTGCTGGGCTTTAATTTCAAACAAACAATATAGCGAAGCCGAGCAACGAGCAACTGAAGCAAGAAGTTTAAATGCTTACGACGCAAGATTAATTGAAGTTTTGGGTGAAGCAAAATATTTTTTAGGAAAGAACAACGAAGCTTTAAATTTATTTCAGCGTTATATTGCAAGCGTTCCTGAAAATGCAAACAGAGTTGGTCGCGTTTATTATTATATGGGCGAAATTTACATAAGACAAACTCGCTACGAACACGCAGATATTTCTTTTAGTGCGGCAGTTCGTTCTGAGCCAACAAGAGATTATTGGTGGACAAGATTAGGTTATGCTCGCGAAATGGCTTCTGATTGGAGAAATGCAATTTTGGCTTACGACAGAGCACTTTCTATAAATGCTTCTCAATACGATGCAAGTCGCGGAAAACTTCGCTGTCAATCTCACATTAACTAAAATTTTTCTTAAAATAATGCAAAAAATTATTCATTTTGAAACTTTAGGTTGTCGTTTAAATCAAGACGAAACTGAAGGTGCGGCTCGTTGCTTTTCTTTGGCGGGTTTTAAATGTGATTTGGAAAATATAAGTTCTTCAACGCAAGAAAATCCAAATGTAATTTTAAGCGTAATAAATACTTGCACAGTTACTGCAAAGGCTGAACAAAAAGCTCGGCGCATTATTCGTTTACTTTTGAAAAAATTTGAAAATTCTCCAGTTTTAGTTACAGGTTGTTACGCTGAACTTGACGCACAAGAAATCAAAAAAATAAATCCTAAGCGAATTTGCATTCTTTCTGGAACAAAAAAATTTATTCTTTCGTACATTGCAAAAATGATGGAAGGCAAAGAAGAAATTTCTTGCGAGGTGTTAGAAAAATTTATTCTTGAACAAGAAAATCAATTTCAAAAAAATCATGAAAATTCTAAGAATTTAAATTTTATGCTTTATACGCCGATTTTTGAAAAACACAGTCGATCTTCAATAAAAGTTCAAGACGGTTGTAATAATAATTGTGCGTTTTGCAGAATTCATTTTGCTCGCGGAAAATCAGTTTCGCTTGATGTAGAAGATGTTGTAAAACGTGTTCAGGAACTTGAAAGACTTGGAAGAAATGAAGTTGTTTTTACTGGCGTAAATTTAAGTCAATACGCAGGAAAATTTTTGTTTAATGACGAAAATCAAAATCTTCAAAATCAAAATATTCAAGCAGAAAAAATTTGTGACTTTGCTGATTTATTAAAAATTGTTCTTGAAAATACAAAAAATATTACTTTGAGAATTTCAAGTTTGTATCCGCAAAGTGTAAATGAAAAATTTTGTGAAGTAATAAAAAATCCTAGAGTTGCTCCTAGTTTTCATTTGAGCGTTCAAAGTGGAAGCGATTTTATTTTGAAGCAAATGAACCGCCCTTATTCTGTTGCACAAGTGGAAAATGCTGTAAAACTTTTACGTTTAGCAAAAGAAAATCCTTTTATAAGTTGCGACATAATTGTAGGTTTTCCTGGCGAAACTGAAAATGATTTTAATAAAACTTTAGAACTTTGCGAAAAATTAAATTTTGCTTGGATTCATGTTTTTCCATTTTCGGCTCGTCCGGGAACAAAAGCGTTTTCTATGGAAAATCAAATTCCTGAAAAAATAAAAAATGAGCGCGTAAAAATTTTAACTAAACTTGCAATAAAGTCAAAAGTGAATTACATAGATTCTTTTGTTGGTAAAAGTTTAAATGCGATTCTTGAAAATAATCGAAGTGAAAGAATGATTTTATCTAAGCAAAAAAATTCTGATTTTGTTTCTGATTTTGATTTGCCAATAAATGCTGTTACAAATAATTTTATTCATGTTCGCTGCGAAAATAATAAAAAAAATCTTAAGCAAGGTTCACTTGTAAAAGTTAAGATTTTGCGAAGTTTGCCTTTTTCGATTCAAGAAGGAAGAGAAACCGACGCTGAAGCTGAGATTTTGTTTTGAATTTTGTTATGCTGAACTTATTTTTGTTAACTGCAAGTAGATTTCTTTGTCGCTGACTCGCAATGACGAGCCGACTGTTTGCTTTGCGAAGTTTTGCTTTCTTGCAAGAAAGTTTAGCCCCGATTGTTCTCGCCCTCTTGTCGATAACGAGAATTTTCTCTTTGAGAAAATTCTCAAGGTCTTATGGTGCGTTTACGGCGACATGCTCGAAACTTCGTTGCAAGTCCCTTGTCGCCATCTTTTTTCAAGAAAGCGAAAAAGCGGGTTAGCACAAAAAGTATGCTCCATTGTAAAATTCAGAAAACCTATAAAACTTATTCCGAAAAATTTATTGATTAAAAACGCGATAAATTATATACAATTTTTATACAAAGACGTTAGGCAAAGGTTTGCTTTTTAAACTTTTGCTTGGCGTCTTTTTTTTTGGAGGTCAATATGAAAAAGAATTTTAAGAAATTTGCTTTGGCAATTTTGTGTGTGGCACTTGCGTCGTTTTGTTTTTTTAGTTGTAGCAAAAAAGAAAGTGCTTATGTTTACAATGGAAAACCTGAATATAAAGAAGCGGCACAACTTATGAAAGGAAAATTGCGAGTTGGAATTGAATGTGCTTATGCTCCTTTTAACTGGACTCAGCGTGATGTTAATATTCCTGGACATCCTGAATTTAAGGCTGAGCCGATTTTTGGTTCTTCTGAATATGCTTTTGGTTATGATGTAATTTTTAGCCGAATGATTGCTGACGAAATGGGATTGGAACTTGAAATTCACAAAAATGATTGGTCGTCGATTTTTATGGGATTAAAGCAGTCGCACGATTATGATTTGATTATGTCTGGAATTATTTACAAGGAAGAGCGTGATTTGTCTTTAGATTTTACTCGAGCATATTATAACAGGCACAATGTAATTGTTGTTAAAAAAGGCGGCAAGTATGAAAATGCAAAAAGTATTGATGATTTTGATGGCTGTCTTGCAACTACTCAAATTAATACAAACTGGCCAACTTATATTGCTCAAATTCCAAATGTTGTTGATAAGCACGTTTATCCTGAAACTTGTTCTGAAGTTATTATGCAAGTTGCAATGGGAACGGTTGATATTGGCGTAATGGATTGGCCGACTGCATATTCTGGTTGCTTGGCAAATCCTGATGTTTGCATTGTGGATTTTGAAACAACTGGCGGTAAGGGTTTTGTAACTCCAGAAGATGCGTCTGAAGCGTGCTCAGTTGCTTTTGATGACACTGTTCAAACTCAAGGTAAGCCGAATGTTTTGCGTGATACTTTTCAAGCGGCAATGGATGCGATTGGTTGGGACGATGAAAAAATGCAGAAATATATGATGATTGCTATAGAAACTATGCCTTTGAGTAATTAGGAGTTTAGGAATTAGGATTTTAGGAATTAGAAGTTAGTGCTGAGGAGCGAGGAGATTTTTGTGGACTGCCACTTGATTGCGAGAAGCACAGTTTTCTTAGCAGAGTGGCGGTTTTCTTAGTGACAGATTCTTCGCTTTGCTCAGAATGACACTTGCTTACGAGAAGTGGCAGTTTTCTTGCGAGAAGCGACACTTTACTTAGCAAACAGCAAGTTAACTAACAAAACCGCGACTTTCTATGCTAAGCGTGCACTAAGTGCAAAATCATCATTTAAAAATCAATCTTTTAACAAAAGGTTCAAATATGAAGCAAAATTTATTTTATTGGATATATTTTATTTTTAAAGAACAATATCGAGCGTTTTTGCGAGGTGCTTTAGTCACTTTGGAAATTGCAATTATTGGAACTTTGCTTGGATACATTTTTGGTTTTTTATTAGGTTTAGTTCAAGCAACTCCAATTCAAAAAGGCGACAGTTTGGCAAAAAAAATTATTTTTGGAATTTTAAAACCGATTGTTAAAGCGTTTGTTGCAGTTTTTCGCGGAACTCCGATGATGGTTCAAGCAATGGTCATTTATTACGGCTTAACATCCGCTGGCGTAAAAATTCCGCCGTTCGTGGCTTCTCTTTTAGTTTTGATGTTAAACTGCGGAGCGTATATGTGCGAAACTGTGCGTGGCGGAATTATTTCAATCGACGTAGGACAAATTGAAGGCGGACTTGCGATGGGAATGAGTTATACAAAAACAATGTTTTCGGTTGTTCTTCCTCAAGCGTTTAGAAATATTGTTCCAGAAATGATAAATCAGTTTTTGACAAATTTAAAAATGACTTCAGTTTTAAACGTAATCAATATGTCGGAACTTTTCTTAAGCACAAAAGTTGCAGCCGGCGTTTATTACAGATATTTTGAAAGTTATATAATTTGTGCAATCATTTATTTTATAATTTGTACATTCTTTACAAAAATTTTGAATTCAGTTGAAAAGAAAGTCTTTACGCAAAAAGATTACGAATTGGCGGTAGAATATTTAAATCCTGAAGAAGATGAACAAGAAATTGCAAAGTAAAAAGGAAAAATTATTATGAGCAAAATTGAAATTCAAGAAATTACAGAAAGTTTTGAACTTGAGCCAAAATCCCAAAGTAAAACTAAATCTAAATCAAAATCAAAATCAGCAAGCAAAACAAAAACGCAAAAAATTGTCGCTGAAGAAATTGAAATAAAAACTCAAACTGACAAAACTAAAAGTCAAGAAATTTCATCTGAAAAAATTGAAATTAAAAGCGAAATCAAAAATCTTCAGCCAGAAGAAAAATCATCAGAAAATCCGCAAACTGAAAATCAGCAAAATTTACAAAACGCTCCTTTATTAAAAGTTGAACATTTGGCAAAATCTTTTGGAAGTCACGAAGTTTTAAAAGATTTGGATTTTACGGTGAACAAAGGCGAAGTTGTTTGCATAATTGGTTCTTCTGGAAGCGGAAAGTCAACTTTGCTAAGATGTATAAATGGTCTTGAAACAAAATCTAGCGGAAAAATTTTTTTTGAAGGAAATGAAGTCGGCACTAATTCAAAAGAACTTATAAAATTTCGCTCGAGAGTTGGAATGGTTTTTCAGTCGTTTAATTTGTTTAACAATATGACGGTTTTGCAAAATTGCATGGCTGGAACGAGAAAAGTTTTGCATTTGGATAAAAACGAATCTAAATATTTGGCGATAAAATATTTGCGACAAGTTGGAATGGCGCCTTACATAAACGCAAAGCCTTCGCAGTTGAGTGGCGGTCAAAAACAGAGAGTTGCAATCGCTCGTGCTCTTACAATGAAGCCTGAAATGCTTTTGTTTGATGAACCGACTTCGGCACTAGATCCAGAAATGGTTGGCGAAGTTTTAAATGTTATGAAGCAACTTGCGGACGAAGGTTTAACAATGATGATTGTAACTCACGAAATGGCTTTCGCAAAAGATGTTTCTTCAAGAACGATTTTTATGGATAATGGTTATATTGTAGAAAATGATGTCCCTGAAGTGATTTTTAATAATCCAAAAACGCCTAGAATGAGAGACTTTTTGCATCGTTATATTGCTGATAAAGAATCAAAATAAAACTTGAGTTTTGAAGTTGAGAATTTTTTAATAAAATGAAGATAAAAAAGTCAGTAAAAATTTGTTGCTTTTTTATTTTGATTTTTAAGGAGAAAATAAAAATATGGAAAATTTTACAATTACAGTTGCACGCGGATTTGGTTCTGGCGGAAAAGAAATTGCAAGTCGAGTTGCAAAAGATTTTGGTGTTCATTGTTACGAAAACAGAATTTTAACTTTAGCTTCTCAACTTTCTGGAATTGACAGAACTTTGTTTGAAGAAGTGAATGAAAAACTTTCTCAAAAAAAGAAAACTTCTTTTTCATCATTTTTGGCGAAACTTCCTCGAAGAAAAAATCCTGAACCTGAAAAAAACGAATTTGTTTCTAACGATGAACTTTATGAATATGAAAGAAGAATTATTCTTGAACTTGCACAAACTGAAACTTGCGTAATTGTTGGAAAAGCGGCGGATTGGGTTTTAAAAGATAATCCTAGAGTTTTGAGCGTTTATATTGAAGCTCCACGTGAGTTTTGTCGTCCGCGGATTATGGAAAAAATGGGCGTTAGTGCTCAAACTGCGGACATTTCAATCAGTGAAACTGACAAATATCGAGCGGAATATTATAAATATTACACTGGCGGAAATTATTGGACAAATCCTGTCAATTATGATTTGACTTTAAATAGTGCAAGAATGGGAATTGAAGGTTGCATTGATATGATTGAAAAAGCAGTTAATAATAAATTTCCTGATGTTCCGCTTCCAAAAAAATTGCTTCCAAGTGATTAATCTTTTTTCTGATTTATGATATTAACGGTGGTTGTACTTCGATAAATTCAGCAAGCGCAAGGTCGAAACCACTGTTAATTTTTCTATGCTAAGAACTCTCTCCTCGCTCCTAACTTAAATCTGAATTAACTTCTCTTTGCTAAGCGTAAATAGATTCTGAAACTAGTTCAGAATAAAGTCCTCACTTACCGTAAGCGTGCCGATTTTGACGGACTCAATCACCGCTTAAATTCTCAATCCTAATTCCTAACATCTAACTCTTAGAACAACAAAAACCCTAATCACCTTTTGTGAAAACGTCATTCAAGGCAATTAGGGCAAGTACAAGGGGGTTTGAGCAATTTGCTCTTAAGCATTTTTCAAAGACATTCGCTTTGATTTGCTTTATATTCAAACCTTGCTAAAAGCAAAGCTTAAATCCGTTTATAAAAAATTATAACCATTCAGGCTTTTCCCAAAGATTTAATTTTGTTCCAATATTTTTTTCTTGTGCATTTTTTAGGATTTTTGCTCCCCAAGCAACATCTTCAACTGGCATTCCGCCAACTGCAAAAAATATAATTTGATCTTCATTGTCGCGAGCAGTTTTTTCTTTGTTTACAATATCACCAATTTCTACAACATCAGATTTTGAAATTTTCTTAGCAACAACTGCGTCGTAAAAAGCCATTCCTAAAAGCGTAGAAACATTTTTTTGCGTAGGAGCTTCTTTTCCTGCTCCCCAACCTTCATACATTTTATAATTGTCGCTCACGATTTTAACCTTATCTTTTTTTGCAAGAAAGTCAGGGTCAACTAAAAGAGCACTTGTTGAAATTACCAACGCACCTTTTTTTAGCCAAGATTCTTCTACGTGCGGATTTTCTTCAAAAACTTTTTGATTTGTAGTTCCAAAATAAACAATGTCAGAATCTTGACACGCTTCTTTGTCACTTTGACAAATTTCAAATTTTGAAATATTTGGGCAATGCTTTTTTGTAAACTCTACAAAATCCTCAATTCCTTTTTTACTTCGACCTTTAATTTTTACAGTTGTAATTTGCGGCTTTTCAGCACTTATTGCCATAATTGCAGTTCTTCCCATAACGCCCGGACCAATAATTGAACAAACTTTTGCATTTTTGCTCGTTAAGTATCGAATTCCAAGTCCGGGAACTGCACCTGTTCTCATTGAACTTATTAAATTTGCACTCATATACGCTAACGGAGCACCGGTTTCTACATCTTGTAAGGTGAGCATTAAAATTGAACGTGGCAAGCCTTTTTCTCTGTTTTGCGGATTTGAACCATAACATTTTACGCCCGCTAGGTGAAACTTTCCGCCAACATAAGCCGGCATTGCCATAAAGCGATAATCTGGAGCGTTTACTGGAAAATTTTCTATTTCTGATTTATCTGGAAATCCCATTTTGATTCCGTGTTCATTTCCGTTAGAACCGCCCATTCTGTAATCACCTTTGCCGATTAATGAAAATAATTCTTGCATTGTGTCGATACAATCTTTCATATTTTCAACGCCCGCTAAAATACAATCCTTTTCGCTCAAATACAAAAAGTCAACGCTTGGATAGTTTGTTTTAAAGTTCATTTTTTGCCTCGAAATTTTTTTGATGTTTTTAGTGCATCTCTTAAAATAAAAAAATGCCAAAAGCAAATAAAAATTTACTCTTGGCATCTTTGTCCTTAAACAAAATCAATTTTATTTTTTATGAAAAAAATTTCAATTCTTGTTTTTACAAAATTTTGAATTTAGTTCTTATAAATACAATTTTCTCGACATCCTGTCGATAACAAGAATTTTCTCTTTGCGAAAATTCTCAAGGTCTTATGGCGTTTACGGCGACCTCCTTGTCGCCATCTTCTTTTAAGACTGACGTTTTTCTAAGTAACGCCATCTTCTTGCAGAAAAGCCTAGCCCCGATTGTAGCGATTGCCGAAGGCAAGTGCGAAGCACCGAAGCGAAAGCGAAAGTCGCGGAAAGCGGGTCGAAGTCAAAAAACTTGCTCCAATGGTTCGACTAGACTCACCAACCAGCAAAAAACATCGCATTATCATTTAATTATTTGTTTATGTGATAAATTTCACAGTGTGTATTTTTTTGTGTTATTTAAATCACAATATTTTAGTTTTTAGGCTTTTACTTAAGAAATTTTCGATTATTCTGAAATTAAAAGTATTAACACTTGATTTTAAATGGTTTACAATAGAAATAAATGTTAGAAAACTTGGGATTTTTTCACTTTTAAAATTTTAGTGAAAGTGTTAGGAGAGATTTTTTATGGCAAACAAAATTACAATTATCGGTGCGGGTCAAGTTGGTTCTACAGTTGCTTATGCTTTAACAATTAAACAACTTGCTTCAGAAATTCTTTTAATCGACATTGCAAAAGACAGAGCAATGGGCGAAGCGATGGACATTCGTCAAGGAACACCTTTTATTGGTCCAGTTTATGTTCACGATGGTGATTATGCAGACGCAAAAGATTCGGATGTTGTAATTCTTACTTCTGGAGTTGCTAGAAAACCTGGTCAGTCGCGTCTTGATTTGGCTCAAACAAATGTTGACATTACAAAATCAATTATTCCGCAAATTACTAAAGTTGCTCCAAATGCTCTTTATGTGATTGTTGCAAATCCTGTTGACATTCTTACTTATCAATTTGTAAAAACTTCTGGAATTCCTAGCGACCACATTTTTGGAACTGGAACTATGCTTGACACTGCTCGTTTTAGAGCTCGCATTGCTGAAACTTACAAAGTTGCTCAAGAAAATGTTCACGGTTGGGTTTTTGGCGAACACGGAGATTCTTCGTTTGTTCCTTGGTCGCTCGCAAATATTGGTTCTATTCCTGTTGATAACTTTGCAAAATCATTTACTGGCAAAGAAGAACTTCCAACTTTTGATAAAAATGATGTTGAAGATTACATTCGCAAATCTGGCGGAATTATTATTGCTGCTAAAAAATGTACAAATTACGGAATTGGCGTTACTACAGCAAATCTTGTGGAAGCTTTAAATTACACAACTGATTCTGTGCTTACAATTACTTCTTATCTAAACGGCGAATATGGAATTAGCGATGTTTGTTTAAGCATTCCAACTATTGTCGGTCACAACGGAATTAAAGGCCATCTTTCTGCTCCACTTCTTGATTCTGAACTTGATTCTTTGCGTCACAGTTCTGAATGTCTTAAAGATGTTATTAAACAACTTACTTTCTAAAATTTATTTTTGTTATTCCGAAGTTCTTTTAGCAACGTTGAACTTTTGCTTCGGAATCAGTAAATAAAAAATTACAGAAAACGTTATGATGAATAAAGTTTTGGTCTGACGTTTTCTACAAGAGATTTGAGGATTAAAATGGAAAATTATCGCATTGAACATGATTCTATGGGCGAAGTTAAAGTTCCTGCAGACAAACTTTGGGGAGCACAAACTGAACGTAGCCATGAAAATTTTGAAATTGGTGTGGGAATTGAAACTATGCCTCGCGAAATTACTAAAGCTTTTGGTTACTTAAAAAAGGCGGCGGCGATTGCAAATCATTCTCTTAAGCCTGAAAAAATGACTGATGAAAAACTTGAAGCAATTAAAAGTGCTTGCGACGAAGTAATTTCTGGTTCTTTGAACGAAAATTTTCCGCTTGTTGTTTGGCAAACTGGCAGTGGAACGCAAAGCAATATGAATGCTAACGAAGTTATTGCAAATCGTGCTAATCAAATTGCTGGCAAAAAGCTTTGTCATCCAAATGATGATATAAATATGAGCCAATCTTCAAATGACACTTTCCCAACTGCTCTTCATATTTCTGCGGTTGTTGAAATTGAAGATAAACTTATTCCTGCGATTGAAGTTTTAATTGCAACTTTCAAAAAACTTGAAAAAGATAATGAAGGAATTGTGAAATCTGGAAGAACTCATCTTCAAGACGCTGTTCCGATTTCTTTTAGTCAAGAAATTTCTGGTTGGCGAAGTTCTTTGGAACGTGATGTTGAAATGTTAAAATCTTCGCTTCCTTATTTAAAGCAACTTGCTCTTGGCGGAACTGCTGTAGGAACTGGACTTAACGCTCCAGAAGGTTTTGATAAAAAAGTTGCCGAAGAAGTTTCTCGCCTTACTGGAAAAGATTTTATCACCGCTCCAAATAAATTTCACGCTCTTACTTCAAAAGATGAAATTGTGTTTGCTCACGGTGCGGTAAAAGCACTTGCTGCTGATATGATGAAAATTGCAAATGATGTTCGCTGGCTTGCATCCGGTCCGCGTGATGGACTTGGCGAAATTCACATTCCAGAAAATGAACCTGGTTCTTCAATTATGCCTGGAAAAGTAAATCCTACTCAATGCGAACAAGTTACAATGGTTGCAGTTCAAGTTATGGGAAATGACGCTGCGATTGGATTTGCCGCAAGTCAGGGAAACTTTGAACTTAACGTTTTTATGCCTGTAATTGCGTACAATTTTATTCAATCTTGCAGACTTCTTGCAGAAAGTATTTTAAGTTTTAACAAAAATTGTGCAGTTGGAATTACCGCTAACAAAGAAAAAATGCATTACAATCTTCATAATTCTTTGATGCTTGTAACTGCTTTAAATCCATATATTGGTTATGAAAATGCTGCTAAAACTTCACATTTGGCTTACGAAAAAAATATTTCACTTAAAGAAGCTTGTGTTTCACTCGGTTTTCTTACGGCAGAAAAATTTGATGAAGTATTCCATCCAGAAGAAATGGCGGGCGTAAAAGTTAAATAAATGAACATGTTTCAAAAGTCAGACGAGTTTTGAAACTTCATCTAATTTTATTGTTGGTTGAACATTTTGCTTAGGTGGTAAGGAGAATGGGTAAAATGTTCTGTATTAAACGATTTCTTAAGTTTTTTTAGTTGAATTTGTGTGCTAAAAATGCAATTTTTGTGTGATTTGTGAACTAAAACTTTTTTATTAAAGCTTTTGCTTTGATTTTCACACTTGAACTTTTTGTTTTTGCATTTACATTTTTTTTTGCAGTTTTAGAAAAATCAAAAAAATTTGCCTTAATTTTGACTTAGTAAACTTGATTTTATCAAAACATCAGCAAAATTAACGCTTTTCTTATGATAATTCTAAGACTTATAAAAAATCCTACTAAAAAAAATCTTTAAGAAATCTAATAAATTTTGTGGCTGTGTATTATGTCCTTCCGTACACACGCGTATTGAGATGAGGATGTAAAAAGATGGAAAA
>CAZLXK010000017.1:17315-21745 GCA_964563305.1 uncultured Treponema sp.
GGAAAACATCACCTATTCTTACTTCCCAGGTTGTACGCTAAAAAACAAGGCTTTAGACCTTGACAAATATGCTCGTGCATCTGCAGAAGTCTTAGGGTTCACTCTTCAAGAAATTCCAGACTGGCAGTGTTGTGGTGGAGAATATCCGCTTGGCACAAATGAAATCGCTCCAAAACTTTCATCAGTTAGAGCACTTGCTGCTTCTCGAGATGCAAATCAGGAATTAGTTACACTTTGTTCTGCTTGTTATAATGTCTTAAAACAAGTTAATCACGATATGCAAACAGATGAAGATATAATTTCGAAGGTGAACAATTATTTGGCTCAAGACAAAATTGAGTATCACGGAGAAGCAAAAGTAGTTCACTACTTGGAAATTTTGCGTGATGTTATTGGCTGGGACAACGTAAAGAAAGCGGTAAAAAATCCTTTTACTGGCAAAAAAATTGGTGCTTATTACGGTTGCCTTTTACTTCGTCCAGCGAATGTTCTTCAATTTGATGATCCAGAAAATCCAAAAATTATTGAAGATTTTATAAAAGCTATTGGCGGAACTCCTGTTATTTACGCACAAAGAAATGAATGTTGTGGTGCGTATACAGTTTTTGAAGATGAATCAATTCCTCAAAAAAGAGCAAAGAAAATTCTTGATAACGCAAAAGACATTGGTGCGGACTTTTTAGTAACATCTTGTCCTTTGTGTCGCTACAATCTTATAAAAAATAAAGGCGATTCAACTCTTGACGTAATTTACTTTACTGAATTATTGGCTCAAGCTTTAGGCTTAAAGGAGGCTGAATAATGGAAAGTGAAGCATTATTAAAAGAAGAAATTTTAATGAAAAGCGGTGTAAATCCTAAAAAATGTATGATTTGCGGGAAATGTTCTGGAACTTGCCCAAATTATGATTCGATGGAATATCACCCACATCAGTTTGTTCAAATGGTCGAAAATGGTGAAATTGACAAACTTATGGCTTCAAAATCAATTTATGCTTGCTTAAGTTGTTTTGCTTGCCTTGAGAGATGTCCTCGTCAAGTTGAACCTGCAAAACTTATTGATGCAGTTCGTCAGGTTGTTGAGAGCCGTCGTGGTCCTCATCATTTAGATCCAGTACAAGTACCAGAGCACTTAGATCCAGAAATGCCTCAGCAAGCAATCGTAAGTGCATTCAGAAAGTACAAAAAATAAGGAAATCCTATGGAAAGAATTGGTGTTTTTGTATGTCACTGTGGTACTAATATTGCCGGAACAGTTGACGTCGCAAAAGTTGCTGAAGAATTAGAAAAAGTTGATGGCGTTGTATATTCAACTCACTACGCTTATATGTGTTCTTCAGCTGGTCAGCAAATGATTGAAGACAAAATCAAAGAATTAAACCTTACTGGCGTTGTTCTTTGTTCTTGTTCTCCTCGTATGCATGAAAAAACATTCCGTGCGTGTGCAGAACGTGCCGGATTAAATCCATATAAAGTTGAAGTTGCAAATATCCGTGAACAATGTTCTTGGGTTATGAAAGATATGCCGGATGCAACAGAAAAGGCAGTTGCTTTAGGAAAAGCTGCTGTTGCAAAAACAATTCTCGATACTCCATTAAAAGAAGGCGAAACTTTAATGACAAAGCGTGCCTTAGTTATTGGTGGAGGAATTGCAGGAATTACGGCTGCTCTTGACATTGCGGATGCGGGATTCCCAGTTGATATTGTAGAAAAAGATTATACAATCGGCGGAAAAATGGCTCGTCTTGATAAAACTTTCCCTACGCTCGACTGTGCATCTTGTATTGTAACTCCAAAAATGACTGAAGTTAGCCAAAACTCAAATATTCGCATTCTTTCTTATTCAGAAGTTTGTGCAGTTCGCGGTTACATTGGAAACTTTGAAATTGATATAAAGCGACATCCGCGCTTTGTTGATGAAACAAAATGTACTGGTTGTGGCGAATGTGTAGAAAAATGTCCAATGAAAAAAGTTCCTAACGAATTTAACTTAAATTTGGACAATCGAAAAGCAATCAATATTCCGTTTGCACAAGCAGTCCCAAAAGTTGCTGGAATTTCTGCTGATTATTGTCTTCATATGAAAGGTTTGAAAAATGGGAAAGACAATGTTTGCGGAATGTGTCAAAAAGTTTGCGGCGTTGGAGCAATCAACTTTAATCAAAAAGAAGAAATCATCACAGAAAAATATGGTGCAATCATCGTGGCAACTGGTTACAATCCAATCAGCCTTGAAAAATTTGATGAATACGCTTACTCACAAAGTCCAGATGTTGTTTCTTCACTTGAATTTGAGAGACTTTGCAATGCTTCAGGTCCTACAAATGGTCATCTTCTTCGCCCATCAGACGGAAAAGAGCCAAAAGAAATTGTATTTATTCAGTGCGTAGGAAGCCGATGTTCTGCAGATTCTACAAAAGGTCACGAATATTGTTCTAAAGTTTGTTGTATGTACACAGCAAAACACGCAATTTTAACTCGAGATCATTATCCAGACACAAATATTACAGTTTTCTATATTGATGTTCGAACTCCGGGCAAAAATTTTGATGAATTTTATCGAAGGGCAGTTGAACAGTACGGAGTTCACTACATTAAAGGAATGGTTGGAAAAGTAACTCCTCAGTCAGATGGAAAACTTGATGTTCAAGGTTCAGATTTAATTTTGAATCGCCAAGTTCACATAAAAGCAGATATGGTTGTTTTAGCAGCGTCAATCGAAGCCGACAAATCTGCTCGCCATTTGGCAACAATGCTTACAACTTCTATGGACAACAATGACTTCTTCTTGGAAGCTCACGCAAAACTTCGTCCTGTAGAAAGTCCAACCGCTGGTATTTTCCTTTGCGGATGTTGTCAAGGTCCAAAAGATATTCCAGAAACCGTAGCTCAATCTTCGGGAGCGGCTGCAAAAGCAATCTGTTTGCTTGTAAAAGATAAACTTAAAACAGATCCTTGTACGGCTCATCCTGACGAAAATATGTGTAATGGTTGTGGACAATGTGCAAATGTTTGTCCTTATGGAGCAATTACTTACGTTGATAAGGATTTCCGTGGTCCAAACAGAACTACAATCACGCGTCACGTTTCGCAAGTTAATACTGCAATGTGTCACGGTTGTGGTGCTTGTACAGTTGCTTGTCCTTCTGGCGCAATGGATCTTTTCGGATTTAGTAACAAACAAATCTTGGCGGAGGTTGATAGTGTTTTGTAAGTTTGCTTGATGAACTTTTTGAATCATTTTGAAAAATATGATTTTGAAATTTTCAATCGCAACTACATCACTAAAAAAAAATTATGAGTGAAAATATTTCAACAAATAAAGACTGGACACCAAGAATTGTAGCGTTTTGTTGCAACTGGTGTTCTTATGCAGGTGCCGATTTGGCTGGAAACAACCGACTTGAGTATCCAAAAAATGTAAAAATTATCAGAATTCCGTGTTCGTGCCGATTAAATCCACTTTTTATTTTAAGAGCATTTCAACGCGGTGCTGATGGAGTTATTTTGTGTGGCTGCCATCCGGGAGATTGCCACTATTCAACAGGAAACTATTTTGCTCGCCGAAGAATGACGCTTCTTTTTAGTATGCTCGACTTTTTGGGAATTGAAAAAGGAAGAACTAGAGTTGAATGGTGTTCCGCTGCGGAAGGCGTTCGGTTTGCCGGAATCATGCAAAGTTTTGTAGAACAAGTTACAGAACTTGGCGAATGTAAAAGACTGGAGGACGTAAGATGCAAGACAAATTAATTTCTCGTGCAAAAGAATTGCTTGCTGAAGGAAAAGTCCAAAAAGTTATAGGTTGGAAAAAAGGTCTTTTTGAAGATGATATTACGCCAGCAGTTTTTACTTCGGCAGAAGAATTAGATAAAGATTTTGTATTCAACAAATATTGCAAAGCAAATCTTTCAAAATATTTAGTTGGAATTACAAGACAAATTGAAATTCAAAAAAGTACAACTCGAATGAATAACACAATGGCAAAACAACGCGATCCAAATGCGGTTGATAAGCCAATTCCAAGTGAAGTTGTACTTGTATTTTTAAAACCAAGCGACACTTATTCGTTTACTCAACTTTTAAAAGAAAATCGCATTACTCGAAGTGATGTTTATGCAATCGGCGTTCCTTGCCAAGATTCACTTGATGGAAGCGATGTTTGCGATAACTGCAAAGGCAAAAAACACGTTTCTTGTGATGAACTTTTAGGCGTTGATGAAGAAGCAGAAAATAAATTAGAACCAAACACAAAACGAATGGAAGAAGTTGCAAAGATTGAAGGAATGACTGCAACTGAACGTTATGATTTTTGGCGAAATGAATTTTCTCGCTGCATAAGATGTAATGCTTGCAGAAATGTTTGTCCTGCTTGTACTTGCGAAAAATGCGTTTTTGATAACAACAATTTGTATACTTCGCAAAAAGTTGCAC
>CAZLXK010000018.1:0-11492 GCA_964563305.1 uncultured Treponema sp.
GATTCCGAATCAAGTTCGGAATGACAAAATTTTGCAGAGAATGAAGCGATTAGCGGAAGTGCGAAAAGCGGGTTATCTTTTGAAATTCGCTCCAAATAAAAGAACTAATCGTCGGTTTTGCGATCAAAATATCCGGACTTTTCGAGATAAGAGCGGCGGCTTACAACTAAATCCAAAATTTCTTTGTACATATTGTAGTCAACTTCGAGTGCGATTGGCAAAATAAAATATTCGGTTTCGTCGCAATAACGTTCAATAAACTCAGAACTTGTAACAAAACCTAAACTTATCATATTGCTAATTCGGTCGGCACATTTTAAGATTTTCGCCTTTGGACTTCCGTGTTCAATAATTCCTTTTAAATAATCAGGCTTTAATTGACCAGGCTTTTTTGTAACTTCTTGAACAAGTTTTAAAACTTCCTCGCCTTCTTCATCAGCATTTTTTATGATTTCTGGATCAAAACCTGGAATATCTTCAATTACATCGTGAACACAACTCGCTTTTAGTAAAACGCTGTCAATATAACCATAATCAATTAAAATTGCCATTGGAACAATTTGATGACGAAACATATTTCCGCCAGCGTAACGCATTTTTCCAATTAAATTTGTAGCGATTTGCATATAAGGTGCAAGAAAAATGTTTTTTAACTGAAGCATATGCTCCATATCCATTTTATCTGGTTTTTCTGTAGCCATGTTAAAATTTTTATTTATCATAAGCGACGCTCCTTACACAGAATCACAAAATCTTTTGCCTACTGTCATTTTAACACGCTCAATCACCTTAGCCAGTGCCAAATAAAAACTTTCCCATTTTTCTCGACTTTTTTAAATGATATTTAAATGATATTTATAGATTATAAATCTTAAAGACTTTTTATGTAAGATTTTAATTTTTCGATTCTACGTTCGGCATTTTCCAACTTTTCACGTTCGGCTTGAACAACTTCCGCTGGTGCATTATCAACAAACTTGCCAGAAAGTTTTGCTTGACTCTTTTTTACCGTAATTTCTTCTGTGGCAATTTCTTTATTGAATCGTGCTAAAAGTTGATCTTTATTGATTGCTTCATCAACAAGTAAAAATGCTTCATAACCTTGCCCAACTGCTCCAATCGATTTTTGAGGATTTTCTTGAGTAAAATCAATTTTGCTAACGCCAGACAAAAGTTGAATCATAGAAACTTTTTCTTTTATAACTTCAGCATTTGAATTTTCGGCAATTTTGATTGCAATGTGAAGTTTCAACGCTGGATCAATTCCACATTCTGCACGCAAAGCTCGAATATTTTTAATTAAATCTTTTAAAACTTCAAAACGCTCTAAAATTTGAGTATTTGCTCGCTCAGATTTTACTTTTGGATAAGGAGCGTCGATTAACATTTGCGTATAAAGTTCATTTGGCAAGATTTTTTGATTTCCTACTTTCTTTCGATTTTCTACAATTTCTTTAAGCGGAAGTTTTGAATAAATTTCTTCTGTAACAAAAGGCAAATATGGATGAAGAAGTCTTAGCGATTCTTCGAGAACATTCAGCAAAACTGAAACTGCTCTGTCTTTTTCTTTTTCGTCTCCGTGCCAAAAACTTAATTTTGTTGCTTCTACGTACCAATCACAAAAATCATTCCAGAAATATTCGTAAAGTGCACTTGCGCCTTCGTTGTATCTGTAACCTTCAAAAGCACTTCGAGCATTTTCTACAGCTTTGTTCAAACAAGCGTAAATCCATTTGTCAAGTTCGGTTAAGTCTGAATCTTTTACGCTGATTAAAGTTCTGCCTTCCAAATTTCCTAAAATGTATCGACTTGCGTTCCAAACTTTGTTACAAAATCGGCTGCCCATTTTAAATGATTCTTTGTCTACTAAAACATCTTGACCTTGTGCACACATATAACTCAGCGTAAACTTTAGAGCGTCGGCACCATACATATCAACTATTTCAAGCGGATCTAAACCGTTACCAAGCGATTTGCTCATTTTTCTGCCTTGCTTGTCGCGCACAAGTCCGTGAATATAAATGTCATGGAAAGGAGCTTTTCCAGTGAACTCTAAGCCTGCCATAATCATTCGGCTAACCCAGAAAAATATAATGTCGTAAGCGGTTACGAGTGCAGTTGTAGGATAAAATTCTTTTAAGTCAGCGGTATTTTCTGGCCAACCAAGTGTACTAAAAGGCCAAAGCCATGATGAAAACCAAGTATCTAAAACGTCTGGATCTTGCTCCAAAAATGAAGAAGAAGCGTGGCACTTAGGACATTCCGTTGGATCTTCGCGAGCAACAATAGTTTCGCCACAAGACTTACAGTACCAAACAGGAATTCTGTGTCCCCACCAAAGTTGTCGGCTAATGCACCAGTCACGAATATTTTCCATCCAGTGAACAAAAGTGTTTTCCCATTTTCGAGGATAAAAAACAAATTCTTGATTTTTCCAAGCAGCAAGTGCTTTTTGAGCTAAAGGTTGCATTTTTACAAACCATTGGTCGCTTAAATAAGGTTCTACGATTGTTCCGCAACGATAACAATGTCCAACCGAATGTTTGATTTTTTCTTCTTCTTTGAAAAGTCCAAGTTCTGTTAAATCAGCAATAATTTGTTTTCGTGCTTCAAGGCAAGAAAGTCCGCGATATTTTTCTGGACAATTTTCGTTTAAGGTTCCGTCTGGATTTAAAATATTTATAACTTCAAGATTATTTCGCTTTCCAACTTCCCAGTCGTTTGGATCATGAGCAGGCGTAATTTTTACCATTCCAGTTCCAAATTCTTTGTCAACATAAGAATCTGCAATAATCGGAATAACGCGATTTGTTAAAGGAAGTTTTAATTTTTTGCCAACAATCGATTTGTAGCGTTCGTCAGTAGGATTTACAGCAACTGCCGTGTCTCCAAGTAAAGTTTCTGGTCGAGTTGTTGCAATTTCAATTTTTGTAGAACCGTCTGGAGCTGGACCGTCAGCATATTCGTACCAAATGTGATACATAAATCCGTCAGTGTCTGTGTGGTCAACTTCGTCATCAGCAAGAGCAGTTCCACAGCGCGGGCACCAGTTTACTAAATAATGACCTTTGTAAATTAAACCGCGTTCATAAAGAGTAACAAAAACGTCTCGAACTGCCTTAGACAAGCCTTCGTCCATTGTAAAACGCTCGCGGTCCCAATCCGTAGAGTTGCCAAGTTTACGCTGCTGTTTTACGATTGTGTTGTGATGTTCTTCTTTAACCGCCCAAGTTCGCTTTAAAAATTCTTCTCGCCCAATATCTTGACGACGCAAACCTTCTTTTTTTAACTGACGCTCAACCACGTTTTGAGTTGCAATTCCAGCGTGATCAGTTCCAGGAATCCACAAAGTATTTTCACCATTCATTCTGTGATAGCGAACAACAATGTCTTGCAAAGTGTTATTAAGTCCGTGTCCCATATGCAAAACGCCAGTTACGTTTGGTGGCGGAATTACAACCGAATATTTTGAAACAACTGCATTTTTTGATTTTTCAAGATAATTTTGATGAATTGGAGACTTTTCGTCGCTTGCAGGCTTAAAACAGCCATTTTTTATCCATTCGTTATAAATTCTGTCTTCAAAATCTTTAGGATTATATGATTTTTCAAGTTCTATTGCTTTCATTTTTACCTCTAAAATCTGCTCAAATATCACAATATTATAGTAGTTTTTTTTACTATGTTCAATTTGATTTTGAGGTAGGAATTTGGAGGTTGGTTAGAGGACTGGCAGTTTCTTAGTAGACTGACGCTGCTTGCAAGAAGTGTGCGGTTTGGTTTGTGGACTGATGCTGATTGCAGGAAGTTGGAGGTTTGTTGCAAGAAGTTACGGTTTTACTGCGAAAAGTGGGCGGTTAGTTGCGAAAAGCGTTGCTTGCCCGCAAGAAGTTGCGGTTTTGCTGTGATAAGTGGGCGTTTATTGCGAAAAGCGTTGCTTGCTCGCGAGAAAGTGGGCGGTTTGTTGCAAAAACTGACGGTTGCTTGCAACAAGTGCACTAAGTGGCGGTTGGCAGTGAGAAACTGGCGATCGTTGCAGAAACTTTGCGTTTTTTTTGTGTTTTTTGATTTTTTTCGGTAGATATATATAGAAAGCCAAACTTAAACTTTCGCCCAACGCCCGCGCAGTCTATCTTGATGTAAAACTTTTAGCAGACGGACGCGTCATAAACGTAGAAATGTGTTTTAATTTTTGCTTCCGTGCAAAAATTAAAACTTAAGATTTTGAAAGCAAAATCTTAACACATCTTCTTCTTCGGCATTACAACGCGGCATCCGTGTCGCTCCATTTTCACCTATTATCAGTCAACTACAGATTCAAGGCTTTTAAGGCAAGGTCAGGCGTTTTCTGATTTGCCAGAATTGCTTACAATTTTTATATGCACATTCGATTGGTTTGAAAAAGAAAAACCGCTGTACACAGTACGGAACACAATCAAGGAATTAGACAATCAAGAGTTCAATGACAAACGAAAAATTCTGCTGTATAATACAAATACTTACAAAAAAGCGATGACGATTGAACAAAAAGACTTGCTGAATTTTATTTCTGGCGGAAAAACGACATCAGAGCGTGGTAAAAAGTTTTCAAACTTGATTACAAACTTAAAAGCCGAAGATGAAAAGTTGCTACTTGCTGAACGAGAACAAAATCAAAAACAAGCAAACGAAATAAAACACTTACAAAAAGAAATTGCAAGGTTAAAAACAAGTTGCAAAAACTAAAAAGCTGACGGTTTCGTGCGTAAACTGGCACTTACAAAAAAAAACACGCCCTAATTTCTTAGAGCGTGCTGATTTGTGCTTACGCAAGGTTAATTACTTAAAATACCAAGCGTAATTTGTACTATTTTTATCCGAACAAAAAACTATTCGGTTAATGTTGTTTCTTGTATTGTCAACGCTGCACAATTTTCTTCACTTATAGACGAAACAAGTTTATAAATAAGATTTGCGTGTTGCACATAATAATTATTGTATTCGCAAACGAAGTTAACCCACTTGTTCGAACTACTGTCAGTATAAGATGAATCAATTTTTGAGAAACTAGCCATTTTATTATCTGTAATATAACTTTCATCTGTTTTTGCTACAAATAATTTTGGAGTCCAACTATTGACTGTATCAATACTTGTCCACCAATGTGACAGATTTGAAGAACTTGAAACATCTCTTGAACTATCTGAATATAAATAATAACCAGATTCTGTTCCTATTGAATCAGAAGCCATGAGACTAAAATGCTCAGCGTCAGATGAATCATTCAAACTTGGCATTACAAGCCAATAAGGATAACTCAATGTAGAGAATGAAACTACACTACAGTTTCCAGAAGTACCACTTGATTGATTTGGATCTTCAGCAATCACGTTGTAACCTGTTGTGCAACTATTTTCATCATTATTGAGAATATTGCACATCATCACTCTGTCACCATATCCACCAACAAGATGCCACAAAACTTTAACTGCTTGAGCACTTAACGTACTGTCAGAATATTCATAATCAATTGACTCATGTGTTGCTTTTAGTGTGAATGTGTATGTGTTACCTACAGTTAATCCGTTAAATACGGCTTTTTGTGTGCCTTGTGCTATGGTTTGGTCTTCAACAGTGTCGCTTCCGCTTGATGTTGCACTTACTGTGTATGTGTAGTCATTATAAATGTTTGCATCTGTCCAAGTAAGTACAAGTTGTCCTGTGTAACCTACTGTTGCTGTTGCATCTGTTGGATAATTTGTTCCTGATGAAGTTGTAACAGAAACTGAAACACCATCAGAAGTGTTACCCATCATATCAACAGTTTTTACTGTAAAATTGTAAGATGTTGATGACGAAAGTCCACTAATAGTTGCACTTGTGCCAGTTGATATTACTGATTCATCATCGCCCAACCCCCAAGAAATAAGAACGTGGTCAAAATCTGCTTCAGTTGGATTTGTCCAAGTAAGTGTTACATTTGTTGCACTAAGAGAATCACTATCATAACTAAGATTTGAAACTTCGCCAGGAGCACCTGCAAGAGTATCTTCTGTTAAAGTTGTTTCACAAATTGCAAAAGATGTTTTAAGACTTGAATTTGTAGTTCCTTCACAAAGAGTATGAATATCTGCCCAATAATAGTCGGTATTGTTCATTGTTGTATAAATATAATACATTTTATTTCCATAACTATTATTTGACATTAAAGTAGTAACAGATGTACTTGCTTCAGAAAGACTAAATGTTGCAGATGCTAAATCATCACTATTATCTGTATCAATATACTCTCCTCCAGATTCTGCTGGTGCTACAAAGAACAATACTGGATATGAATTTGTTGCAGAAAGATTTGCATTTGAACCCCAGTGATTTGAATAGTAAGTTCCAGAAGCAATAGAACGATTCTTGTCTCCATAGAAATAAAGACCTGTTTCAACACCATCTGCTGTTGACGCCATTAAACTGAATTTTGAACCATCAGAACTATCTGCAAGTGCTGGAACAACTTCCCATACTCCATAAGTAAGATACTGCCATTCAGCATTTGTAGAAGAACCTGATTCAGTTCCATCAAATTCTACAATAATATGATTACTTGTTGTATATGTCGAGCCTGTATAAATTGCAGGAAGAACTCTGTAAAGTCTATTTGAGTTATCATATTCATCGCATGCAATTTTCCACAAAACTTTACTTACAGTAATATCTTTTGTAACAGTAACAGTCTCGCCTGCACTTTCATCATCACTTGGAATACATTGAACTTTTGCACCAGTATAAGTGTCGCCAATAGTAAGTCCTGTAAAATGTACTTGTTCAACGCCACTTTCAACTATCATTTCTTTTGTTGAAGATCCTGTAAGAGTTACTTTATAACTATAACTAATCGCGTTGCCACTATCATCGGTTTCTGATGCGGTGGTGTCTTTCCAAGTAACTAAAATGCTTCCTGTGTATTTTGCTTCTACTGAAACTTCGCTTGGAGCAGGTGTTGTTGGTGTGGCACTAATTTCTACGCCGTCGCTTTCGTTGCCAGCATAATCAACAACTGTTACTTTAAAAGTGTATTCTGTGCCAGCGGTAAGTTCTTTAATATCGGCAGAGTTTGTATTTTCTGCGGTGGAAGAAACATTGTCTACAGAAACTTCTTTTACGGCAGTTGTAGAATCGCCTTGATAAATTTTTACATTTTTTGCATCTACGTCGCTTGGAGTTGTCCAAGAAAGTGTTACGTTATTTCGACCAGAACTTGCTTTAAGACCAGAAATTGCACTTGGAGCAGTTGAATCTTGGGCAGTTTGTGCTGAAGTTGAAGTTTGTGTTGAGTTTCCAAAAACATCATATTCTGTTACGGTGAAAGAATAATTTGTGGCAGCTGAAAGTTTAGTGAATGTTGCACTTTGAGTTCCAGCACTAATTTTTTGAGTTTCGATTGCTGTTGTGCCGTCGAGTAAAGTGTCTGTGCTTGAAATTTCAAGATAACTAAAATCTACATCGCTAGGATCTGTCCAAGTTAATGTGATTGAATGATCTTCTACGCTTGAACTAAAGTCTGTAATTTCAGTTGGCTTGTCGCTTGATTCTGAACCTGACCAAGTTTGTGAAAGAATTGCAACATCACTGTCGCCATTTGAAGCAATTTCAGAATTCAAACTTACGTTAAAACAAGAACCATACCAATATGCATTGTTTACAGCACTTTTAATGTTAAACCAACCTTCATATCCGTTAGGAACATTATTAGACGCACCGCTTGAACTTGAAACTTTGTAGAATACAGCTTCTGATTTTTGAGTATCAGTCATTTCATTTTTAGAAACTGTATAAAGTTGAGGTTTTGAACTGTAACCGTAGCTCCAATTTGTTTTATTTGAATAAGAAGATTGCCAAGAAACATCGCCTTTAATATCTGCGTAAACATATAAACCGCTTGATGTTCCCTTTGAATCAGTTGCTTCAAGAGAAATAGAAGTTCCGTCTGTATTTGTAAGTCCTGGATAAACAATGAATGCTGTATAACTTGCATCGGCATACATCATATCAGAAGTTTGACTTGCTCCAGCAAAGTTTGCCATTACAATATTTCCAACTGTAACTGAACTTGAAATATGAGGAACTATTGCAGGAGGCAAATCTGTAGGCCACCAACTCTTAAGTTTCCACACCGTCATTGTAGGTGTCGCTTCTTTTGCACTTAGTGTTGCATAAACTACGCTGTAGTTGTCGTAAGTTGCAGTAAGTGTAAACTTTGGAGTTTCAGCGCTTCCTACCGTAAGTCCGTTTACGTAAACTTTTGCGTTGTCTGCGTCAAGAATTGCAACAGCGTTTTCTACATCGCCTGCATATTCTACTGAATAAGTTACGCCACTTGTTAATTCAAGGCCACTAACTACAAGTTGTCCTGTGTAGCCAGTTGAAGTTGTGCTAGTTTCGCTAAGGCTTGGTTTATCGCCCACAGTAATTGTAAATCCTGAACTTTCGTTTTCTGATGTGTCTACTGTGGTGATTTTTATTGAACTTGCACTTGAAAGACTTGAGTTTTCGTATTTTTGAGTTTTAGCGGCAATTTTTATAGCATCGCTTGAGTCAACATAAATTTTAATGCTTGCAAGATCAGAATCGCTTGGATCTTCCCAAGTAAGAGAAGGACTTGCTGCACTAAGATCAAGTTTTACTTTGCTTACATCGCCACAAGGCAAAAAGTCTTTAACTTGTACAGAACTTGAACTAACGCCACTAGAAACATCTTCGCCATAAACAGAATAAACTTTTGCAACATAATATCCGTAGTCAGAAACTTCTAAAGTTACGCTTGAGTCTGTAATTGCGTCTTGTGATTTTGAAACTGTAGCATTTTCAGCGATTGTGCCATTTTCAGAATCAACTTTGTAAAGTTCAACTTTAAATGAATCAAAATAACTTGGTTTGTCCCAAGAAACTTTTACTTGTTTGTCGCTAAGTTCTGAGTCCGCCACACTTGACTGAACTTGAACTGCCACATTTGAAACATCAACTGCTTTTCCTACAATCGTACATTCATAAGATTTTGAAGCAAGCTCAGCATCTCCGTCTTTAATTTTAGCGGTAATATTTACAGTTCCGCTTGGGCCAACTGCAGTTACTGTTGCTTTGTTTGAATCAGAATCGTCTGCCTTAACAGTTGCGATTGTTTCGTCGCTAGAAATCCATTCAGTAATTGAAAGATTTTTTGTCTCTCCAGAAGAATCTGTAACTGTTGCAATAAGTGTGATTGTTGCATTTGCTTGAGTTGGTGAACTAAAGTCGTCGCCTTCAAGTGAAAGTGCAATACTTACGCTAGAAGTTTGAGCTTCAATACTTTGTGCTACTGACTGAACTCCGCCGTAATTTGTATAAACATAGAATTTATATTTTGTGTTTGCTGAAAGTTCACTGAGCGTGTAAGTTGCATTTGAAACAGTTTGAGATTTTATTTCAGTTTCTTCAGAATCGCTTACAGAAAATGATTTTACAGTAAAGTTTTCGTAATTTGCAGGTGCCGTCCAAGAAATTGTTATGCTTGAAGCGTCGCTTGAAGTAATTTTTAAGTCAGAAACAGGATCGGCACTTATGCTATTTGTAATTTTTACGCTTGCACTAAGTGAACCATTTGCTTCTTTTACGCTAAGATTTGTGCTGCCGGCTTTTACAGCTTTAACAGTTGCACTAAGCGTGTCGTTTGCAACTTCGACTGTAGCAATGCTTGTGTCTTCTACAGTCCAAGAAAGTTTGTCGCTTCCTGAATAAGTTGCTGAAATTGTCTTAGTTTCGCCTACAGTTTTTAAGGTGATTGAAGATTCGCTTAAACTAAGACTTGCTTCTGTCCCCTCCCCCGTTTGTTGAGGTTGCGGACATGCTATAAACGTAAGAGCAAAGCAAGAAAATGCTGTTATAGCAAGAAACGCATTTTTAAGTTTTTTTAACATTTTTTCCTCCGATTTTTATTAAATGTTAAGGCTAGGGTTTCCATAAGTTTTTAAATCTAAAACGTAAAAAATTTGTGAAAACCTTTTCAAATTTAAATTATATAACAGATATTTTATTTGTCAAATTTTTTTGTGATTTTTTACGACATCCTGTCGGTTTCAAGAATTTGCTTCGAAAATTCTCAAGGTCCTTGCAGTTTTACGGCAACATCCTTGTCGCCATCTTCTTATTTAAGCGACAGTTTTTGAAGTAACGTGTGATAAGTGGCGGTTTTTGAAGTAAGGTGTGCTAAGCGCTGTTTTTTTTAGTCAACTCACAGAATCACCAATCTTCGCCGTCAAAAGTGCCGTATTCGCAACCTACATTTTTACATTCAATTTCATCAAGTAACTTGCCTTTGTGGTAAAGTTGCACAGTTCCTACGCCATTTCCGCCGTTCCAAAGCCGATTATGCAATTTTTTGCCGTTTGGAGCTTCATAATTTACAAGCAACATTTCATCTTTTTGGCAAGTAACATCAGTAATCATTTTGTTGTGCCAAGTTGTTTGTTCTACATGCCAAATAATTTGAGATTCAGTTTCGCGACAAGAAAATTTAGTTTTTGTATTTGTCCAAAATTTTGAAAAGTTAAATTCGTAAGGCTTGCCTTCGTACCAAAAAGCCGACAAAAGTTTTCTATTTAAAACAATCGGGCCGCATTTTGGTCTTCCGCCACCAATATCAAAAACGCTGTTTTCAAGTTTTTTTCCGTTAATTTTGCTGACTAAATTATTCGAACTAAGCCAAAGCCACGGAGAAGTAAAATCTTTTCCCCAGTTTTTATCAGCGTAACCAAACGATGATTCTTTTTGAACAATATATTTTTCGCCGTTAAAAGTGATTTCGCCTTCAAACAAAGTTTTCATTCCTTCAGCGTGCCAAAACATTTCAAAAAGTTGCAGTTTACGAAAAAGTTTTCCTGCACCGTAGCCAACATTAAACGCAATTTTTTTATCAATTTTTAAGTTCCATTCAATGTCGCCCCAGCCACACATCCATTCAGGATGATTTTCGCTTTCTTCTTTTGAAATGCTGATTTTGCCATAAGATGAAAAATCGTCAAGATAACAATCGAGAGCTTTTACAAAAAAAGTTTTTCGCTCACTTCCCACAGGAGATTCCACGTTTTTCCAGCCAAAAAATCGGTGAAGTTGAACCGCGTCCTTTCCCCAAGTTCCAGCTTTAACCATAAGATAACTTGGTTTTACGCCTTTTGCTTTGTTTTCTTTAAGTTGACCAAAAACTGGATTTTCGCCGCCAAGTGACGGATTGCAAATAAAAAATTCAAGAAAAAAAGGCTTTTCTTCGCCAGTTTTTGCATTGTGAGCCGTAAAAGAATGCCACCACCAATCGTAGCCACATTTTGCTTGCTTGCCAAAAAGTTGATTTTGATTTCGCGACAAATCTGATTTATTAAACATTTTCTTCTCCTTACCTTCTTTTAATATAAATGTTCGTTATTTATTTAAGAAGATTAAAAAATGCACGGAAGCGAGGTTCTAGTTTTTAAAAACGGCTTCCGCAC
>CAZLXK010000018.1:11505-20801 GCA_964563305.1 uncultured Treponema sp.
TTAACAAGTTGGTTCTCGCTGAACTCGCAACGAAGTTTCAAGCGAAGTGCATTTTTTTTTGTTTTATGAATCACCAAGAACATTTATAATATTTTTTGCCATTTGAGCTTTTGTTATGCAACGATCCATTGCTTGTTTTTCCAAAAATCTGTGAGCTTGAGTTTCGGTCATTTGCTTTTTGTCAATTAAGAGCCACTTTGCTCGATTTATAAGCCGAATTTCTTCCATTTTTTCTTCAACAGAAGTAAGTTTTTGCTCAGAAAAACGCAATCTTTCGCGAACAGTAATCATAAAATCCAAAGTGCGATTTATCATTTCTGGAGAATTATTTTTTTCAAGAACAAAAACGCCAAATTGTGCTAACTTTGAAAAATTCTGTTCATATAAATCATTTGGAACAAAAATCAAAACGCAAGAATTTGAATCTTTTATGCAATCAACAGCGAATTCACTTCCAAAACTGTCTTCAAGAGGAGCATTTATAAAAATAAAATCGTAATCTCTGTCTAAAAGTTCGCGCTTTGCAGCGATTGTGCTTTTTACAATCTTAGTTGGATTATATCGAAATTCAGGAAGAAATGTTAAAAACACAGAATTAAAAACTTCTACAGAAGACACAAGAAGAACACTATAAACGCGTTCCTTAAAATCCATAGATTTGCCTCACCAAAATTAAGGGCATCTCGAAAAACTTCAGTTTTTAGAGGTTTCCTTAAAAAAGTTAAATTCCGCGTTTTAACAAAATGTCATTTACGGCGTCAAAATTTTTTTCTCCAAGTTTTGATTTTTCAATTTGAAGATAAAAATAATTTTTGCAAAAACTTAAAATTTCTTTTGGAATAAATTGTTTTACAAAATCAGAAGACAGAGATTTTTCCCAAGCGTCATCAAAAGTCAAAGGCAAAGTTTTTAATTTTGAAATAATTTCTTGATTTTTAGACAAAACATTTTCATCTAAAAGATTTAAATCTAAACTTGGCGAAAGTTGCATTTTGTTTTTAATTCCTTCAAGGCCTGCGTAAATCAAACTTGCGTAAACCAAATAAATATTTGAACTTGAATCTGGAGAACGCAATTCAGCTCTCACATATTCACCGTTTGCAGCCGGAATTCTTATTAACTGCGAGCGATTTTGTTTTGACCAAGAAATGTATTTTGGTGCTTTAAATTTGCCTAACCGATTATAAGATTCTGGCGAAGGATTAAAAATTGCAGTTAATTCTTGAATTCTGTTTAAAATGCCAGCAATCACTTGGCGCAAAAGTTCAGTTTCAGTTTTATTTTTTTCTGATTCTAAAAGATTTTCTTGATTTTTCGCTGATTTTGATGATGATTCTAAGTTTTCTGCGGATTTTTCTGAAGATTTTACAGATGATTCGTCAATTTCATCAGATTTTACAGAAATATTTATGTGAAGTCCACTTCCGGCTTGGTTTTCTAAAGGTTTTGGTTCAAAACTTGCCCACAATCCATTTTTTGCAGCAACAGTTTTTACAACCGAAGTAAAAGTTTCTACGTTGTCTGCGGATTTTAGTGCGTCGGAATATCTAAAATCAATTTCGTTCTGACCTGGACCTTCTTCGTGATGAGATGATTCTGGGCGAATTCCCATTTGCTCTAAATCTAAACAAATTTCTCGCCGAACATTTTCGCCTTTGTCTAGAGGAGCAATGTCCATGTAGCCAGCGTTGTCGTAAGGAATTTTTGAAGGCGTGCCGTCGTCATTTAACTTAAAAAGATAAAATTCTTTTTCGGCACCAAAGTAAAAGTTTAAACCTTGCTTTTTTGCTTCTCCAATCGCTTTGATTAAAATGGATCTTGTGTCTAAAGGAAAAGGATCGCCGTTTGGATAAGAAATTTTGCAATACATTCTAACAACTTTTCCGTGTTCTGGTCGCCAAGGCAAAATTGTAATTGTGGAAGGATCTGGATGCAAAAATAAATCTGAATGTTCTTCTCCGCCAAATCCTAAAATTGATGACGCATCAAATGGAATTCCTTCGCTAAAGGCCCGCTCAATTTCGTAAGGCATTATTGAAATATTTTTTTGTGTTCCTAAAACGTCAAAAAATGCTAAGCGAATAAATTTTACATCTTCTTCTTTTATAAACTGAATAACCTCGTCTGTGTGATAAATCATAAAATCCTCTTGTTTTAGTATAACATTTTGATTGAAAAATTCTTGTTTTTTTTTGATTTTTTTTTGATTGACGCTGATGTCGCGAGAGTGGGGGTTGCGTTTGAGTACTGACATTGGAATTTGAAAACTGGCGGTTGCTTGCGAAAAGTGGGCGATTTGGTTTTGCAAGTGCCACTTGATTGCAGAAAACGAGCGGTTTTGTATTTAACCGTAAGTAGATTGCCACGTCGCTCAACAACCACCTGCCGAAGTACAACCACCGTATTAAGTGAATATAGATATTTCGCTACGCTCTAAATTACACTTTGTTATTGACAGATTCTGAATCGAGTTCAGAATGACGTGTCGCCATCTTCTACAAGTAGGCAGAGAGCTTAGCCCCGATTGTAGCACCGCCAACGGCGTTCTTGCGACAGCAAGAATGGAGCGAACAGCGGAAGTGCGAAAAGCGGGTTTTGTTTTACGGCGAAGTCTTAGCACAGAAAAACTGAAGATTAAGAAAAAGGATTCGCTCCAAAATAACTAAAAATCCTTGTCGCCATCTTCTACAAGTTAGTGTAACCCATTAAGTAACGGTCGATTTCGCGGGCACATTCTCGGCCTTCTGCTATGGCCCAAACTACAAGCGACTGTCCTCTGTGCATATCGCCGGCGGTAAAGACTTTTTCGACTGAAGTTTTGTATCCGTTAGAACTTGCAAGATCTGGAGTTTTTTCGCCCACACTTTCAACTGTGTTTCGTGAAGAAAGTTTTGTGCCAAAAGCTTGAGCCGTGTAATCTTCGCAACCTAAAAATCCTGCTGCAATCAAAATTAAATCTGCTGGCAAATCTTTTTCGCTTCCTGGAACTTCGCAAAGTTGACGCTTTCCGTCCACATTTTTAAACTCAACTTTTACAGTTTTTACGCCACAAACTTTTCCATCTTGAGTGTAAACTTCTTTGATTGTAGTTTCAAAAATTCGCGGATCGTGACCAAATTTGTAAATTGATTCTTCTGCTCCGTAGTCAGTTTTTAAAACTTTAGGCCACTGTGGCCACGGATTATTTGCTGAACGTTCAACTGGAGGTTTTGCCATCATTTCGATTTGAACTACACTTGCCGCACCAAGTCGAATTGCAGTTCCTGTGCAGTCGTTTCCTGTGTCGCCACCACCTAAAACAATTACGTTCTTGCCTTTTGGATCAAAGAATTTTTTGTCTTCAAAATTTGAAGAAATTAGGCTTTTTGTAACTGATTTTAGAAAATCCACTGCAAACATTAAGCCTTGTGCGTTTTCTGCACCTTTTGCTGCAAGAGGTCTAGCTTTTTTCGCCCCGCAACAAAGAGCAACTGCGTCGTATTCTTCGAGGATTTTTTGTGCTTCAATTCCAGATTTGCCTTTTTTGCCAACGTCAGCACCAAGCACAAATTTTACGCCTTCTTCTTGCATTAGCTTGATTCTTCGATCGATGATTTTTTTATCCAACTTCATATTTGGAATTCCGTACATCAAAAGTCCGCCGGGTTTATCTTCGCGTTCAAAAACTGTAACGTTGTGTCCGCGTCGGTTTAGTAAATCAGCAACTGCAAGTCCCGCTGGCCCAGAACCAATTACTGCAATTTTTTTATTTGATCTCGTTTTAGGAATTTGCGGTTTCATATATCCAGATTCAAATGCTTTTTCGATTATAAAAAGTTCGTTGTCGTGAACCGTAACCGCTTCTTTAATGTCGCCACCATTTCCACAGTTGCACGCTTTTTCGCAAAGTGCTGGGCAAACTCTTCCTGTAAACTCAGGGAAACTTGATGTTTTTAAGAGCCGCCAAGCAGCCATATCGTATTGACCTTGATAAAGTGCGTCGTTCCATTCTGGAATAAAATTGTGAAGTGGACAGCCAGTTACCATTCCAGCTAAGCGAATTGCACTTTGACACATTGGAACGCCACAGTTCATACAGCGAGCGGCTTGTTTTTTGCGTTCTTCTGCGTTTAGTGGCACGTGAAATTCACTAAATCCTTTTAAGCGTTCTTCTGGTTTTATTGTAATATTCTCAATTCTATCTGTTTCTAAAAATCCTGTAGGTTTTCCCATAATTTTCTCTCCTTACTTTTTCTTTTGCTAAGTGGCAGTTGGTGGTTTCGACCTTACGGTTACTGAGCGTAGTCGAAGTACAACCACCGCGAATACTAAGCACCAGCAGATTCTGAAACAAGTTCAGAATGACATTTAACCGTCACTTTTCTACGCCAACTCCTAACTGTCAACTCCTAACTCACGCCGTAACTTTCTTGAATGCTTCCAAAACTGCTTCGTCGTGCAAAAGTCCGCGTTCTTCTGCCTTAGAAATTTCAAGCAACATTTTGTGATAATCGTTCGGAACAATTTTCTTAAAGTGCGGAAGATAAGAATCAAAATCACGAATAATTTTTTTCGCAAGTTTAGAATCAGTTTCTTTAAAATGCTTTTCGATTATCGACTTTAAAATGCTCGCATCGTGACTGTCAGTAACTTCGCTCATAGAAACAAGTTGTTTGTTAAGTCGCAAATATAAATCGTGATTCAAATCCAAAACGTAAGCAATTCCGCCACTCATTCCAGCCGCAAAATTTCTTCCAGTTCTGCCCAAAATAACCGCAGTTCCGCCAGTCATATATTCAAGTCCGTGATCTCCGCAACCTTCAACCACAACCGTCGCCCCGGAATTTCTAACCGCAAATCGCTCGCCAGCAATTCCGTTAATGTAAGCCTCGCCACTTGTCGCTCCAAAAAGTGCAACATTTCCAATAATGATATTTTCTTCAGCCTTAAAACTTGCATTTTCTGGAGTTTTTACAACGATTTTTCCGCCAGACAAACCTTTTCCCAAGTAATCATTTGAATCGCCGGTAAGTCGCATAGTTAAACCTTTTGGAATAAAAGCACCAAACGATTGTCCACCGCCGCCAGTCGCATTTATTACAAACGAATCTTCCGCCAAAGTGCTTCCAAATTTTTTCTGAATTTCTGAACCTAAAATTGTGCCAACAGTTCTGTCGGTTGAAGAAACTTTTATATTGAATGTTCCTTTTTTTGATTTTGATGATTTTTCAAACTCTTTAAGTAAGATTTTTTCATCAACAGTTTTTTCAAGTCCAAAATTGTAAACATCTTTTGCAACAAAATGCTGAACGATTGGCGAATTTTCACTTGAGTTTGCTGAATTTCCACTTGAAGACGCAGAATTTCCACTTGAATTTGATAAAGCCGAACTTGAATTTGCCAAATTTGCAAAATCCTCTGCACGATAACCAATAATCCGCGACATATCAACTAAAGCCGCACGTTTAAATCCTTGCTTTTCTTTAAGTTTTAGTTTTTCTGTGTGACCAACCATTTCGTTTACAGTTCTAAAACCTAACTTCGCCATATATTCACGAAGTTCTTGTGCAATAAATTTCATAAAGTTTTCAACATATTCAGGTTTTCCCTTGAAGCGTTTTCGCAAGGTTTCGTTTTGAGTTGCAATTCCAAACGGGCAAGTGTCCAAATTACAAACTCTCATCATAGCGCAACCCATAGAAATAAGCGGTGCCGTTGCAAATCCAAATTCTTCTGCGCCAAGCAAACATGCAATCGCAACATCGCGTCCGCTCATAAGTTTGCCGTCAGTTTCGATTGTAACTCTTGTGCGAAGTCCGTTTTGAATCAAAGTTTGATGCGTTTCGGCAAGTCCTAATTCCCAAGGAAGTCCCGCGTGATGAATCGAAGAAATTGGTGCTGCTCCAGTTCCGCCGTCGTGTCCTGAAATCAAGATAACTTGAGCACCAGCTTTTGCAACACCAGCGGCAATTGTTCCAACGCCCGCTTCGCTAACAAGTTTTACAGAAATTCGAGCGTCACGGTTTGCATTTTTTAAGTCATAAATCAACTGAGCCAAATCTTCTATTGAATAAATATCGTGATGAGGTGGAGGAGAAATTAAAGAAACGCCCGGAGTTGCGTAACGAGTTTGTGCAATCCAAGGATAAACTTTTTTGCCCGGAAGATGTCCGCCTTCTCCAGGTTTTGCACCTTGAGCCATTTTAATTTGAATTTCTTTTGCACTAAGTAAATATTCTTCAGTAACTCCAAATGGCCCAGAAGCAACTTGTTTAATTGCAGAATTTTCTAAAGTTCCAAGCCTTTCGCGTTTTTCGCCACCTTCGCCAGAATTTGATTTTCCGTGAAGATGATTCATTGCAATCGCCATACATTTATGAGCTTCTTCACTAATTGAACCGTAACTCATTGCACCAGTTTTAAATCTTTTTACAATTTCAGCGACACTTTCAACTTCTTCAAGCGGAATTTCTGTTCCTTGAGAATAATCAAAATCGACCATCGCTCGCAAAGTGTGCGGATGCGAATTGTCATCAACCAAAGCCGTATATTCCTTAAAGCGATTGTAGTCGCCGTTTCGAGTTGATTCTTGCAAAGCAATAATTGTTTCTGGCGAATAAAGATGATCTTCTGCCGTAGGTCCGCGACGCATTTTGTGATTTCCAACTGAATCCAAATGTTGATTTACAGTTAAGCCGAGCGGATCAAAAGCACGATTGTGATGAAAGTTTACATCTTCTTCAATTTCTTTAAGCGTAATTCCACCCACTCTTGAAACCGTATTTGTAAAATATTTGTCGATTACAGTTTTATCAATTCCGACCGCTTCAAAAATTTGTGCTGACTGATAAGATTGAATTGTAGAAATTCCCATTTTCGCTGCAATTTTTACAATGCCTGAAATAATCGCTTTATTATAATCGTCAATCGCTGTGTGATAATCTTTGTCTAAAAGTTTTTGATCAATCAGTTCAGCAATACATTCGTGTGCAAGGTAAGGATTTATCGCGCGTGCTCCGTAACCTAAAAGCATTGCCGCTTGATGAACATCTCGCATTTCTGCAGTTTCCAAAATGATTGAAATTGCAGTTCGCTTTTTTGTGCGAATTAAATATTGCTCGACTGCACTTGTCGCTAAAAGAGAAGGAATTGCCACGTGATTTTCATCAACTCCGCGGTCAGACAAAACAATAATATTTGAGCCAGAATGATAAGCTTTGTCTACAGAAACAAAAAGTTCATTCAAAGCATTTTCTAGCGAAGTATTTTTGTAATACAAAAGTGAAACTGTTTCGCATTTTAAGCCAGGCTTGTTTAAGGCTTTAATTTTCATCATATCAACGCCGGTTAAAATTGGATTTGTGATTTCCAAAACTTTGCAACTTTTACTTTCTGGTTGAAGCATATTTCCGTCAGAACCAACGTAAACTGTTGTGTCCGTAATGATTTTTTCCCTGAGTGAATCGATTGGCGGATTTGTAACTTGAGCGAACAACTGCTTAAAATAAGAAAATAATGGCGGATGTTTTTCTGACATAACTGCAAGCGGCGTATCAATTCCCATAGAACCGATTGGTTCAGTTCCATTTTTTGCCATTGGTAAAATCATTTCGTTTACATCTTCGTAGTTCCAGCCAAAAGCTCTGTATTGAGTGTCGCGTTCTTCTTGCGTGTAAACAGGAATTTTTTTATTTGGAATTGGCAGATTTTTGAGTTTCATCAAATTTTGGTCAAGCCATTCGCCGTAAGGATAAGTTTGAGAATATTGCTTTTTACATTCTTCATCAGAAATAAGACGTTTTTGCTTTGTGTCAACAAGTAAAATTTTTCCAGGCTGAAGTCGAGATTTTAATACAATATTTTCTTCAGGAATATCCAAAACTCCAACTTCAGAAGACAAAATCAACATTCCATCTTTTGTAATGTAATATCGACTTGGACGAAGTCCGTTTCTGTCAAGCGTTGCTCCTAAAATATCACCGTCGCTAAACAAAATTGCCGCAGGTCCGTCCCAACTTTCCATCATCGTAGCCCAATAATGATAAAAATCTTTTTTTTCTTGACTCATTGAATCATCATTTTTCCAAGGTTCTGGAATACAAACCATAACTGCAAGCGGAAGAGGCATTCCGTTCATTACCAAAAATTCAAGCGTATTATCAAGCATTGCTGAATCTGAACCTGAAACATCTACCGCAGGCAAAATTTTTCTGATTTCACTTGCTGAAAACTTTGGCGAAATAAGCGTTTCTTCGCGTGCCAACATTCTGTCAACATTTCCGCGTATTGTGTTGATTTCGCCGTTGTGAGCAATAAATCTGTTTGGATGCGCTCGCTGCCAACTTGGTTGCGTGTTTGTAGAAAATCGTGAATGAACAATCGCTAAAGCCGAAACATAATCTGGAGATTGCAAATCAGAATAAAAAGTTCTCAGTTGATTTACTAAAAACATTCCTTTGTAAACAATCGTTCTTGAAGAAAGTGAAGCAACATAAGTTTTAAATTGAGTTTGTTCAAACTGACGGCGCAAAACGTAAAGTTTTCTGTCAAAATCGATTCCTTTTTCGCAATCAGAAGGCTTTTCTATAAAACATTGCATAATAACTGGCATACAATCGCGAGCTTTTTTGCCCAAAACATCAGCGTTTACTGGAACTTTTCGCCAACCTAAAAATTTTAAACCTTCCTTGCCAGAAAGAAATTCAATCATTTTCATTGCTTGAGCACGCAAAAAATCATCAGAAGGAAAAAAGAACATTCCAATTCCGTATTCTCGCTCTTCTCCAAGCAAAATTCCTTCGTTTAGAGCCGCTTTTTTAAAAAATCCGTGAGAAATTTGAAGTAAAATTCCAACGCCGTCGCCGGTTTCGCCAGTTGCATCTTTTCCAGCACGATGTTCCAACTTTTCTACAATAGAAAGTGCGTTGTCTACAATTTGTCTTGATGCGTGACCGTCAATATTTACCACAGCACCAATTCCGCAGTTGTCATGCTCAAAAGATTTTTCGTACAAAGTTTTTTGATTTTTCTGATTTTCCAGATTTTCTTGCTTTACTTTCTGTTTCATGCCAAACCCCTTACTTGTTCGTCAAATTAAATTGCAAAATTTTTAAGCCACAAAGTTAAATTGAAAATTTTAAACAAAAAAAAGACGCTTGGCTAAAAGAACAACCGCTTAAAAACAGTTATTCTGCTAACCAAACGTCTTCGCTTGTAAAAATGAGTATAGAATTTAGATTTTTTTTTTGCAAGTAGTTTTGTAGACATCCTGTCTATGACGATAATTTTCTCTTCGCGAAAATTCTCAAGGGTTTTCT
>CAZLXK010000019.1:0-3221 GCA_964563305.1 uncultured Treponema sp.
ACCAGGATAACCTTTACGTCCCGGAACTTCGCCTCGAGTTGTAGAAATTTCTCTCAAGGCTTCACAATAATTTGTCATATCAGTCATTACAACTAGAACGTGCATATTACATTCGAACGCCAAATATTCAGCAGCCGTAAGTGCACAACGCGGAGTAATAATTCTTTCGATTGAAGGAGAATCAGCAAGAGACTGAAACATTACAACTTTAGATAAAACGCCCGATTCTTCAAAAGTCTTTTTAAAAAATTGAGCAACATCATATTTTATTCCCATTCCAGCAAAAACCATAACAAATTCTTCTGAATCATTTAAAAGCCGAGCTTGGCGAATAATTTGTGCGGCAAGTTTATTGTGCGGAAGTCCGTTTCCTGAAAAAATTGGAAGTTTTTGTCCGCGAATTAAAGTGTTCATTCCGTCAATAGAAGAAATTCCTGTTTGAATAAAATCTTTTGGATAAACTCGAGCGTAAGGATTTATAGGATTTCCGTTTACATTTAATTTTTTGTCGCTGATGATTGGCGGATAACCGTCGATTGGTTCACCAAGTCCGTTAAAAATTCTTCCAAGCAAACCTTTGCCAACGCGAAGTTCCATTGGTTCTTGCAAAAATTCAACTGTGCTTGAGTTTAGGTCGAGTCCAGTTGTGCTACCAAAAATTTGAACTACGGCAGTTTTTTCGTTTAAGTCGATTATTCTTCCAGTTTTTTTATCACCATTTTTGTCGCGAACGTAAACAACTTCATCGTAAAAAGAATTTTCGCTGCGTTTTACGGCAACAATTGGTCCGTCTACAGCATTTAAGCCAGAATATTCTATTCCTTTCATAACATTGCGTCCTTGCTATAAGTAGCAGAAAGTTCTTCCATTTGTTCATTCATATGCATTTCGATTGTGTGAAGTTTTTCGACTTCTTCATTTTTTATAAGACTTTTTGCTCTGATAATTTCGCTTCTAACCGAAAGTTCTTCAATTTTTAAGAGCGGACAGCCTTTTTGAATAAGATTTAACGCTTGATCGTAAAATTGCATAATCAAAATTAAAAGTTGAATTTGTTTTTCTGGACTTGAATAAGCGTCAATTTCGTCAAAAGCATTTTGTTGTAAAAATCCGTTTTTAATCATTTCGCAAACTGTAAGAACAAGACGCTCTTTGTCTGGCAAAGCATCCGCTCCAATAAGACGCACAATTTGCTCTAAGCGTTGCTCTTTTTTGAGAAGTTCAAGTGCCTTAATGCGACTTTGTGCCCAGCGAGGATCCAATTTGTCCCACCAATCTTTAACTTCGTCGGCATATTCTGAATATGAATCAATCCAACCAATCGCAGGATAATGTCTGGAATTTGCAAGTTCTCTGTCTAAAGCCCAAAAGCATCGAATAAAACGCTTTGTGTGCTGAGTTACAGGTTCTGAAAAATCTCCGCCTGGAGGAGAAACCGCACCAATTACGCTAACCGAACCTTCTTGTCCGCTTAAAGAATTTACGCGACCGGCTCTCTCATAAAATTCGGCAAGTCTTGTAGGAAGATAAGCAGGAAATCCTTCTTCGGCTGGCATTTCTTCCATTCGACCGGAAAGTTCTCGCAGTGCTTCTGCCCATCTTGAAGTTGAATCTGCCATAATCGCCACGTGCATTCCCATATCGCGATAATATTCAGCCAAAGTAATTCCTGAGTAAAGCGAAACTTCTCGCGCGGCAACTGGCATATTCGAAGTGTTAGCGATTAAAATCGTGCGTTCCATAAGAGAGCGTCCGTTTCGTGGGTCAATCAACTGCGGAAATTCAGTTAAAACATCAGTCATTTCATTTCCACGCTCGCCACAACCAATGTAAACAATTAAATCAGCGTCGCACCACTTAGCAATCGCGTGCTGAGTCATAGTTTTTCCAGTTCCAAAACCGCCAGGAATTGCAGCAGTTCCACCTTTGCTCAGCGGAAAGAAAACATCAATTACACGCTGACCTGTAATAAGCGGCTGAGAAACTTCAAGTTTTTGTGCAAAAGGTCGAGGTTTTCTTAAAGGCCAATAGTGACTTAAAGAAATTTCTTCGTCCAAATCAGTTGTTGCAATAACTTCATCAACAGAATAACTGCCACTTCCCAAAAAAGTTTTTAATTTTTTTCCTTTAATATAAGGCGGAACTAAAATTTTATGTAAAACAGAACCAGTTTCTTGAACAGTTCCCAAAATTTTTCCAGGATTTATAGACGAACCTTGCGAAATTTCAGGATTTGCAGAAAATTCCCACTTTTTTTGAATATCGATTGGACTCGTTCTCTCGCCAGGTTCAATAAAAACGCCACCTTGCTCAAACATTTGCTTTAAAGGTCGCTGAATTCCATCATAAATCGTACCAACAAGTCCAGGCCCAAGTTTTAGCGACAAAGGACGCTCGCTAGAAACAACATCTTCGCCAATATGCATTCCAGAAACATCTTCGTAAACTTGAATTGTTGCCATTCCTTCGTTTTGCCGAATTATTTCACCGATAATTTTCTTTTCGCCAACTTCAACAACATCATAAAGTCCGCAATTTTCCAAACCTTGAGCATAAATAATCGGACCTGAAATTCTCGTAATTTTTCCTTTAATCATTCTGGAATCCTCCCACCAAATAAAGAAAGAGCAAGTTCTCTGCAAGACTTATCCAAAACTTCTTTAACTTTTTCGTCCAAAGTGAATCGGCAAATAATTTTATCTAAAGGATTTTCTGTCAAAGTTGCAAAAAGAAGAATTCCTTTTCTATATTTAAAGCCCGAAACAATTTCTTGACTTAAAAGATTTTCTTTTCCAATTTCCACAGATTTTAAATTTTTATCGAAATGATTTTTTAAGATGATTTTTGCATCTTCAATTTTAAATCCAAAGACAAACGCTTGAATTTCCCGATTTTCTAAAATTGATTTTGAACTTAAAATGCTTTTTTCCAAAATTTCAAGTTGCTTTTGATCACTTAAATTTTCAAAATAAACATTTATTTGATTTATAATCGAATTGTAAACAAAAGAAACCGCATATCTTTGCTTTTCGAGTGGCAAAGACGCATTTACATTTTTAGAATAAAGTTCAAGATTTCGTTTTGATTTTTCTTGTGCAAGATTTTTTGCATCTTCAAGTCGTTTTGAAACACTATCAGTAATTAAAGACGCAGTTTTATTGGCTTTTTCCAAAATTTCTTGAGCCTTTTTGCGACATTCAGTTTCTATTTCTTTGTCTAAA
>CAZLXK010000019.1:3231-19331 GCA_964563305.1 uncultured Treponema sp.
TTCTGATGAACGTAATTCTTCCATATTTTTATCTCTTAAGTTGATTTTTTGAACTTGATTTTAAATTTTAAGGCACTTTTTAGTGAAATTTTCGATTTTTGATTTTCTGACTTTTTGACTTTCTGACTTTTTGACTTTCTGACTTTTTGACTTTTTGACTTTTTAAACCTTTGATTTTTAAATAAAAACTTGCAAAAAGCGATTAATTGTCATTATCGGATTTGTACAAAGTTTAATGTTAGCGTTCTCGATAATTTAAAATTCTAAAATCAAAAATTCTTGAATCTAAAAATCCGCAGATTAAAAGAACTTCTTTAAAATCTTCAAATTTAATCAAAAAAAATTTCAGCACAATTTTAAAACTTCACTAAAAAAATAACCTTAAATTTTAATTCCGACTGCTTCGCGAATTGAATCAGTTAAAGTTTTTCTGCCTTGAATATGTCCGTTAAGTCCGGGAATTTCAACAATCAAAGGAGATGTTCCTTTCATTTGCCAAGCGTTTACTTCATCTTGAATCATATCAGAAACATCTTCTGTTAAAATGAGAATTTTTGGTCGTTCAGTTTTGGCTAAAGCGTTTACTGACGAAGATTGCCCCGTAACTAAAAGGAAAGATTCTAATGCTTCTTGTCTGTTAGAAACCGCTTTTCCTTTTACGCCAGCGAGAGCAAATCCCAAAATCAATTCTCTTTCGCCTATAACAAAATATTCCATTTATTTTATAAAATTATTTAAAACCTACTAAAACGATTTTGAATTTAGTTTGATTTTAGGCTGACAAATTACATTATGATAATAAACAATGCAACCAAAAATCCCCAAAGACAAATTCCTTCTGCAAGTCCAACAAACGGCAATGCTTTTCCAGAAAGTTCTGCGTTTTCGCTCATTGCTCCCATTGCAGCGGCACCAATTTTTCCAACTGCCATTGCTCCACCAATACAAGCAAGTCCTACGGCAAGAGCGGCTGCTATATATTTTACGGCACCAGTGATTGCACTGCTAGAACCGTCTGTTTGCACAGTTTGTTCTGTTTGTTCTACTGCTGATTGTGTTTGAACTGCACTTTCTTGATAATCTTGTGCAAAAACCGATGCAACACTAAGCATAAAAAAAGCTGATAAAACTAATAAAATTTTTCTGTTCATAAAAACACCTCTAAAAATTTTTATTTTGACTGAACTGAATGAGGGACATCTCGAAAAACTTTAATTTCAAATTTTTTTTCGAGATGTCTGCGAGTTTTAAGCCTTGAAATTACAAGTCTTAAAACGTCGCTTTTCTTAAGTTATCTCTAAAAACCGAAGTTTTTAGAGGTTTCCTTTATATTCAAACCTAAAAGGCTTAAATTCTCTACCAGTTTCAGTAAAAAATTTGCTAAAAAATTCATAATATTGAAGACGAACAACTTGAATTGCAACAATCATTCCTTCAAGAACTATAACGATTGCATTTCCGATAATGCTAACAAAAACGCCGCCAACCGGACCTGCAACTCCAACCATAAGATTTATAATAAATCCTAAAACCGCATGTGCCAAAGCAAACGCTCCTACACGCAAAAAGCTAACGGTATTTGAAAGATAAGAAGACAAAACTTCAATCAATTCAACAAGTGCTCCAATAATTGCACTTAAAATGCCATTTTCTAAAACAGGACGCTCGCCGTCAACCAAGCGTTCAAAAGGTTCGCCAAAAGCTGTAAGTCCTAAAGTTACGCCGATTATAATCCAATCATAAACTGCAGGCTTACGATGAAAAAATGCAACGCTTACTGCAAAAAATATTATGTACCAAAAGAAAAGTGCACCAGTTAAGCCAGATTTTCCAAACAACGCTTTGCCAAGCCTTTTTAAGCTAAACTGATTTATAATATTTATGATAAGTCCGCAAGTGTTGATTATAAAACCAACCGCAACCGTAAATCCAAAGAACAAAAACATTCGTCTTATGCTTTCTGGGGAACTTGAAGGCATCATATGCAAAATTTGATTTCGAGGTTCACCAAATAATCCTGTAACCCAGCGACTAAAAGGAACTAAAATTTCTTCATTTGCAAAAAACTCGCCAGTTAAAAGTCCCATAATTGTGCTTGAAACGCCAATGCAAATAAAAATCGGACCAAATTTTTCCCAGCCCATAAGTTTGAACTTTTTTAAGCACATTAAAATTCCCACAATCAAGAAAACAAGTCCTTGCCCAGCGTCGCCAAACATAATTCCAAAAAGTAAAGTAAAAAATATCGCCACAAAAGGAGTTGGATCAACAGTTCCATACATTGGAGCACCGTAACTAAAAATCATTCGCTCAAAATTGCCAACTAATTTTCCGTGCTTTAAGCGAACTGGAACTTTTTCTTTTCCATTTATAACGTCTTCAACTTCGTCTGGCAAATAATCACGAATACTCGCCTTGCCTTTTGTAAGTTCATCAATATCTTTCATTACATCGGAACATCTGTAAGCCGGAAGCCAACCTGTAATTCTGTAAACAAATTCCGTGCCTTGAAGTTGATCTTCCACAGCGGTAATTTGCGAGCCAACCGTAAAAGTTTGCAATAAATGATAAAGTTCTGATTTGTGAGTTTGTGCAAAATTTTTGCGTTCAGTTTTTAATTCTTCGAGTTTTTGTTCAACCTGATTTTTCTTAACTTTCAAATTTTCGAGCATATTTTCAGGAATTCCCTTAAAACCTTCAGGAATTTTTGTTTCTACAAAGTCGATTTTTTGAAGTTCTCTGTCTACATCAAGCCGATTTTTTTTAGAACAAGCCGTCATTATGTAAGTTTTATCATCGCCTAATGCAATTACAAGTGCTTTATTTTTAAGATTTTCGCTCAAAACTTCAAATTTTTCACTTTCAATTTTTCCAATCCGCAAAGTTAAAAACGAAAGCGATTCAAGTTCAGAATAAGGAACTCTTAAATTTGAAAAAGCAAGTGCTTCTTTATAAGTTTCTTGGATTTTTTTGTATTCATCAGTGGCAGCAACTTCTTTTTCGTGCAATTCCAAAGTTAAATTTATAAGTCGGTCAGCATTTTTATAATCTTCTTGATTTGGAATAGAAAGTTCTTCTGTAAAACCTTTTAAATCTTCAATTTCTAAATCGGCACGAACTTTTTGCAATTCTTCAAGTTCATGAAGTTCGCCATTTAAAGCTTTTTCGTTAGAATTTTTTAAACTTTGATTTTCAAAATCTTGCTGAAATTGAAATTCTCCAAGTTCCCCAAGATATTTTAAAACTTCTTGAATATCATCTTTTAGAACCATAAGTTCCATAAGACGCATAGGAGTTGTCTTTGCCAAATTATTCCTCCTTAATTCCAGCAATTTCTTTTGCTTGACTTGAGCTTATGTTTAAGCGAATGCTTTCTGCGGCAGTTCTAATATTATAAAGTTCATTTCGTTTTACAATAAAAAAACAAACAAGTGGTGCTTCTGTAAAAGGATAAAGATGAAACATTTTGTACGCTTTTTTTACGTAAAGACTTTTGTAAGCATTGCTAAGCCATCGCGGATCCAAAATCCAAACATCGCCTTCTTGATGCGGATTTAAAATTGCTGATAATTTCCATTTTCCCCATTTAGTCCAATCATCAACGTCCCAAGAAAGAATTTTTGCAGTTTCTTTTACAAAAATATCTTCTGGATTACAAGAATTTTTATTTTCATCAGTTGAATAAACTAAGTGATTTAAGATTTCAAAGTCTGGCATTTTATAATAAATTTTAAGTCTTAGAGCCCAAATCACATTGTCTATAGAAATTTTTTCGCCAATTAAGTTTTCTAAAGAAGTTCTGCAAATGTGATTTGTTTTTTTTGTTGCTGACCAAAGTTCACGAATATATTGTTCGTCAAGTTTATAATCATTTTCTTGCTGAACTGAAAATTCAACTGGAGCTTTGTACCATTCGTAAGGCGATTTTTGCGTGATTTCTTGAAAATTTGGCCAAGCGGAATAATTTAATTGTGAAAAAGGTGAAATGTCAGCAATTTGTGGCATTTCTTTTAAGCCTTCATTCAGTGCCGAAGCTAAAGATTTTAAGTTGTCATATTCATAAAATCGCAAAAGTGTTGTTAAAATTTGCGACGGATGCGAATAATTTTTTACAAGTTTTATATATTGATTTAAGAATTCTTTTTGTGCTTCTTTTTCAAGTTCTCGTGATAAAAGATTTTGCGGAACCGCAGGCGATTCTTTGTTAAAAATCAAAGTCCAAAGTTTAGAAAGTGAATCGGCTTCAAAAAGTTGTGCTGCCCTTTCTCCAACATAAGATTTTGACATCATTCCGCTCATTTTTGCGTAAACATAAGAATCTGCAGCACTTTTGTCCATTGTTACATAAGTTAAGTTTTTGTGAGTTTTTACTGATTTTTTGACATTTTTTGATAAATTTAGTGCTGACATATTTTTGTCCAATAAAATCTTGCTCAAAGTTGCAAAAGTTTTTCAAAGCAAGAAACAAAGGCTTTATCGTCTTGTTTTAGAGATTCAAGCGAAGTGCAATATTCTGAAAATTGCTTTGAATGTTCTTGAATTAAATTTGATTTTTCTTGATTTTCTTGTTCTTCGATTTGACTTACAATTTTAGAATATTCAGTTTTAAAAATTTCATCAGCGTTCGATTTTGCTTTTGAAATAATTTGATCCGCATTTTTTTGAGCATCGTGCAACATAAAAGATGCTTCTTTTTCTACTTCAAGAAGATGCTGAATTACGTCAACTTCGCTGTCCATTATTCTTCTCCATTTGGCAACTAAGCCTATTTTCAAAATTCATTTAAGTTCTGATTTTGAAACTTATTCGATTATAAAACATTGTTTAAGAAAATACAAATTTCAAAACTGCAAAAAATCCGTTATATACAAATTGATGATAAAACTTTGTCATTCTTAAATCAAAATCAATTTAAAATAAAAAAAAAACAGGCTAAGAAAACTTAACCTGCCTTTTTTTTAAGATAATTTTTGTTGATTTATTGAGCAGAAGATTCACTTGCTGAGTCAATTACTTGAGTGTCAGGTTTTGGTTCTTCTATTTGACTTTGTGTTGTACCGAGAGTTTCTTCAAGCCAGTTTTCGCTGCTTGCAGCTTCTGTTTGAACTTCGCCTTGAACTTCTTGAGCCGCACCACTTACATCAACACTTTTAGGTGCTCTATTCAACAATCCTAAAGTAAATGCCAAAACGAAAAATAACGCAACAAAAACAGCGGTTGCCTTAGTAAGAACACTTGCTTGATGTGCTCCAAAAGCGGCACTATTTCCGCCACCAAACGCTGAACCCATACCATTATTATCTTCATTTTGAACTAATACTAAAAGAATTAAAAGAATACAAACAATTACAAACACAACAAGGAGAATTGTTCCAACAACACCCATTTTTTTACTCCAACTAAGATTTATTGATAATTTTTCAATTCAATAATATTACAGTAAACCTTTTTTCTAGTCAATAAAAAAGCGTTTTTACTGATTTTGTGCTAAGTGAAAAATCTTCAATTATACTTCAATTATAAAATTACAAAACGCAAATTGGAACAAAAGTTTCTGCTTTAAGCGACGCTCCGCCAATTAAACCGCCGTCAATATCAGGTTGAGCCAAAAGTTCTGGAGCATTTGACGCTTTCATTGAACCGCCGTACTGAATTATGATTTCGTCTGCAACTTTCTGATTGTAAAGTTTTGCAATGTAAGAGCGAATAAATTTGTGAATTGCTTGAGCATCTTCTGGAGTTGCAGTTTTTCCAGTTCCGATTGCCCAAACTGGTTCGTAAGCGATTGTTACGTTTTTCATTTGTTCTTCTGTAACGCCAGCCAAATCAGCAGAAAGTTGGAAAGCACAAACTTGTTCAGCCTCGCCCGCTTCTCTTTCGCTCAAAAGTTCACCAATACAAAGATCAACTTCCAAACCATCATTTAATGCACGGCGAACTTTTTTGTTGATAAGTTCATCAGATTCACCAATTTCGTGACGACGTTCAGAATGTCCCAAAATTACGCATTGACAACCAATATCTTTAAGCATTGTTGTAGAAACTTCGCCAGTGTGAGCTCCGTTTGAAGTTGCAGCACAATCTTGAGCCGCCAAAATAATATTTGAACCTTTTACAACTTGACTAACTGCATCAAGATAAACAAAAGGAACTCCAATCATAAATTTGTTTGTTTTACCTTTTAATTGTTCAACTAAATCTTTTGCAAGAGCAACTGCTTCTGCCTTATTTGTGTTCATTTTCCAGTTGCCAGCGATGTAATGTGTACGTGCCATTTAAAACCTCTTTAATTTTTTGATTTTATGACGGAAAAAAATCCGCTTTTTGCTAAAAATCTTAATAAAAAACTTGTGCTTTTACAATAGCACGCAAAAATTGTTACGCTGATTTTAGTTAGCACTTACAAGTTTTCCTGTATATTGGATTTTTCCATCAACAGAAATCGAGTCTTGCTGAAGTTTATAACTTGAATTATCAATCGTAAATTTATCAACAAAGCCAGTTACAGACGACTGCGTTATTATAGTTTTGTCTTTTAAGAAATTATAAACATCTTGATATTGACCGCTCGAACTTGAGTTTCTGTAAACAAATTTAAGCCGAGCAACATTACTTTGTGAAAGATTAGAAGTAATGTAAATTGACGCCTTGTCACTATAATCAGAATTGCTAACTGTAAGACAAATATCTTCGTTGTTGCTGTTCACAGTTGTAACGCCGCCACTAAAAGTAAGACGACCTTTGCTCGCAACATAAATCGATTTTCCGTCAGAACTTGCTGAATTGGATGTAATTTTAACACCGTCTAAAGTTAAGTTTTGGCTTGAAGAATCAGCATCAAAATAAATTCCGCCACCTTTTTGAACTCCACTGTTGCTAGAAATTTCTCCATTTTTTATAGTTACGTTTGATTTTGTTACGTAAATTCCCGCACCTTGTCCAGATGAACCATTAACTTGATTTTGCGTTATAGTTGCATTTGTTAAGTTTACAGTTGAGTTTTGTTCAATATAAATGCCCGCTCCGTTTTGCCTAGATTTATTTTGCGTGATTGTCGCATTATCCACAGTTAAAGAGCCGTTTGATTCCACATAAATTCCGCCGCCACTTTGTTCTGTTAAATTTGATTTTATTTGAGTTTCTTCATTTAAGGTTAAACTTGCTCCGCTTGCAACGTAAATTCCGCCTGCTTTTGAAGAATTTGTAGAATTATTTTCTGTTACTAAAACATTTGAAAGCGTAAGATTTCCATTTTTTAAGTTGATTCCCGCTCCGTTATAAGAACTTGTTCCAGTTAATTTTCCGCCTTTAATTGTTAAGTTTTTCATTGTAACTTTTATATTTGGCGAACTTTCAGAACTTGCTGAACTTGAAGATGAGATTTCTACAACGCTTCCGTAAGAATTTGTGTTTGTGCTTGATTTTGCTTCGAGCGTCGCTGAACTTGAGTTTGCAGTTGTGTCAGAGAGTGCATAACCTTCAATCGTAAGATTTAAGTTTTTGCTTGAAGAAATTTTTACTTGCGCTTCGCCTGAAGTTTTAAGATTGTAAGAAACTGTTCCGCTAACAAATATTTTGTATTCAGAAGTTCCGTCGTTTATATTTTGAATTTTATCAATTGCAGCTTGCATTGTGCTAAAAGGATCAAAATAAGTGCCAGTTGGCGAATTGCTTGAACTTGAAGAATTTGAGCTTGTCAAAGAACCGCCAGTTCCTTGAACGTAAAAAGTTTTGAGAGAAAAATCATCAACAATTTGCTTTGTTATCTTAAAAACAGTTTTTCCGTTTTCTTTAGAAAAATACGCTGAACTTCCTTGCCAAGTGTCAGTTTTTAAATTTGAGAAAATATTTACAACTTCATGTGCAACATATTTTGTATTTGTGCCAGAAAATTCGATTTTTGCATCATAAACGCCAGATTCAATATTTTGTTTTGATATGCTTAAAGAACTTGCACTTCCATTAGAAACTGTTTCTGTAATTGGAGAGGCACTTAAAGCATTTCTTTTTGTTAAAGTCATTTCAACTTTAGATATTCCAGTTTCGCTTTCCCAAGAAAAAGTTAAATCTAAACTTCCGTTTCCAGAACTTATTGGCGAAAGATTTACGCTGATATTTTTGTTTACAGAATTTGGTGAAAGCGTAATTTCAGTTTGACCTTCAAGAATTTTTGTGTTTGCCGTCATTGAAGATGATGAAAAACCTTCCGCTTTTATAGTCCAAGTTCCAGAGATAAGTTTTATCGTAAAATTTTTTGCACTTTGATTAACTTGAGCAGAAACTTGGCTTTGAGAACTTGAACTTGAAGATTTTGTCGCTGTAACTTTGTAATAAACAGAACTTTCTGTAATTGAAGGAATTGCAGTTCTTAAATTTTCACTTTGTTCAGAAAAATTTGTTAACTTTGCCCCCCCCACTTTCTTGAAAAAGAATTTTCTGTTTCGACAAGAGATTTTGTGTCGCGAAAAGAATTTTCACTTTCGGGCGAAGATTCAAAATCATCAGCAAAGTAAAAAGGAATCGCGCCTTCAATACAAAAATTTCCTTTAACTTCAAAAACATTTTCTTCGCTAAAATCATCAGCAAAATTATCAAATAAATTTTTGCCAATCAAATCAGAACAAGAAAAAAACGCGAAACAAAACATAAAAAACAAAATAAACTTTATAAAATTTTTATTTTTAGTTTTCATATTTTTCTCCGTTTTATTTGTTTTCAAAATCAAGATAAGCGCTGTAAGTAAAACCTTCATAAACTCCGCTTACAAATAACTGATAATTTCCTTTTGGCCAATTTGTATCAACTTCAATAGAAGAGCTTGTTGCAGATTTTCCTGTGTAAACGCCGTAATAATAAATTTTTAAATCCCAATTTGTTGGAGTAATTTCGCTTCCGTTTGATTTTGCTTTAACATTTAAAGTTCTGCTTGAACTTGTAGTTTCTTTATTTGTAAGTTCAAAAATAACTTCAGGAATGTCTTTTACAGAAATAGTTCCGCCTGAAACTGCAATGTAAAGAGCTGAGCTTTCTGTTATAACTGTGTAATCTTCGTCAGAAGTAAAACAAGAAAGATAACTTTGAATATTTGAAGTTCCAGAACTTCCGCCAATCGTAGCAAATTGAACTTTGTTAGAAAAAGCATTTGGTTTTGTTTGAGTTGTAATTCCGATTTTTGATGAAGTTGAAAAAGCCACACTTGAACTTAAACCTGAAATTGTGTCTAGCGTGATTTTTTGATCACTTGCAAGATAAACATTTGCCTCTTTGTTAGAAGAGCCAGAAGTTTTGTTGCCAGAAATTTCAACTTTTCCGCCAAACATTAAAGTTCCGCCAGAAACATAAACTGCACCATATGTGCCAACTGTGTTATTTTTTATTTCACAATTTGTAAGTTTAACTGTAGTTTCTTTTGGAACTTCAAAAATGCTTCCGTTTGATGACGAACTTCCGCCAGAAAAATTTATTCCGTTAATATATAATTGAAACTTAATTGCGTTTGAACTTAAGCTTGAAGAAGTAAAACTTGGCATTTTTATAACTTGAGAATTTGTTGAAGTTATAGTTGGATTTGTAGAACTTGATGATGATTTTTGCAAATTTATAAGCAAAGAATTGTTATTTAAAAGCGAAGAATTTAATTTTGAAAAATCTACGCTTCCTGTAACACTTTCTGAAAGATAAATTATGTAACTTGAATTGTGTTTTAAGTTTTCTAATTCAACAATTTTATCAACTGCTTTTTGAACTGTTGCAAAAGGATCAAAATATGTTCCTGTGTTAGAATCGCTTGCATCTTTATTGATTGAACTATTTTTTCCAACGTAAAAAGTTGTGTGCAAAAAGTTTTGAATCATTGAATCAGAAACTTCAATAGTTTTTTTGCCAGAACTTTCTTTAAAATAAACCGAATTTCCTTGCCAAGTGTTTGTTTCAATTCCGCTAAAAACATTTACAATTTCTTCAAGCGAATATAAAAGAAGTCCATCGGCTTTTGTTTCGTTAGAAGACGACGCTCCGCTCCAAAAAGAAAGTTTTAAGTTATACGCTCCAGCCGGAAAATTAGTTTCAGAAGAAGATCCAGAAGATGAAAGTTTATTTATTACAACAGTTTTTGTTCCGCTTGTTCCATTTTCAACATTAAAAACCGCAGAATTAGAACTTGAAGTCGAAGAACTTGAAGAACTCGACAAAAGCGTCCATTCCGCCAAAACAGATTTTACATTTGTATTTGAGTCAAGATTTATGCTTAAACTTACAGTTCCCGTTCCGCCGCCGTAAACTTCAAGCAAATCAATCGTAAGGCCAGTTATAATTGGATTTGTTGTTGTAAGTTCTACAGTTTTGCTTCCTTCGCAAACAGTTTGTCCGTTAAGAGCCGCTTTTGCATTTAAAGTCCAAGTTCCAAGATTAAGTTTTATAGAAAAATTTGGTGAATTATTTTCAAACGTGCCAGAAACTTTTTCTTTTGTAGAAGAATTTTCTGCTTCGATTGAATATGTTAAGTTTCTCGTGCTAGAAGAAAAATCCGGAAAAGCAGTTCTTGCGTTTTGACTTTGCGAAATTAAACTTGAAGAAAGTTTTCCTGAGATTGTGTAAAGTTCTAAATTTTCTAAGTTGTTATTTTGCAAATCTTTGCAAGAGATAAAAAATGCTGAAAGTAAAAAAATCAGAAAGCAAATAGAACTTGTAAAATATTTCATTTTGTGGCCTCCGTTAATTTTATTTCTAAAGTTGAGTTGTAATAAATTCCTTTATATTTTGCTGAAATTTTTAAAGTGTAAGTTCCCGCAGGATAATCTTTTGAAATTGGAATTGATGATGAAGATGATTTTGTAACTTCAACATTTTGGAAATTAAGTGAAAGATTCCAATCCGTAAAATCTGAATCTGTAGAATCAACGTTTTGCTTGTTTGATTTTAATTTTACACTTGCTTTTACATTTACGCTTTGATCTTGTCCTCGAGTTAAGTTTTGAGGTTCTGCAGAAAATTCAACAATAAATTCTTTAATTTCAAGATTTGCGTCGCTTGTTCCTAAAACGCCTTTTTGTCCGCCAGAATCCGCAATTAAAATCCACTTTGATGACTCGAGCGTAAACTTTTGCACAGTTTCTTGCGGAGATAAATTGTTGTCGCTTTCAAAGTTAAGAACTGAAGTTCCTTTTTGCCAAGTGTCAAAAGAATTTTCTGCCGCAAGATGCGCAACAAAACTTTCTGAAAGATTTTTTACGCTGATTTCAAGATTTTGCGACATTGTAATTTTGCTTGAAGACAAAACTTTTGTGCTTCCTTCTAAAGTTAATTTTCCGCCAGAATAATTTACGTTTGCGTTTGCAACCGAATCTTTTAAAGTTAAGGTTCCGCCACTTAGCAAAACTTCGCTTAAAGTTGCGCTAGAAAAGTTTGCAGTTCCGCTAGTTAAACTTGCTTTGCCAGAAACGCTTGTGTTTGTAAAGTCGGCACTTCCGCTAGAAACGTTTAAGGCAGCGACGCTTCCGCCAGTAAAGTTTGCACTTCCGTTTGAGATTTTTGTTTCGCCAGAAACGCTTGTATTCGTAAAGTTTGCACTTCCGACTGAGATTTCTACGCTTGACAAACTTGAACTTGTAAAGTCAGCACTTCCGTTTTTAATTTCAAGATTTCCAGTTGCGTTTATGTCGCTTGATTTTAAGGTTCCGCCACTTAAATAAATGTCGCTAAAAGTTCCGCTTGTTAAATCAACATTTCCGCCTAAAACTTCAAGTTTTCCGTTTACATTTACATTTTGACTTTCAAAACTTCCGTCTTCAATTTTTACAGAGCCAAGACTTCCTTCATTAAATTCCACAATTCCGTTAGAAATTTCTACAACATCAACAGAACTGCCGTCAAACGCAAGATTTCCGCTAGAAACAGAAAGTTTATTTTTTATAGAAAGATTGTCTGCCACAAAAGTTCCGCCCGCTTTACTCGTCATTGTAAAATCAGAAATTGAATGTCCGTTTCCGTGAATTATAAGATTTGCATTTGCAATCGAAAGTTCTGGAGAATCCAAAATATCGCCTTCAAGATAAATCACCGCTCGCTTTTCAATATGAGAAAATTCATTTATGGCTTTAGAAATTGTCGCGTAAGGAGAAGAAGCACTTCCGTTATTAAAATCGTCGCTTCCAGTTGGCGAAACGTAAATTGTACTTTTTAAAACTTGAAGCGAATATTCTTTTACATCAGAATCCGCAAATAAATCTTTGTGAGCGTAAAGTCGAATAAAAACTGCTCCAGAAGGAATTTGCAAAGTAAGAAGTCCGCTAGAATTTTTTCCGCTAAGCAAAAGTTTTCCGCTGTCATTTTCGCCTTGATAAATTTCGTAAATTACAGAAGAATCCGCTGTGTTAAAAGTTTGTCCGCTTCTATCGTCCATAGAATTTTCTGCAGGCTTAAAACTCACAGTTGCATAAGAACTTCCTTCGTCTTGCTCAAGATAATCGCCCGAAGAAACAAGAGCGTCGCTTGAGTTTAAAATCTGAACTTCGCCAAGTTTTACAGAATAAACATTTGTTTGAACTTGCGAAGAAAGCCCAGACTTATCTTTTAGCGTGATTGTATAATTTGTGTTTTCGTCAGAAATAGAATCGTTTGTTAAAAAATATGCAGCTTGACCTTTTTCCACAAAGTCAACAGATGATTTTTCGTAATTTGAATTTGAAGAAACGTTGCCCGCAACAAAACTTGAATTTTCAAAAGTAAAAGTTCCGTTTGTTGAATCGATTTTAACTTGACTTGAAACTTCTCCGCTCGAACTGCTCAAAACTGAAATTTCAGAAATATCTTGATGAATTCCCGAAAGCAAAGATTTTTCTGGCATATTAAAAAGCAAAACATATTTATTTGTAGAAGAATCTTTGTAAACCGTCGCTCCATAAATTGGAGGCGGAGATGAATTTGAATAAAGTTTTAAATCTGAATAAGTTTCAAAAGGAAGTTTTGAAACTGGATGACTTAGCGTAATTTCTGGCGAGATTTCAAAACCAGTTTCAGTTTGCGAAAGAAATTCCGTTGGATATTCAAGTTTTAAAATCATCAAATCATCAGAATTTTGAGAAATTTGAACAAGTGATTTTTCTGCAGGATTTTTTAAAGTTTTTTCAATTTGAGAATTATCGAGTTTGTCAAAATCCAAATTTATATTTGCTGAAGAAAATTCATATTGTTGCGGATTTCGTAAGTAAAAAGTAATTTGGGCATTTTGCGAAGATGAAATAGAAATTCTGCCATTTGAATCTAATTGCCATTCGCCTTTTGAAATTTCGTATTTCATAATTCCAGCGGTTTCTGTGTATTCTTTAAAATATTCTTTTACAGGTTCGTTTATTGAATCGTTCCAAAAATTACAAGAGAAAAATCCAAAAGATAAAAATGCAAACAAAAAAGTTTTTAATTTTACAAAAAGATTTTTTGATTTACTTAAAAAATTTTTCATCACAATTCACCTCCTATTTTCTAAAATTGATAGCCAAAATTTATTGACGGAACAATCATTCCAAAGTTCATATCAGAAATAAAACTTTGCACATAATCAACATTAAGTTCTGCAAAAAATCTTCGCCAAAAATAAATTTGCAACGCTCCGCCAAGCAAAAAACTAAAGTTCAAACTGTTAAGTGGCTCAGATTCAATTTCGTGCGGAAAATGAAATTTATAATCGCAAAAATATGTAAGTCCGCCACCAGAATGAAGCTCTAAAGTTGCAAAATGTCTTTTTTGTCTTAACTTTTTGTCCAAAATTTTTAGTGGCAGTTGATAAATAAAATTCAAATGCGAAGTTATAAGATTTCCGTCAAGCAAATAATTTTCTTCTTGCTGATTCATTCTTGAATATGAGCCAGAAAATCCAAAACCAAAATATCCAAATTTTCGCTTAAAAGGCAAAAAGCTCAACTTTGTAAAAGCAGAAAATGGATAAGCCGAAGTTGAAAAATAAGTGTTAAATGTGTCATCAAACAAAATAATTGGCAAAGCATAACCAAGTGAAACGTCAAAATCTACAAGTTTTCTAAAACGAATTTGAAGTAAATTTCTGTTTGATTTTTCACTTTCCAAACCTGAAGCGTCGCGAGCAACAAAATAATAAGAACCAACATCAAGTTTTTCTAAATCAAGATAAAATTCCGCATTTCTTGAATTTTCTGAAGAAGATAAAAGTTGCGGAATGTAAAAAAAGTGTTTACGCGTTTGTCCTTGCAAAAAATATTCTGTAAACGAAACATCAGAATCACTTTTTTTTACAGAAAATAAATTTCTTCCGTTCACAGAAAAAATTCCGTCGTTAAGTTCATCTAAATAAATTATTGATGTCATATTTCTATTTACAACCAAACCACGAACTTCTGGCAAAAAAGATTCGTGAATTGTAAAATGTTCAAAATCACTTTCGTATTCTTTTAATCCAAAAAAATTGTAAGGAATAAATCTGTAGCGATAATTTCCGGGCTTTAATGAAGGCTCAAGTTTTACACTCGTAGAATTATCTTGAAGATTTATAACGCGAATTGTTGTCCAAGTTTTGTCGTTTGGATTATATTCTTGAATTTCAACATCAAATTTTAAAACTGCTTCGTTGTCTTCTTCCCAATTTAAAATTTGCCAAGATTCTTTAACTTTTGATTCGTCATATTCTTGAGTTTGTTCACTAAGATTTTCTAAAAGATTTTCTGACAGATTTTCGCTTGATAAAAAATTTTCTGATTGATTTTCAAAATTTTCTTGTGAACTTTCGCTTTCAAAATTTGTATTTTGATTTTCGCGATTTTGAGATTGAGAAAAAATTTTGTTTCCTAAAAGCAAGAAAAGCAACGCTAGAAAAAATTTAATTTTCGCCATAAGGATTTAAAACTCCTGTCGCTTTGGATTTTTTCATTTTAGGAACATCAATTTCAAATTCTTGAGCTTGAGCTTTTTGACTTCGCTGAAAAACTTTGTCTAAAATTCCGTCATTATCAGAATCAACTCGTCTTAAAGCATCAACATTCCACTTAAAAATTCCGTTTTGCAATTTTCGTCTTTGCTCTTCGGAAAGTGATAAAAAATCTATTCTCAAAAAATTTTCGCTTGTTTCAAATTTTAAAATGAATTGTGATTCTTGATTTTCATAAATTGTGATTTCGTAACTTGTTGCGTCTTTAACTTTGTCCCAAGATAAATCAAGAAAAATGTGACCAGAACTTGCGTTTTCTATAAAATACGCAGCGTCAAATTTTTTAGGATTAGTTTCAAGATTTAAAACTTCGTCAAGCGGCGGAATTGGTCCAATAGAAAATCTGCCCTTATATCTTTCGTCAGTATTTGAAACATCAAAATCTTCTGTCGTTTGAGCGTAAACTACAATTTCATAAATTCCTTCGTAAAGTCCGTCTTCTGTGTCTAAAAGAATTTGGTTTGGCGCAATTTTAATTCCGCTTGGATTTTGCATTTCTTCGTCTGTAGGAATTTTTATTACAACGCGATTTTGATTTTGTTCAATTTTTGAAACTACAACTTGTGCCGATTTTAATTCTGCCACAGAAGACCAAATTAAATTTTGAGGATTTAAGATCGCGTCTGCTCCGTCAAAATGCGTATTCCTTTCAGGAAAAACAATTCTTATAGGATAAAGTTTTACAAGATTAAAACTTCCTTCAGAAATTTTTCCTGCTCGCCGACTTTTAATTCCCGAAACTGCATTTGAACGTGCTTGAATTTCGTAGCGATAATTTGCTTTGTCCACAAAATTTTCATCAGCAAACATATCTAAAAAAAGTGAAGTTTCATAAACATTGTTCGTATAAACATTTTCGCCAGAAGACGAATTAAAAATATCAATTCTGTAATAATCCGCATCTTGAACGCTATTCCATTTAAACTCGTAAGGAATATTTTCTCGCACAATCGCTCGTCCCAAAGGTTGTATCAAAAGAGCATTTTCCAAAAGTCCCACAACAATTAAACGCTTTGGTTCAGAAGAAATTTGCACAAAAGAATTTTCGTCAGTTCCAAGATTCCAAAAATATTCGCCTTCTTTAAGTTTTATTCCAGAAATTCCAAATTCTGGCTCTGGATTAGAAAATATAATATTTTTTATATTT
>CAZLXK010000020.1:0-19150 GCA_964563305.1 uncultured Treponema sp.
TTTAAAGAAAGAACGCTTGTGCCACTGATTTTATTTACAAGATTATAATATTCGTCAACACTTACATTCATTTCTTGTGCAATTTCTTGATCGCTTGCAGAACGTCCCAATCTTGCTTCAAGTTCGCCAATTACATCTTCCATTTCGCGAGATTTTTGCCTTACAGAACGAGGAACCCAATCCATTTCTCTAAGTTCATCAAAAATTGCTCCACGAATACGAACAACTGCATAAGTTTTAAATTTTACATTTTTATCGGGATCATATTTATCAATCGCATCAAGAAGCCCAAAATTTCCAAAACTAACTAAATCTTCATAATCAACAGAATCAGGCATTCCAGTATGAACTTTTCCAGCAACATATTTTACAAGATTCATATATTGTTTTATAAATTTTTCTCTTAAAGCCACAGATTTAGTTTTTTTGTACTCTCTCCAAAGCTGTTCTTCTTCTTTTTCATCAAGTTCCATAGTTTCCATATTGATCCCTTTTATTATAACACATTATTCGTCTCTTTTCAGCACTGTTCTTATTGCATTCGCTATTGTAGCCGCATCGTGATTGCTTGCCGCAGCATCATTGCTAGAAGTTGTGTCTTCATAAGCGTCGTCCATTCCATCTTGGGCAAATTCACTAGTTTCTATAATATCATCATTTGGAGCATTTTCACCATCAGAATTTTTATCAATATTATCTGAAAAATCTGGAAGACTATCAATTTCTTCATCAAAGCCTGATTTTTGCGAAGAATTTTCTTCTTGCTGATTTTCATTATTTAAATTTGATGAATTTTCATTTTTTCCATCTATAATCTTACCATTAAAATCTTTGCTTTCAAATTTTTTCCCTAAATTTATTGAAGAGAAATTTGAATTTTCATTTGAAGAATTATTTTCTGCATTTTCTGAATTTGAAAAATTTTGATTTTGTGCTTTTGAAGTTAAATTAGAATCTGAAGAATTTAAATTATTTGAAGAATTTTCATTCGTTTGATTTTGTGAAGTTTGATTTTGAAAATTATTTGAGTTTTCAAAAGAATTATTTTGTGATTTTTGATTTTCAGAATTTGTTTTTGAATCTTTTTTATCTTTTTCATTAAGCGGAATTTTATTTAAAGAAACTGAAAAAGCAGGCCCTTTGTCATCATCAGTTAAATTTTCATCATCAACCGTAAAATCAACAACTTTGCCACGAGTTTTTTCAGCGGAATTTTGAGAATTTTGAAAATTTGAATCATTTTCATCAACAGACAAAAATTTTGAATTCAAAAAATCAATTAAAAACGCAAGAAGACCAAAAATAATGCCAAAAATTACGGCTCTTAGCAAAGAACGAGGAAATTTATGAATTGAAATTATACTAATCAAAAAAGATAAAACAAAGCCTGCAACAGCCGGAATTATTATTTTCTTTGGCTTAAACATGCTTTTTCTCCTTTTTTTAATTCACTAGAAAACATAAAATCCTCGCTTATAAAAATCACAAGAAAATCAAGACTTTTTACTTGTGTTTAATATTTTTTTTTGCCACCAAGAAATTTCTTTAAGAAATTTGAAACTCCGTTGTCTGTTCCAAGATCCGTTTTTTCAATTCTGCCAACAATATGTTTTAAGCAAACTGCCGGTTTTGAAGTAGGATTCACAAGCATAAAAGGTTTTTGCCTTAAAACTGACGCTTGAACAACCGGATCATCATAAATAAAGCCAATATATTCAACTTTGTAATTTAAGAACTGACCGACAATTGTAATTATTCTGTCAGAAATACGTTTGCCTTCTTCAGCAGAATGAACTCGATTTACCAAAAGTTTTATGTTTATTTGATGATCAACAAGTTCTGTTGTGATTATTTTTATAATTCCGTAAGCGTCAGTTATTGCTGTAGGTTCTGGAGTTGTAACAACATAAACTTCATCAGCAGCAGCAACAAATTGTAAAACATTATTTGCAATTCCTGCTCCAGTATCAATTATAATAATATCTGCGTTTGAAAGTGAAGAAAATTCCTTTGCAAAATAATCTAATTCTTCTTTTGAAAGATTCGCAATTCGCGAAAATCCGTTTGCACCTGCAATAAATTTTATTCCACATTCAGTGTCAAGAATAATCTCTTTCATTGTTTTTTGATGATTTATTACTTGCATCAAATTATATTGAGGAACAACATTCAGCAAAACATTTACATTTGCCATTCCTAAATCGCCATCAATAAGAATTACTTTTTTTCCGATTTGTGCATAAGCAATAGCTAAATTTACAGCAATATTAGTTTTTCCAACTCCGCCTTTTCCACTTGTAATTGCAATTATTCTTGTACTATGTTCAGATGAATTTTTTAACTTTCCATTTCCCATAAGTACGCGAAGTTCTTTTGCCTGCTCTTCCATTTTTTAACTCCATAAAATTTGCGGATTTTGTTGTTCTTGTTTATTTGAAAATTTTTCTTCAAGATGTTCCATATCGAGCGAAAAACCTCTTAACTTTTTTAAGAAAAATAAAGGACTTGCTTTTTCAATATTATTTACAACATCTTGGCCAGTTGTAACAAAAGAAATTGATTTTTTCTTTTCAGAAAGAACGCTGATTATATTTCCAAAAATCAAACTTTCATCACATTTTGTAACAATAACACTTTTAAAATCGAAAGATTCATAATTACGCAAAATATTTTCTAAATTTATTACATTTGTGTCTGCTAAAACAGCAAGATATACACTTTCTCGCATATTTTTTACATCAAGAATTCGTCGCATACTTGCAATGTGCTCAAAATCATTTGGATTATATCCACTTGTATCAATAAACATATAATCTATTGAAGAAGAATGAGCATTGTAAATTTGTTGAAGTTGTTCCGCATTTTCTGCTTGTTCAACATTTGCGTTAATAATGTCACCATAATGAGAAAGTTGATCTACGGCAGCAACACGCATTGTGTCTGTAGAAACCATTTCAATTACAGGCTTATATTTTATATTTGGATTATTTTTGGCTGAAATTGCAATTTCGGCAGCCATTTTTGCAACAGTTGTAGTTTTTCCAACTCCTGTAGGACCTACAATTACTATAACGCGCGGAGGTCTAACATATTCATCCGCTTGAATTTTTATACTTTCACCAATCCAATCAACAACTTTTTTTTGAACCAAATCAAAATCATCTAATTCTTCAAGATTAAAACTTTGCTTAATTTTAGTTTCAATCATTTTTGAATAAGAACGTGTAAAACCATTTTCATCAAGAAGTTCATTTATTTGTTCTATAGTTTTATGTTCGCCTTTAGAAACATTTGCAGAAGAAATTTCTTCTAACTTAGATTGAATTTTTTCGAGTTTTTTTGAAAATTGATTTAATTGAATGTTAGAATTTGGGTCGAGTTTCTTTAGCATTTCTGCTTGCGATTTTAGAAAATCATTTGTTGAAGATGACGAATTAATATTTTGATTTCCATAAGCATTTTTTGCAGAAGAATTTACAAAAGAATTTTGAGAATCATTTTGAAGTGGAACATAAATCCCTCGACTATTATTTAATTTATCATAATTATTTTTAACTACATGAAAACTTTGCTCAACATAACTTTTTTCACCTATGCCAAAAAAACCAACTTTTCTTACAGTTTCATATCCATCGAGAACATAATTTGAACCATATTTAGAAATTATTTTTGATATACATTCGTCTCTTGTTGCTCCAGTAACTTTTTGTATTATAGGATTTTTTGAATAATCATTGTTCATTTATTTCTCCTAATGCTTCAACTTTTAAATCTGGACCAGCAGCAAGAACTTCACTTATAGAAAGACAAACTACGCCTGGACATTCTCTTTCTATTGCTGATTTTACTAAATTTCTTGCTTCATCAGGACACAAAATAATTGGAATGAAATTTTTATCGCGTACAGCAACAATCGCTGAACTTACAGCATTTATAAATTTTCTGCCTTCAGTAAGATTAAAAGCGACTGTTGGTTTTCCGCCGATTATTTGAACTTTTTTATCAACAAGTTTTTGTGCAAGTGCTTGAGATAAATTCAAAACATGTAAAACATTATTTTCGTCTTTGTATTGACTACAAATTTGTGCACCTAAGGCTTGCCTTACCATTTCTGCAAGATCATAAGGATCTCTAATTCCAATTCTTCCACAATCGCCAATAGTTTCAAGAATTGTAACCATATTTTGAATGCTCACCTGTTCGCTAAGAAGAATTTTTAGAACTGCCTCGATTTCTCCATAAGTAAATTTATTTTGACCTTCAAGAACTTCATTAACAACAACATCGTTTGTCTTTTTAACTTCTTCAATAATGGCACTTACTTGTTGACGATTTAAAATAGTTGCTGCGTTATGTTTTATGATTTCGGTTAAGTGAGTTGCAATTATTGTTGGCAAGTCGAACACAGAATAACCAGCATTTTCGGCTTGAGAACGTTTTGAATTTGGAATCCAAATTGCATCTAATCCATAAGCAGGATCTTTTGTTTTTTCGCCGACAATTTGAGAATCCGCTGGAACATTTCCTGGATTTAAGCACATAAGATAACCCATTTTTAATGTTCCGCGTCCTACTTCAACACCACGAATTTTAAACGAATATTCTTCTGGCTTTAGAGTTATTTGATCAACAATTCTGATTGGAGGAATTACAAGACCTAAGTCAAGAGCTTCTTCTTTTCGAATACTTTTTACGCGTTCCACAAGTTCAGCACCATTTTTATCGCTTACCAAAGGGATTAATGCGTAACCAAGTTCAAGAGAAAGTTCATCAAGTTTTACAAGAGGACTTATTTCTTCTGGTTTTGCAGAAGATTTATTTGTAGAATTTTTAGAATTAGATTTTTCATTCGCAATTTTTTCATTTTCGACTTTATTTTTCTTACGAATCATATCAATTCCTAGCCACAACAAAAGTCCGCCGATTGGAATTAAAGCAAATGCTGAACCATTATGGAAAACTAACGCCATTACTACAAGAATAGAACCTGTAATAATATAAATTGAGCCGTCCAAAGAAAATTCTTTTTTGATTTGTTCACCAATAAGATCTTCGTTTGAACTTCCAGTAACAAGAATACCAGTTCCAAAAGAAAGCATTAAAGACGGAACTTGAGAAAGCAAACCATCACCAATAGTAAGTTTTGTATAAGTTTGCAAGGCATTCATAAAATCCATATTGCCAAAAACCATTCCAGTTATTAAGCCACCAACAATATTTATTATGGTAATAAAAATTCCAGCCTTAACATTTCCACTAACAAATTTTGAAGCACCGTCCATTGAAGAATAAAAAGCGTTTTCTTTTCTTAGAGCTTCTTTGCGTTTTGCTCCTTCTTCAACAGTAATATCTCCTGCTTGAACCGCATTTTGAATGTCAAACATTTTGTTGTTCATAGAATCCAAAGTAAAACGTGCTTGAACTTCACTAACACGACCAGCACCTTTTGTAACAACAACAACTTGAACAACAATTATTATTATAAAAACAATGAATCCAACTACAAGATTATCTCCTGTAACAATATCAGAAAAAGATTTTACCATTTCGCTTTGAGTAGCAAGATTTCCGTTTCCTAGCAAAATTAACTTTGTAGATGCAACGTTTATTGAAAGTCCAAACATTGTCATAAGTAAAGTTAATCGCGGAAAAGATGTAAAGTTTGCCGGAGTTCTTGTGTATAAAACTGTAAGCATTATTACAAAAGACAATGCAAGGTTTACAACCATCGCAAGATCGATTAAAAATTTTGGTATTGGAAGAATAATCATAACGACTGTTAATATAACAGCGATTGGAATGGCATTATCTTGTAAAATACTGCCTAAATTATTGAGAATGCTTCTAGTTTGTGATTGTCTTTCTGGCATTGGTCCCCACCCACCTGAAAGTGTTAATAATTTATTATAACACAAAATAAGATATTGTAAATGTATAATTTATTTTTGTTTTTTTTTACTTGCGAGGAAAACTTGTCACGAAAATCAGCGGAAACTTGCCACGAAAATCAGCGAAAAATCGGTAAAAAAATCAAAACAAAATATTATCTTGGATAGACTTTTATTTACTTTATAATTTTATTAGAAAGAATTAATTGTCAACTTTGAAAAATGTAAAATCAAAAAGTAGATGGCGAATAATAAGCAAGATTTTTAAAATCAGCAATAAAAGGAAAAAGTATGAAAAAGTATTTTAATAAAAAAAATCCTCAAGTGTTTTTATTAATTTTTTTTAGTTTACTGATTTTTTCATGCACAAACATTATAAATCGAGAAAACACAGAATATTTTGAAATAAGCGGAAAAGTTTTTATAGACAACGAAACTCAAGAAATATTTTCTCAAACAAATGGTGCTTTACAAAATAAAATTCAATCACAAATCACACAAAATCAAAGAAGTGCTTTTCCTAATCTAACGAGCGTAAAATTTTATTATAGAATAACAGCAAGTCAAAATGGAAAAATTCAAGACACAGCCGAAACTGACAGCGACAAAGGCGGAAACTTTTTAATAAAACTTCCTTATAAAAGTGGAAATTCCGTTTATTCATTAAGCGTAGAAGGATTTTCTGATGCAACAAAAACAAACAAAATATTAAGCGGAACTACAACGCAAAATTTTTCAACAACAACTAGAATAAATCAAAATATTTCAATTCCTATGCAACTTACGGATGACTCTAAAACTCGTGGAAACGGAAATATAAGTCTTAAAGTAAAAGCAGAAAGCGGAACTAGCGTAAAAAGTATAAAAGCGACTTTTACTTTAGATTCTAATACTAACACAAAATACACAATAACAGAGCAAAATTATGCTGAAGGCTCAACAGTTACGCTGGATAATCTTAAAAAATCAGACAACACTAACACAACAAATATGAGTGCTGGAACTTACACATGCGAGCTTGAGTTTTTTAGCGGAAATTCTTCCGACGGAAATATTATTTATAAAACTGTTGAAAAAATTACAGTTATTTCTGGACTTACTACAAACAAATGGCAAAGTTCTAGTTCCACTCAAGGAGAAATTTTTTCTGTAACACAAAATATGACAAACACTTTCAAGAACAAAGAATTATATGTTGTTGGAACAAATCCGCAAGGTGAACTTAAAGGCAAAACTGGAAACGACAATAATACAGGAACATTTTTTGATCCACTTAGCACAATTCAAAAAGCAGTTGACAAAATAAAAACTATAAACGATGGTTCATCTCAATACACAATTCACGTAGACGGAACTTTTACAGCAAATTCTGGAGAAAATCTTGTAAATATAGATGAAACAAGTAAAACCTTAAAACTCAAAATAATATGTTCTACAAGCCAAAAAGCAACATTAAACGCTAACGGTAATGTCAGCAATAGAAGACGAGTAATAAATATTAACGGAAATAATAGCACACAAATAGCTCTTGAAAATCTTGAAATTACAGGCGGAAATGTAAGTGATAATGGCGCTGGAATAAAAAAACAAAATGGGAACCTAACTATTAAAAACTGTACTATTAAAAATAATAATTCAAACAACGATGGTGGCGGAATATACACAGAAAACAATAATCTTGTTCTTGAAACTGGCAATACTATAGAAAGTAATACTGCAAAAGATGGCGGCGGAATTTATGTAAAAGGTGGAACTATAAACAGCATAAGCACAAATTTTTCTAATAACACAGCAAATGCTAATAATGGAGGAGCACTTTATGTTGATTCAAGTTCCACAACTTCAGCAATCGTAACTCTTAACACAAACACTTTTCAAAACAACAATGCTTGTTATCAAGGTGGAGCGGTTTTTGTTACAAACTCAAATTCTAATGCGAATAAAAATTCTGAAGTAAAAATTATATCTCCTAATAGCACCACAACACTCTCTAACAATTATGCTACAACAAATAGTTCTGGAAATTATGGAAAAACTAGAAATGGAGAAGCAATTTATATTTCTAAAGGAACAAGTTTAACACTTGAAAATGCTAAAATTTCATATAATAACATAAGTTTACAATGTGAACCAATTTATATGCAAAAAGACGATTCTTCTACAAATAACGGTGCAATATTAAAACTTGGCGGAAAAATTTTTATAGATTTAGGCGATAGTAATACTTCAATAAAAGTTCACATAAAAGGTTTCAAAAGCGAGAGTCAAAATGCGTCCATTAAAATAACAAAGGCTCTTGACAATACAGAAAATGATTCACAAAAACCTATAATGCTTAAGATAGAGGGAACGTTTAACGATATAAATGAAAAACCAATTATTATGGAAGGTGAAAACTACACACTTACAAACAATGATTGTCAAAAATTTAAAATTGAAGAGCCAGATAACTGGGAACTTAAACTGGAAAATGGTAAAGGCGTTTTAACTAGAAATAGTAATAATTAGCGTTATGGGATAAGTGCGGTGGTTGAGGTTCTCGAAACCATCAATATGAACAAAATCATTTCAACAAGTTAAATGAGCAAAACTTAACGCACCATTCTGAGCCAAAACCCAGTGCGTCATTCAATATAACAACACAAGTTTTAAGAGTTTTTTAAATCTTTTGAATGTTTGTCAACATAATGAATTTGTGCATAAATTGTTGCAATTACGCTCATACAATTTTCAGGAATCAGTTGACCAACTTCTGTATTAAAATAAAGTTCACGTGCTAAAGGCTGATTTTCTACAATCGGAACATCATTTTCTTTTGCGATTTTTTTGATTGTTTGTGCAGTTACGTCTTCGCCTTTTGCAGCAATCAGCGGAGCATCAGAAATTTGCGTGTCGTATTGTAAAGCAACTGCGTAATGAGTTGGGTTTGTAATTACAACATCAGAAGCAGCCACAACTTTTGGAAGATTTTGTCTCATCATTTCTTTTTGTGCTTGATCAATTCGTGATTTTATTTCAGGATCGCCTTCCAACTCTTTAAACTCTTGCTTAACTTCTTGCGGAGTCATTTTCATTTCTTTTCTAAATTCTGAACGCTGAACAATATAATCAAAAATTCCAAAAACTAAAAGCACAATTCCTGTAAAAATCAACAACTTTACAACCATCCAGCCAAGTTGTTGCATTGCTACGTAAGGTCCAGAAGTATGAAGCAAATTTAAAATATCTGGCATTTCAGAGCGAATTAATGTAAACGCAATAACGCCAATAAATATTACTTTAAAAATTGATTTTGCAATATTAAACAATCCGCGTACAGAAAAAAGCGTATTTTTAAAATATTTTCCGAATCTTGGAACAATTTTGCTAAATTTTGGCTGAATTGTTTTTGTTGTAAAAATAAATCCTCTGTTTTGTATTAAATTTGAAATAATTCCTGCAACAATTCCAACAATCGAAATCGGCAAAACCATCATCAGAAAATATCTTAAAAATGCAACAAAGAATTTTGAATCGCTAACATTTGATTCTGTAACGTGACTAAAATAAAAAATAAAAACTTCTTGACATTTTTTTGAAATAAATGGAGCCATAATAATTAAAACTATGCTCGCCACAATGTAAACTATTGTTCCGTTAAGTTCTTGACTTTTGGCAATATTTCCTTCTTCGCGAGCTTTTTGAAGTTTATATTCTGATGGTTCCTCAGTTTTTGATTCTCTATCCGCCGCTTCGTCAGCAAACCATTGCAAATCAAGTTTACTCATTGGCTTGCTCCTTGCTTTAGTTCAGCAAATAATTGACCTAAAGTTTCAAAACTATAATTAAAACTTTGCTCAAAATACTCGCATAAATAAGGCAACAGTAAAAAAATCACCAAAAATGCAGTAAGTATTAAAATTGGGAAACCTTCTGAAAGTAAATTCATTTGAGGTGCCGCTTTTGAAAGAATTCCCATCGTTACATTTATTAAAAACAAAGTTCCCATAATTGGTAAAGCGATGATTAAAGCGTTTCTAAAAAGATGAGTTAAAGATGACATCATAAAAAGTGCCATTGTGTCGCTATGTTCAATAATTGAAAAAGCATTTAATGTGCTAAAACTTGAAACTAATCCGCTTAAAAAAATCTTTTGAAACCAATGATTTTGTAAAAAAATCAGCATTGCAACAAAGTTCAAAAATTGTCCCATAAGAGGATTTTCAACTTGACTTAAAGCGTCGTAAACTTCACTCGCACTAAATCCCATTTGAAATGCAAAAAATTGTCCGGCAGTGCTAAACGCCGCAAAAATAATCTGCACAAAAAAACCTAAAATTGCTCCAATCATTCCTTCGCCAATCAAAAGAAAAATATAATCTAAATTAAAGTTTCCAGTTGGAGAAATGTATTTTGTGTAAGGAGCAAAAGGACCAGAAGTAAAAGATATTTGAGGAAATATAAAATAAGCCATGTAGAATGCCAAAGCAACTTTTACTCTTCTGTGAACAGTTCGCGAAGAAAGTAAAGGCATAAAAAGCATTGTGGTCAAGCACCTAACTGCAACAAGAAGAAACATTGGGGCACTATGAACAATATTTTCTAACATTATCTATTTACTCCGATTTATTACGCTGATTTTTTCTGATTTTTCAGATTTATCAAAAATTTTATTTTGTCATAATTATTTTGCCATATTAGGAATTAAATTTATTATATTTACAAAATATTCTGCTAAAGAATTATACATTGGTGCGATTAAAAGTGCGATTAGTAAAAGAATGATTAAAAGTTTAGGAAGAAAAGTTAAAGTTTGTTCTTGAATAGAAGTTGTTGCTTGAAAAATTGCAATTATCAATCCAACAATCAAGGCTGCACCTAAAATTGGAGCACAAAGTTTAAAAACTTGCCAAATTCCTTGCTGAACAATGTATTGAATCAAATTGATTCCCATAAATCACATCCTTATTTTTTGCAACTAGTTTTACAACTATTTAATAACGCTTTGGAAAAGTTGATTAGTTAAAAGTCCCCAACCATCAACTAAAACAAAAAGCATAAGTTTAAATGGCATAGAAATTTGAACTGGTGGCAACATCATCATTCCCATACTCATAAGAATGCTTGCTACAACCATATCAATTACAATAAACGGAATATACAACAAAACTCCAATCTTAAAAGCAACCGTAAGTTCGTGCAAAATATAAGACGGAACTAAAATATAAGTTGGAACATCAGCGAGCGTATTTGGCTGATCCATTTTTGCCATTTTCATAAAAGTTCCAATATAACTTACGTCATCAGACATTTGAACGTACATAAACATTCTGATTGGAGCTTCGGCTTTTTGATAAGCTTCTTCAAGCGTAATTTCGTTATTTGACAAAGGTTTAAAAGAATCATCATAAATTTGCTTAAAAGTTGGCCACATACAAAACAATGTCATAAACAATGCAATTCCATTTAAAACTGCAGTTGGCGGAACTTGTTGCAAAGAAAGTGCACGTTTTATAAAATCCAAAACAATCGAAAATCGCAAAAAACAAGTAACTAAAATTAATAAACTTGGAGCAAGCGTTAAAAGCGTTAATAAAAGCAAAAGTTGAATACTAAACGCAACTTCTTGTCCAGTTCTTGGAGCAGTTGCACTAAAAGTTATGTTTGGAAAATCAATGCCAGTAATATCTTCTGACATTTGAGTATTTCCTTGCGTAGAACCTTCAGGAAACGTCTGATTTTGATTACTTTGAGCACTTGCACCTAAAATACAAAACGTTAAAATTCCCATTACAAGAAATAATTTTGGTATATATTTTTTTATAAACAAATTAATTTTTTTCATTTACATTAAAAATTCCTTTTATATTTATTATTCTTCTAAATTTTCTGATTCAGAATCTTCTGTGTTTAACCTTTGATTTTTTAGAGAATTAATTAAAGCGGAAGTTTCTTCATCAAGCATATTTTTTTTAGGATTTTCACCCTTAAAAAATTTCATAAAATCAGAAAAAGATGCAGAAGATTTTTTACTTTGTGATTTTTGATTTTGACTTTCAGATTTTTTTCCCATAAAAAGTCCAAGTATTTCGCCAAAATTTTTAGGTTTTTGTGTACTTTGAGTTTTATCAGCATAAAGATTTAAAGCATTTATTAACTGAACATCATCTATATTACTTAAAAGATTTACGCCATTATCAGAAACGCCAAGCACAAACGCTTTGTCAATCAACGTAACAATTTGCACTGATTTTCCAGGACTTAAAGTGATTGAAGCAACTTTTCTAAGAAAAGGATCTTCCTCGTTTTTTCCAGAAGCACTTTTTTTTATCATCTTAAAAATGAACCAAATTAAAAAAATTATAAGTGCTAAAACCAAAATCATTCTTATAAAAATCCAAACGCCGCTTGAAGTTCTAAGCTGATTTTGATTTTGATTGTTAAAATTAAGCTGAATGTTTGATTCTGAAGTTTCTGAAAGATTTTGATTTGCTGAATCAAGTGTGATTTGTGATTCGTCAATTTGATTTTGTTCTTGATTTTGTTGACTTTGAGGATTTTGTGATTCTAAACTTTGCGAATTAGAATTTGTGTTTGAAATGCTTGATTGAGAATTTTGTGCAAAAATAAAAGTATTCACAAAAAACAATGTAAAAACAAAAATGCTAAGCGTTTTTTTACAAAATGAGATTTTCAAAATTTTCCCCACCCTTCAAAAATTTTTAATTTATACCGAAGAAGTTACATGTTCAATCGCTGGCAAAATTTCAGTAACACGAACACCAAAGTTTTCATCAATAACTACAACTTCGCCTTTTGCGATTGGTTTATGATTTACTAAAATATCAACAGGTTCGCCGGCAAGTTTATCAAGTTCAATAATTGTTCCCTCTCCAAGTCCAAGAATATCTTTTATGGTTTTTTTAGTGCGTCCAAGTTCTACAGTCATTTCCATGTAAACGTCCATGATAAGACTGATATTTCCTTGTTCGCTCGCGTTTAAACTTTGTTGCAAATTTGGAAACTGCAATGGCTGAACATTTGGTGGCTGTTGCTGCATTCCCATATTCATATTCATCATTCCCATGTTTTGCATTGGCATAGAATTCATATTCATTCCGTTCATCATTTGTTGTTGCATTCCCATGCCGTTGTTCATCATAGGTTGTTGCATTCCTCCCATTCCGTTCATCATTTGCTGTTGCATAGAATTCATTTCTTGCATTGGATTTGCATTTTGAGCACCCATCATTGGTTGCTGAGTGAAATTTTGTGTAGAAGTTTGAGTTTCGCCACCACCTAAAGCTTTTGCCATTCCTTCAGCAACTGGACCACTCACCGCTTCCCATAAAGTAAAAGTTTCGCCATTTAAAGTTACAGGATATGTAAACAAAGCGAAATTTCCTTGAGGCATTCTAACCATTGCTTTTGGCTGATTTACGGCTTCTGGCGGTTGATTTGCTAAACCTGGCAATTTTCCCGTAGCACTTAATTCAGTAATTTCATTTCCTGAAAACTGAGAAATTATTTCTGTAATTACAGAAAGCGACATATCATCAAGGGCTGGATTTTCTTCTTGATTTATTAATGAAACAAGTTTAGTTGCAAATTCTGTAGACATAAGGAAAAGATGATCGCCTGAAAGTCCAGCAGAAAAATCAGCAAGAACAGAAATTACAACTTCTGGCAACTTTGCAAGCAATTGGTCACGACCTAAATCTTCTACAGTTGGACCATCTGAACTAGCATCTTTTTGAGTCATACTTGAAAGAATATTTGCAAGTTTATCTTTCATTGTATTCGCAAATTTTAATAAAGTTTGTATATCAATTTTTGAATTAGGAACATTTGAAAACGAACCATTTCCGCCAAGTGCTCCCATATCAACGCCAGATAACAATGCATCAATTTCTTCTTGTGAAATAGATCCTTCACTCATACTTCTTCTCCTTCTGGACTCAATTCTTCAAAATCTTCAGTTTCTTTTTCTTCAATTTTATCTATAATTTGAACTGCCATTTTTTTGCCAACAACGCCCGGCTGACAATGAAATTTCTTTTTATTTCCAACGCTCAAAGTTAAAGGCTCGCCAACTCGAATCGAATTTAAGCGAACAACATCTCCAACTCTAAGATTTAATACATCGCGAATCGGAACATTTATAGAACCAATTTCAGCAACAAGTTCCATTTCAACATCAGAAAGTTTTTCTTTTAAAGTTCCCAAATATTGAGTTGAAGAACTTCTCCTTACTGAACTAAACCAAAATTGTGAAGAAAGTTTTGAAACGATTGGTTCAATAGCAATATAAGGAATACAAATGTTCATCATTCCTGCTTCTTCATTGATTTTGATTTCCAAAGTTACAAGAATAACCATTTCTGAAGGCGGAACAATTTGTGCAAACTGAGGATTTGTTTCAATCTGCTGCAAACGAGGACGCAAATCAATTACTTGAGTCCAAGCTTCTCGCATATTCGCAAGAATTCTAACAATAATTCCTTCCATTACCGACTGTTCAATATCAGTTAAATCTCGCTGAACTTTCTGCCCTACATCACCTGAACCACCGAACAAACGGTCAATAATTATAAATGTGATTTCTGGAGCAATTTCAAGAACTGCGTTTCCTTTTAAAGGATCCATATTTATTACAGCCAAAGTTGTTGGAGTTGGAATAGAACGGATAAACTCTTCATAAGTCAACTGATCTACTGAAGCAACGTGGCAATGAACAAGCGTTCGCAACTGTGCTGAAAGACTTGTTGTAGTTAAACGTGCAAAAGTTTCATGCATATTTGAAACTGTACGAATTTGTTCTTTTGAAAACTTATCTGGACGCCTAAAATCGTATATTTTTATACGACGAGTGTCGCTTACGGGTTTAAAATCATCGGCTTCTTGATCACCAGAACTAATTGCTTGGAGAAGTTGGTCAATTTCGTCTTGTGACAAAACTTCATTCATTTCTTATATCCATCCTAACTGCATTTTACAAACTTATTGCTGAATTACATCTTTTGCAGTAAATCGTACATCTTTTATTCTTGAATTGCTAAGAATATCATCATTTATTTGATCACGAATTTGTTGTCTTAAAACATCTTCGTTTTGTGGTCTTAACTCTTCTACAGTTTTTTCCGAAAAATAACGTCTCAAAAAATCAATAATTTCAATACGTCGTTCTGTAATTTCTGTTGAAGCAGCTTTATCATCTTTTTTGTAACCAAGTACGATTGTAACGCTTACGCTTGCAGGAATTGGATCGCTTGTTGAAGTTCGAATTTGATCAAGAGATGTATACCAATCATAAGATTCTCGTTTAGTTGTATATTCTTCACTTATAGGAATATTTGTTTGAGATCTTCCACCTCTATTTATAATCAAAGTTGTAATAAAAACTATTGTCACAATGAGAATTATAGCAGCAACGCCAATCAATACAAATTTTAAAATCTGAGGAATAACGCCTTTTCTGCCACTTTTTTTTCCGGATGTTTCTCCAATGTCGCCATCGTCGCCTAAGTTGCCTGCATCTTCGTCTGCCATAAAATCCTCCTTTTTATAAATTTTATAAATTAAAAAAATTTAAATATTCTTACTTTCGTTATCGGCTTTTTTATTTTTAAATTTAATAAATTTTAAGCATTAAAAGTTCGATTTATTTGCACAAATTTTTAAATTCTTTAAATTTTAACATCAAAAATGTCCTTCATCAAGAATTATAACATCAACACGACGATTATATGCTCTTCCTTCTTCTGTATCATTGCTGAATTTTGGTCGAGTATCTGCATAACCAGCGATTGAAAACTGTTGTTCATCAACTCCAAAATCTGAAAGATAATGCAAAACATTTGCTGCACGAGCGGCAGAAAGTTCCCAGTTACTTGGAAATTCGCTAGAAGGATCCACTGGAGTAGAATCAGTATGACCTTCAATTCGCCATCTTCTTCCCCGAACTTCGTCTAAAGAAAAAAATTGTGCTAGGCGAAGGAGAGTTTCTCTTGAATTTTCGAGATTAAGTTCCGCACTTCCTTTTTCAAAAAATGCATCTGACGCAAGAGAAATAACGATTCCGCGTTCATCGCTTGTAATTGTAACTTTATTTGACTTTATTTCTGGAGCAAAACTGCTAACGGCTTTTTTAAATGCAGGTCCTAAAGCTCTTCCTTTTTCTAGCGACGGTAAAGAACTTACAACATTTCCTAAATCCGCAAGACTTCCTGGACTTAAAGAAATTCCTCCGCCAGTATTATTATTTGAAATTGAAGCCGACAACGCAGCCATTTGAACAGCATCTGATTCAGAAGGATCATAAAGCATAACAAAGAAGCACAGCATTAGCGTAATCATATCGCCGTAAGTACCTTGCCATGCAGTTGATGGTTTTGCTGGCTCTCTTTTACTTCTTGCCATTTATTGATTCTCCAAACTAATCTTTTAGAATTTCTGCTTCGATTGACTTTCTATCTTTTGGGCTAAGATAAGTCAATAATTTTTGACCAAGAATTCGAGGATTGTCTCCCGCTTGAATTGAAAGGATTCCTTCAAGAACCATTTGTTTTACATTCATCTCTTTATTATTCTGTGCAATCAATTTTGTTGCTAAAGGAGCCAAAAGCCAGTTTGCAAGCATAGAACCATACAATGTTGTAACCAAAGCAACCGCCATATTAGGACCAAGCGAACTCTTATCTTCCAAGTTACGCAACATACCAATAAGACCAATAACTGTTCCCAACATTCCCCAACCAGGAGCATAACCTGCCCATTGATTTAAAACCCCTGCCCATTCCATATGTCTAGCTTCTGCTTGAGCCATTTCGTTTTCAAGAATTACTTTTATAGCACTTGCATCATTACCGTCGACCATAAGACGCAAACCTTCTTTCATAAAAGGATCTTCAAGTTCATCAATACTTTCTTCTAGCGCAAGAATTCCTTCACGGCGGGCACGTTCACTTAAAGAAACCATTTGTTGAACAGTATTTTTTTCACCATAATTGTAAGTTTTAAAAGTTCTTCCTATGATTTTGAAAATTCCCAAAGCTTCATTTAAAGGCGAAGAAACAAAAATTGCTGCATAAGAACCACCAACGGTAATAAAAACTGATGGAATATCAATAATACCCATAATATTAGAGCCACCGGAAATAACGCCAAGAACAGTCATAGCAATTCCGCCAATAACTCCAATTATTGTTGCTATATCCATTTATAAAAAATCCTCCCAAACATTCCGATTTTAGAAAACATAAAAAATATTATACATTATTTTTTGATAATTTTATACAAAGATTTTATATCTTGCTGATTTTTAAAATTCTTGAGCATTAGTCAGCAATTTTTTTCTATATTCTATAATTCGTTCTATAATCTCTTCAGGTTTTTCTTTTACAACAATAGTTTTTCCAGAAAGCATAGTTATTGTAAGGTCAGGTTTTAATTCCATACTTTCAATTTGATGCGGATTTAACCAATAAATTTTATCGTTCAACCGAGTAACCTTTATCATAATTTTATAATGAACATTTATAAAAATCACGTCAAGTATTTTTCAAATATCACAATTTCTTTATATATTCTAAAAAATGCTCACTTTTCCGCCACCGCCACACGCTTAAACAAAGACAAGAAAAACATTTTCCGCAATTATCTTTCAGTAAACAAAAGATTGTCAAATAATCTGTTTTTTAGCAGAGAAAACTTAAACAATAAGACTTATTTTTTTAGAGTTTTACAAAAGTCTTTCTATAATATTTTATAATATTATAATAAATTATAACAAAAAAATAAGTTGTTTTTTTAGTGTTTTATAGTATGTTATAATTATGAAAAATGAAATTCTTGTTATCGAAGATGTGCCAGAAATGGCTCAACTTATTTGTATGTATCTTGAAAATTCAGGTTTTTCGACCACATCACTTGATACGGCAGAAAAAGCTCTCGAAAAATTAGAAACAGGTTATTTGCCAGATTTAGTTATTCTTGACTTAAATCTTCCAGGAATGAGTGGCTTTGAATTCTTAAAACAATTCAGAGATAACTATAAACCAATAATCCCAGTAATGATTGTTTCTGCTCGCGATGCTGATGAAGACATTATAAACGGACTTGGTTGCGGTGCAGATGAATTTGTTACAAAACCATTCAGCCCTAAAGTTTTAGTCGCACGTGTTCAAGCAAGATTAAATCGGCTTGCAACAACAGAAGCTTCTGTAGAAGAAACCATCGCTTTTGGACCTTACACACTTTTCTGCAACAGTTGCGTTCTAAAAAAAGGTTCAGAAAAAGTTCCACTTTCCACAAAAGAATATGAAGTTTTGGAATATTTGGCTCGACACGAAGGTCAAGCATTAACGCCAGACGTAATTTATTCAAATGTGTGGAAAACTCAATTTGGTGAATTAACTGCAGTTGCCGTTTACATTCAGCGTTTGAGAAAAAAAATCGAAGAAGATCCTTCAAAGCCAAAATTCATTACAACAGTTTTTGGAATGGGTTATAAATTCGTAAAAAATCCTCAATAAACTTAAACTGAAAAAAAGGCATTAAACTAAAGGCAACTTATAAAAAAGGATTGTCGGGTCATAGTTTACTTCGCTCACTAACAAAGTCCAACAATTACGCTTGAGTTTTAGAAATTCCTTAAATATAACATAAAATTTGCGGAAATTTTGTACAAAATTTCCGCATTTTCGTTTAGAATACAAATATAAGTTTTGCAAATTTAAATTTATTTTAAGAAATGAAAACTTAACAAAACTTTCAACTTTCCTAAAATTTAAATTTCTTTGAAAATCTTATCAAGTAAAAAAGTTTAAAAATTAAAATGTAAAATGCTCAAAATCAGCCTAAAAATCAAAAAAAATGTAGATTTTAAGGAAAGATGCATTTGGGATTTTCTATGAAAACAAAAACTCAATTACTTGGTTTAATAACAGCAACAATTTTTATTCCCATCGTAACAATTGTAAGCGTTCCTATTTATAATCATTACAATTCTGAAAAGCGTTTTCTTTTTGACGGATTAAAAACAACTAAAAGTTTAGGAATTATTCAATTATCAAACAATCAATGGAACGAACTTAAATCACAAATCGAAAAAATTCCGCCAGAAATTCATATTATGGCTTTATATAATCAAATTGTTGTTTTTTCAAATATAAAAGGATTCCCTTCAGGTTCATATTGCGATTACGAAACGGTTTTTAATTTTCTAAGACAAACAAATTCAAATTTTAAATATCAATATTACATTATGAATTATGAAAATGAAA